>DATBOO010000076.1:0-50579 GCA_036553725.1 Acidimicrobiales bacterium | reverse complement strand
GCCACCGGCTACACACCCTTCACCGAAAGCCCGGCCCAGAACATCCACGACATGATCCTGCCGTCGGTGGCGATCACGGCCGGGTCGATCGCCGTCTACTACCGGCTGCTGCGGTCCGACCTCATCAGCACCCTGCAGGAGGACTTCATCACCATGGCCCGCTCCAAGGGACTGTCCTCCCGTTTCATCATGTGGCGCCACGCCTTCCGGCCCTCGACCTTCTCGCTGCTGGCCGGGGCGGGGGTCAACATCGGCGCGCTGATCGCCGGAACGTTCGTGGTCGAGTACCTCTTCGCCCTCAACGGACTGGGGTATACCCTGGTGCAGGCCGTCTACCAGCGGGACTACCTGGTCGTCCAGGGCATCGCCCTGGTGGTGGCCATCGCCTATGTCGTGCTCCAGTTCATCATCGACTTCATCTTCACCGTGGTCGATCCCAGGGTGACCCGGGGATGACCGGTGCCTGACGACCGCGAACTGGCAGGGACCCATGCGTCCGAGGGCCTGTTGGTCGACTGGGCCCCCGGAACCGCCGCCATGGACGAATTGGTGGTGTCCCGCCAGAGCGAGTCTCTCGACTCGGACGACATCCTGGTCAAGAAGCCCCTCGGCTTCCTGTTCTGGTTCGCCCTGGGCTGGGTGGGCCTGGTCGTCCTGCTGGCGGTCATCGCCGACCTCCTGCCCCTGGCCAACCCCAACTTCCAGAACTACTCGGTCATCAACGCCGGGCCGAGCGTCCATCATCTGCTGGGCACCGACGACCTGGGCCGGGACCTGCTCAGCCGGGTGATCTACGGCTCCCGGGTCTCCCTCATCGTCGGGTTCGCGGCCGTGACCATCGGCATGCTGGTCGGCGGGACCCTGGGGCTGATCTCCGGCTACAAGGGCGGGAGGATGGACACCTGGCTCAACGCCGGGGCGTTCGTGCTGCTGGCCTTCCCGGCCATCGTGGCGGTCATCGCCATCGTGGCCTTCTGGGGGCACTCCCTGTACAAGATCACCATCATCCTCAGCGTGGCGGTCATACCCCTGCTGTATCGGGTGGTGCGCGCCTCGAGCCTGTCCTTCGCCAACCGCGACTTCGTCATCGCGGCGAGGACGATGGGGGCCACCTCCACCAGGATCGTGTTCCGGGAGATCCTCCCCAACGTGATACCGGCCGCCGCCTCCTTCGGCCTGATCACCGTGGCCGGTGTCATCGTGGTCGAGGGCACCCTGGCCTTCCTCGGGCTGTCGGTGGCCCTCCCCACCCCGTCGTGGGGGAACATCATCTCGGAGGGGGCAACCAACGGCAATCTCCAGGTCAACCCCTACATCATGCTGTGGCCCGTGCTGGCCATGTTCCTGCTGTTGTTGTCGATCAACCTGATCGGCGACCGGCTCCGTCAGCGATTCGACGTGCGCGAGGGCCTTCTGTGAGCGCCCGGCGCCGGGCGAAGCGCGGGAGTGACACGCTCGAGTTCGCCGACATCGACGAGGCCGACGACGGGCCCCTGCTGAAGGTCGAGGACCTCCATACCTGGTTCCGGACGTCGCGGGGGACGGTCAAGGCGGTGGACGGCGTCTCGCTGTCGGTGGATCGGGGGCAGACCCTCGGTATCGTCGGGGAGTCCGGTTCGGGCAAGACCGTCCTGTCCCGCTCGATCATGGGCCTCCTCCCCGCTCAGGACGTGATCAGGAGCGGGACGGTCCACTTCGCCGGCCACGAGTTGACGGCCATGAAGCCGGACGAGCTCCGCCAGGTGTGGGGCGCGGAACTGAGCATGATCTTCCAGGACCCGATGACCGCCCTCAATCCGGTCAAGCGGATCGGGCGGCAGGTCACCGAGTCCCTGCGGCTCCACCTCGACATCGACCGCGCCGAGGCCACGGCCACGGCCATCGAGCTCTTCCGCTCGGTGGGCATACCCTCCCCGGAGCAACGGGTGAGGTGGTACCCTTTCCAGCTCTCGGGAGGCATGCGTCAGCGGGTGATGATCGCCATCGCACTGGCCTGCGCGCCGCGCCTGGTGATGGCCGACGAGCCGACGACCGGCCTGGACGTCACCGTCCAGGCCCAGATCCTCGACCTGTTGGGCGAGTTGCAGCGTGAGCGGCACATGGCGGTGATCCTGGTCACCCACGACCTGGGTGTCGTGGCCAGCCGGGCCGACGAGATCGTGGTCATGTACGCCGGGCGCATCGTCGAGCAGGCGCCGACCCGCACCCTGTTCAGCGACACCCACATGCCCTACACCCGGGCCCTGATGGACTCGATCCCCCGCCTGGCCGATCCCAGCGGGGTCCGCCTCCATGCCATCGCCGGCCGGCCCCCGGACATGATCCACCCACCCAAGGGATGCCGCTTCGCGCCCCGCTGCCCGTACGTGCAGGACAAGTGCCGGGAGATCGAGCCTCCCCTGCGCACCGCCGGCTCCCCCGACCATCTCTTTGCCTGCTGGTTCCCCCTGGTGAACGGCGTGCCCACCGCCCCGACCGACCACGCCGGAGCCGGGATTGCCGCGGCCCCGGTACCCTCCGCCCCCGTTCCGGGCCCCTCTGCCGACACCGCCATCAACCCTGACGCGGAGATCCAGTCACCGTGAGCGCCGCACCGATGGACGCGCCGGCCCCGGATACGGGCGAAGGCGATGTCGTGCTCAAGGTCGACGACCTGGTGGTCGAGTTCCGCAACGGCCGTCGGACCGTGCATGCGGTGTCGGGGGTGAGCTTCGCCGTCAAGCGGGGCGAGACCCTCGGCCTGGTGGGCGAGTCCGGATGCGGGAAGTCGACCACCGGTCGGGCCCTGGTGCAGGTACAACCCCCCACATCGGGCAGCGTCGTCTATCGGGGGCAGGACCTCGGCCGCCTGTCCAAACGGCAGCTCCGCCAGATTCGGACCAAGATCCAGATGATCTTCCAGGACCCGATCTCGTCGCTCAACCCTCGCCGCCGGGTGCGCGACATCGTGGCGGAGCCCCTCAACATCTGGAAGCGGGGCACCAAGAGCGAGCGGGCCGACCAAGTGTGGAAGATGCTCGAGGCGGTCGGCATCGATCCCGACACGGCCGGGGACCGGCGCCCCCAGGAGTTCTCCGGTGGGCAGTGCCAGCGCATCAGCATCGCCCGCGCCCTGATGGCCGATCCCGACCTGCTGATCTGCGACGAGCCGGTCTCCGCCCTGGACGTGTCGGTCCAGGCCCAGATCCTCAATCTGCTGGCCGATCTGAAGGAGCGTTTCGGGCTGACCATGGTCTTCATCGCCCACGACCTGGCCGTGGTCAAGAACGTGAGCGACCGGGTGGCAGTGATGTACCTGGGGAAGCTGGTCGAGGTGGCCGCCTCGGACGACCTCTACCGGTCGGCCGCCCATCCCTACACCGAAGCGCTCCTGGCGTCCATACCCGAGCCCGACCCCGACAAGGCCACCGACCACACCGCGCTCTCCGGCGAGCTCCCGTCTCCGCTCGACCCTCCTTCGGGATGCCGGTTCCGGACCCGGTGCCCCTACGCCCAGGCCGTCTGTGCCGAACAGGAGCCGCCCCTGCGGGACATCGCACCGGGCCATCAGGTGGCCTGCCACTTCCCCCTCATCGCCGAGGCGGGCAACGGCTCACGGGCGAAAGTGGCAGCGGATGCGCCCTACGGCGCCCCGGCCCCGACTGCCTCGCTGGAGGTCTGACACCCCGGGTGGAGCGGGCCGGATGCGGGTCACGCCGGCCCGACAGCCGGGGCTGAGCGTCCGGGCTCGGCCGGAACTCAGTCTCCGGGCTCGGCCGGAGCCCCTGCCACCGGAGCAGTGGCGGGCGGCGCCTCGGCGGCCGGCTCAGGTGGGGCCGTCTCCGCGCTCGCCCCGTCGACAGCCGCACTATCCGATTTCACACTGTCCGGAGGCACACTGTCCGGAGGCACACTGACCGGAGGCGCACTGTCCGGAGGCGCACCCGCGGCGGGAACGGCGTCGGTGGTGGGAGCGGCTTCGCCCGTCGGAGCGGCACCGGCGGCGGGGACACCATCGGGAGTCTCGTCGCCCGGGCCGTGCTCGGCGACATAGTCGGCCCACGCCGCCTGCGCCTCGGTCTCCGGCGTGAACTCGGACTCGGCGAACTCGAACGGCCCGACGTAGTTCCCCTCGGCGTCGTAGGCATGCTCGCCGAAGGCCTCGCGGTACTCCTCGGACACCTCGCCGCCCTCCGCCGCCTGCTTGATGGACAGGCTGATCCGGCGACGCTGGAGGTCGATGTCGATGATCTTGACCCAGAGCTCTTCGCCCGGGGTGACCACCTGCTCGGGGAGGTCGACGTGGTGGCCGGCCATCTCCGAGATGTGCACGAGGCCTTCGATCCCGTCCCCCACCTGGACGAACGAGCCGAACGGGACCAATTTGGTGATTCGTCCGTAGACCAGCTCGCCCACCTGGTGAGAATTGGCGAACTCCTGCCACGGGTCGGTCTGGGTGGCCTTGAGGGAGAGGCTGATGCGCTCCTTGGACAGGTCGACGTCCAGGACCTCGACGTCGATCTCGTCCCCCACCGAGACGACCGATGACGGATGGTCGACGTGCTTCCACGACAGCTCGGACACGTGGACCAACCCGTCCATGCCCCCGAGGTCGACGAAGGCGCCGAAATTGACGACCGAGGAGACGATCCCCTTGCGGCGCTCGCCCGGTTTCAGGTTGACCAGGAACTCGCCGCGCTGCTCCTTCTGGGTCTCCTCCAGCCACGCCCGCCGGGACAACACCACGTTGTTCCGGTTGCGGTCCAGCTCGATGATCTTCGCCTCGATGACCCGACCCACGTACGGTTGCAGCTCGCGCACCCGGCGCAGCTCGACCAGAGAGGCCGGGAGGAAGCCCCGCAACCCGATGTCCACGATCAGGCCGCCCTTGACCACCTCGATCACCGGGCCGGTGACCACCTCGTCGGACTCCTTCAGCTTCTCGATGGTCCCCCACGCCCGCTCGTACTGGGCGCGCTTCTTCGAGAGGATCAGCCGGCCCTCCTTGTCCTCCTTCTGGAGGACAAGGGCCTCGATCGCCTCGCCCAGCGTCACGATCTCCGATGGGTCCACGTCATTGCGGATGGAGAGCTCCCGCACCGGGATCACACCCTCGGACTTGAAGCCGATGTCGAGGAGGACCTCGTCCCGGTCGATCTTGACCACGGTGCCCTCGACCAGGTCGCCGTCGTCGAACTCGACGATGGTGCCGGCCATGGCGTCTTCGAGTGACGCTCCGCCCAGATCGTCCTCGGTGACGGACCGGGGAATGTAGGTCCCCTGCTCATCGAAGGTGCCCATGGCCTCAGGCGAGAGGAGGGCCGTGCCTTCGGCTACGGCGTGTGTATCGGACATATGGGTAGGTAGCTCGCTTTCCGGACGGATCGCCGCGTCCCCTCAGGGTCGCCGGCGGCAAAGGTAGGGGCCACACCGTTGTGACCGGGAATCAATCGTACTCCACCGCTCCCCGCCCCGAGGCGGCGCATCGGCCGACGGCAGCGCTCAGGCCCCCTTGGCCTCCGCCCACGATGATCCCCAGGCCATGGCCACTCTCAGCGGGACCTCCAGGTCGGCGGCGCCGGTCAGGGCGCGTTCGGTGAGGGCGGCCACCCGGTCGGCCTCGTCGGGAACCACGTCCACCAAGACCTCGTCGTGCACCTGGAGGACGAGGTCCGAGGCCAAGCCTTCCTCCTCCAGTCCGGCGTCGAGGCGAACCAGGGCCACCTTGAACAGGTCGGCGGCCAGGCCCTGGATGCCCGCATTCATCGCCTGGCGCTCCGCTGCCTGGCGCACCTGGTAGTTGGTGGAGGCCAGATCGGGCAGGGGGCGGCGGCGCCCGAAGGCGGTCACCGTGTAGCCGGCCATCCGCGCCTCGGCCACCGCCCGCTCCATGTACGCCCGCACCGACGGAAACCCCTCGAAGAAGGCCTGCAGGATCGACTGGGCCTCCTCCACCGGGACGGCCAGGCGCTGGGAGAGTCCGTAGGCCTCCATCCCGTAGGCGAGGCCGTAGGACACCATCTTGGCCGTCGACCGCTGGGCGTGGGTGACCTCGTCCCGCTCGACCCCGAACACCCGGGCGGCAACCGTGCGGTGGATGTCCTCACCGGCGGCGAAGGCGGCGGTCAGCCCGGGGTCACCCGACAGGTGGGCGATGGCCCGCAGTTCGACCTGGTCGTAGTCCGCCACCAGCAGGAGCCGGCCCTCCGACGGCACGAACGCCTCGCGGAACCGGCGGCCCTGTTCGGTCCGGACCGGGATGTTGTGGAGATTGGGCCGATCCGACGACAGCCGGCCGGTGCGGGCCACCGTCTGGCGGAAGGTGGCATGGATGCGCCCGTCCGGGGCCACCTCGGCCGCCAGGCTCTCCCCGTAGGTCGAGCGGAGCTTTTCGACCTCCCGGTAGCGCAGCAGTACCTCGACGATCGGATGCTGGTCCCGCAACAGCTCCAGTGTCCGGGCGTCGGTGGAGAAGCCGGTCTTGGTCTTGCGGACCGGGGCGAGGCCGAGCCGGTCGTAGAGGACCTCGCGGAGCTGCGGCACCGAATTGACGTTGAAGGGCCCGCCGGCCAGCTGGTGGAGCGAGGCTTCGAGCACTCGGCACTCCTCGGCCAACCCGGCGGCGATCGATCGCAGCACCTCCTGGTCGACGGGGATTCCGACCACCTCCATGCGGGCCAGCACCCGCACCAGCGGCAGCTCGATGTCGTGGTAGAGCCCGCTCTCCCCCACTGTCTCGAGCGCCTCGACCATCGGAGGGCGCAACCGAGACAGCACCGCGGCCAGGCGGGCCGCGGGGAGGTCCGCTCGGTCGGGGCCGGCTTCGTTGCCGTCGGGACCGGCTTCGTTGCCGCCGTCGCCGGCCGGAGCATCTCCGGGCGAGCCGAGGGCGAAGGAGCCCTGGCCCTCGCCTCCCAGCCCGTCGTCGACGTCGACACCCAGGAAACGCGCCGCCAGCTCGGCGATCCGGTAGCGGTCGGTCGACGGGTCGAGCAGGTAGGCGCCCACCGCCGTGTCCATGGCCAGCGAGGCGATGTCGACCCCCACGGGCATGAGTGACCGCATGAGCTCCTTGGCATCGTGCGCCACGACGCCCACGCCGCCGGGACCCAGGGCGTCGGCCAGGGCGCCGACGACCGCGGGCTCGGCCAGGAGGTCAGTCGGCCCGCCATCGGACGCCCGGAGCTGCACCATCGCCACCGACTCGTCGCCGGGCTCACAGGCCAGGGTCAGCCGGGCCAGCGCTGAGCGGCCGGGGTCACCCGACCACTGGGCGTAGAGGGCGACACACCCGCCCGAGGCCCGGGCCGTGTCGAACAGGCCCCCGATCGCCCCGGCGGCCACGTCAGCCGTGTTCGGGACGGTCACGGCCGGCGCGGCCAGCCAGGCCGGTGCCCCGTCGAGCGCCGGTTCCCCCACCTCCGCCGTGTTCCTGTCCGGAGCACCGTCAGTCGCCGTCCCGACAATGGCGCCGGTCCCCGACTTCCCGTCCGCGGACAGCCCGAAGGCGCCCTCCTCCATCAACGTGGAGAACCGGGGCCACAGGGTGCGCAGCTCGAACTCGTCGAAGAAGAGCCGCGCCGTCTCGTGGTCCCATCCACCCAGGGTCAGCTGGTCGACGTGCACGTCGAGGGGCACGTCCCGGATCAGGGGGATCACCTCGGCGTTCGTCCGCACCCGCTCGGCGTGGGCGGCCAGGTTGTCGCGCAGCTTGGGCGAAAGGGCGTCGAGGTGGGCGTAGATGGCGTCGAGGTCCCCGTATTCGTTGACCAGCTTGGCCGCCGTCTTCTCCCCGACCCCGGGCACCCCGGGCAGATTGTCCGACGGGTCGCCGCGCAGGGCGGCCAGCACCGGGTATTTCTCGGGCCGGACGCCGGTCCGCCCCTCGATGCCGGCTTCGTCATAAAGGGCGTAGTCGCTCACCCCCCGCCGGTTGTAAAGCACCCGGACGTAGGGGTCCTCGACCAACTGGTACGAGTCGCGGTCGCCGGTGACGATGATCACCGGGTGCCCGCGGTCCCGTGCCTCGGTGGCCAGCGTCGCCAGCACGTCGTCGGCCTCGAATCCCTCGGCGCCCACCACCGGGATGGCCAGCGACTCGAGCAGCGCCCGGATCATGGAGAACTGGGGCGGGAGATCGGGGGGCACCTCGGTCCGGCCCGCCTTGTAGTCGTCGACGATCTCGTCGCGGAAGGTCCCACCCGGCAGGTCGAAGGCGACGGCCAGCCCGACGGGCCGGTGATCGCGCACCAGGTTGACCACCATGGAGGCGAAGCCATGGAGGGCGTTGGTCACCACGCCGGTGGTGGTGGCCAGTTCCGCCGGGAGGGCGTAGTAGGCCCGGAAGGCGAGCGACATGCCGTCGAGCAGGATGAGCGGTCGAGGCCCAGGGGCATCCGTGGCGTCCGCCCCGACGGCGGACGGTGGTGTTCCCTTGGGAGTGGTGGCCATGACGGAGATCGCCTAGGGCGCCAGCGCGCCCTCGAGCACCTGGCGGGCGATGTCGATCATCCGCGAGCGGGTTCCCATCGCCCGCTTCTGGATGAAGCCGAAGGCCTCGGCCTCGGACATCCCCGACCGCTCCATCAGCACGCCTTTGGCCCCTTCGACCAGGCGCCGGGTCTCGAGCTTGTCCTCGGCACTCGCCGGCTGCCCGGTTCCGCCGTCGTGGTCCGTCCGGGCCGCCTCGGCATCGATGGCCCACTCCTGTTCGCAGCGGGTCATGGCTTGATCGATGGCCGGGATGAGCTCGATGCGCTGGAAGGGCTTGACCAGATAGGCGGCCACCCCGGCCTCCCTGGCTTCGTCGATGAGGTTCCGCTGGCTGAAGGCGGTGAGGATCAGGACCGCGACCTTGAGCCCGAGGCCATGGATGGCCCGCGCCGCAGCCAGCCCGTCCGAGCCCGGCATCTTCACGTCCAAAATGGCCAGATCGGGTTGATGCTGGCGGACCAGTTCGACCGCCTCGTCGCCGCGACCCGTCTCGCCCACCACGTCATATCCCTCGTCGAGCAGGATCTCCTTGAGATCGAGCCGGATGATCGCCTCGTCCTCGGCGATGACCACGCGCCTGGTCATAGTCGTTCAGGTCCTTCCAACTCGGGCACCGGCCGCTTCGGCTGCCGGCATGACTGGGACATCTCCACGACACACGGGCCCACGACCGTCAACCGGGGCCGACAGCCAACCGGCCGAGCAGCTCGTCCTGTCGATGTTGGAGGCCGTCGATCCGACTCACCAGGGCATCGCGGGTCTGAGTCAAGACCGTAGCGTGCCGGCCGGCCTCGTCGTACTCCCTGGATGCGGCAGTGGACTCGGCCACCAGCGCGCGCAGGCGGGTGTCCTCGGCAATGTCGTTGGCCACCACCAGCTGCTCATCGAGGACGGCGAGGTCGGTTCGGGCGCGCACCAGCTGCTGGTGGACGTCACTGAGCCGGCGTTCGATGGTGGTGCGACGCATGGAACGGCAATTCTACGCCTGGGCGCCGGTGGCCATGCATGGAACGGCCGAAGGACGGGTGGCGTCCCGGGGAGACCGGGCTATGGGGCCTCGATGACCACCCGGCGGCCCGGATGGCGGGCGAGGGCGAGTGGGTCGGGCGGCGGTCCCATCCCCGGGCCCGGAGGCAGGGAGGCAGCCAGTGCACCGGCCGGGCCGCGGCGCGAGAGCTGCGGACCGGGCACTACGTCGTCCCGTAGGTAGGTGGCGGCCGGGCTCAGGTCACCCGGCCAGGCAAAGCCGGCCAGCGCGGCCAGCGTGGTGTTGACCGCCCTGGCGTAGCCGGATTCGAACATGCCCCCCATCCACATCGGGACGCCCGCCGTGCCACAGGACTCGATGACCTGCAGCGCGGCTCCCAGGCCGCCGAGCCGAGCGGGCTTTACGCACACCACCGAGCAGGCCCCCATGGCCAGGGCCCCCTCCACGTCCGCGGGAGAGCCGAGGCTCTCGTCGAGGCAGATCGGCGTGCTCATCCCGGCGGCGAGCCGGGCGTGGGCGGCCAGGTCCATCCGGTCGAACGGCTGCTCGAGGCACAGCAGGCCGAATCGATCGAGGCCGCGGAGGTGGCCGTCGTCACCGGCGCCGTAGGAGCCATTGGCATCCGCCTGCAGTCGAAGTCCCGGCCACGACCGGCGGACCGCCTCGAGGTGTCCGACGTCGGAGCCCGGGGCGACCTTCACCTTCACCCGGGCGAAGCCGGCATCGACCAGCTCGCCGACCCGCGCCACCAACCCGTCCGGGGACGGGGCCAGCCCGGCCACGGCGCCGAGCTCGACGGTTCGCTGTTCCACGCCGAGCAGCGCGGCCCAGGCGCGGCCTTCGGCCCGGAGGTGGGCATCGGCCACCGCCATCTCGAGCGCGGCGAAGGCCAGCGGGGTGCCGGGCGTCGATCGGCGGACCGGATCCAGAGCCGACGGCGGGGGGAGTCGGCGGGCGTCTCCCGCCACCTGTTCGAACAGCGCGGGGACGATGGTGCGCTCGAGTGCCTCCGCCGCCACCGACACGTCCTCCTGGTCATAGGAGGCGTCACCCAGTGCTGCGCACTCCCCCCAGCCCTCGACAGGTTCGCCGTGGCCACGACATTGCACCTGGACGAAGACCAGGGGCCGGCTCCGGTGGATCCCCTTGGCCGTGGCGATCGGACGCACCAGCGGAAGCTCGGCTGTCCACAGGACCACGGAGCGGAGCTCCAGCGTGCGCCCGGCCCCGATCCCACGCCACCTCGGGATCAGACCCCCATCGGTCCCGGCGCCGTCCACCCGGGGGAGCCTACGGTTTCGGTGCCCGGTACCTGTCCGGTGTTCCGGTTGCCTCGTTGTTTCCTCCGCCGGGCAGGCCCGGCGATAGGCTGCCCCTCCGCTGGCCCGGGTGGCGGAATGGCAGACGCGGTGGACTCAAAATCCACTGTCCGAAAGGGCGTGCGGGTTCGAATCCCGCCCCGGGCACGCACTCTTCCACACCGTTCGGGCAGGTCAGAGGTAAACGTCACCCCAACTCAGACGCGTCGCCGGCTCCGGCAAGCGGACTCGAGAGGTGGGTAACCTACCAACCGCATGCAGAGTGAGAGCGACAGGCTTCCGTTCCGTGACTGGATCAAGTCCCAGGTTGAGGCGGAGGATTACTGGTTCTTGAGAATGGATCTCGGGGATGGCGTCATTACCCCCGGTTGGTCCGATCCTGCGACCGAAAAGCTGCCCCTCTACGGTCTGCCCGATGACATGTCTGGCCTGAGAGTGCTGGACATCGGGTGTGCCGAGGGGTTCTTCTCATTTGAGGCCGAGCGCCGAGGTGCAAGCGAGGTCGTCGCCATCGACTCCTTTCCGGCAAGCATTCGCCGCTTCAACATCTGCCGAAGTGCCCTGGGATCGAAGGCAGAGGCCCACCTCGCCGGCGTGTACGACCTGGACCCGGGAAGATTTGGAACCTTCGACCTGGTGATGTACTTCGGCGTCCTGTACCACTTGCGCAACCCGCTCCTGTCGCTGCAGAAGATCGCCTCCGTTGCATCCGGCACGTTGCTCCTCCAGACCCTCGGGTTCGAGAGAGCCAGCCTGGGCGACATGTCGGTCGCTCAGTTCCACCCGTCCGGGATCGTGACCGGTCCGCCCGGGAACCCGATGTGTGACACATCTGTGTTCTGGATACCAAACCGAGCTTGCATCCGGGACATGCTGCTGCACGTGGGATTCATCGAAGTTGAATCAGTTCCCGGACCACCTTCGGGTTCCCCGATGTCGAACCACTCGGGAAACAGTCAGTTGAGTTCGATCGGCAAACTGAAGGTCGCAGCCAATCGACTGCGTCCCCACCGGTCGAAGCAAGCAGCCCCTGCCACTCAACGGCTGAAAGGGCTCACCAGTCCGGTCTTTCGTGCAAAGGCCCCGGTCCCGTCACCCGGCCAACCTCCCGATGTCACCGGAAAGGAAGGCGACGGTGCCTTCTCGGGCGCCAGCAAGTTCTGATCCGATTTCCCCGGATTGCCCCGCCCCGTCCCATCATCTGCCTCGTCGAGGGCATCGATCAGGCTCCGTCTGGACGCTTCATGAGGGCCGTCCCAGCATGTAGGGGATGAGCGCCCGCACGAAGTCGGCATCCCGTCCGGGGGAGGCGGCCGCGAAGGCGGCGCCGAAGGCATCGAGGGCCGCGCTGGCGATCCTCCGGGCGTACACCGCCGCGAACTCCAGACTCCCGTGTGAGTCGAGCAGCGAGCGGAGTCGGGCGACGACCTCCGGTGTCCGGTCCTGGCGCTCCATCGACAGGTACTGCTCGAGGAAGACCCGGTGCTCGGGCGCCGCCTGATCGATCAGATGGATCAGCGCCAGCGTGCGCTTCCCCTCATAGGGGTCCCCGTTGTTCTCCTTGCCGTAGAGCGACACGTCTCCGGTCAGGTTGAGCAGGTCGTCGCGGATCTGGAACGCGGCGCCCAGGTGGAACCCGAACCGAACCATGTCGCGCACGTCGGCGGCGCCCCCTGACCCGACGATGGCACCGACCCGCAACGGATGGATCGTCGTGTACCAGCACGTCTTGTGCATGATCAGGTGCAGATAGTCCTCAGGCGTCAACCCGGTCACCGTGTCCCGCTGCCATCCGAGCTCCGTGGCCTGGCCCTCGAGGGTCCGGAGCGCCATGGCCTCGAACTCCCCGAGCACGATGTCGGCCAGCTCGAGGCTCATCGCTCCCGTGCTGCGCCGGAGGCACGTGGGCCTCGATGCCCCAGCTGATCGGGGCCGAAGACTGGCCGGCGGACGGCCGCCCCGGTTCGATCGGCTACTTCTGCGGCGCCCTGGACGCGCTCATGCCGACCGGGCCCGCCGACGCCGCCCATCAGCCGGGTCGGTCCGAGCCGGTTCGACTCGCAGTACTGGTCGGCCAACATCGATCCGTCCGACCGCTACGTCCAGTCGCTGCCCGGGACCGACCAGTTCCGCCTCCGATCCGACGAAAGCGGGTACGACAACCTCTTCCTGGCCGGCGACTGGACCGACTCCGGGCTCAACGCCGGTTGCATCGAGGCGGCAGTGCTGTCCGGCCTGCAAGCGGCCAACGCCGTCCGCCACCGGCAACGCCGGCACCGGATCGCCGGCTACTTCATGTCGTAGCTCAGGAGCCTACCCGGTGACCGGCGGGTAATCACCCCGTCCCGCCGAGGTCGTGCCACACTTGTCCGTCCATCGCGGTCGGATCGGGCAGAACGCATTCGAGAGGAGTCGGCAGGTGCTGGCCTTTACCTTCCCGGGACAGGGATCGCAGCGGTCCGGGATGGGCCACTCCTGGGTCGAGCACCCGTCCTGGGAGGTGGTGGCCGAGGCGTCTGACATCGCCGGGCGCGACCTCACCGCCCTCCTCCTGGACGCGCCGATAGAGGAGCTGACCCTCACCGCCAATGCCCAGCTGGCCACCTTTCTGACCAGTCTGATCGTGCTGGACGCCGTGGAACGGGTGGGCCTGTTCCCCGGCGCCTGCGCCGGCCACAGCCTCGGCGAGTACACCGCCCTGGTGGCGTCCGGGGCCCTGTCGCTCTCCGACGGCACCCGGCTGGTCATCGAACGGGGCGACGCCATGCAGTCCGCCTCCGATCAGCGCCCCGGCACCATGGCCGCCCTCATCGGGATCTCCGACGAAGACGCCGACGCCGCCTGCCGGCGGGCGGAGGACGAGGTGTGGGTGGCCAACTACAACGCACCCGGACAGGTGATCATCGCCGGGACAGCGGAGGGGATCGCCGCGGCCACCGAGCGGGCCAAGGAGCTCGGCGCCCGCAAGGTGCTCCCCATCCCCGTGTCCGGCGCGTTCCACACCCAGCTGATGCTCCCGGCGAGGGCCCGCCTGCGCCGGGCCCTCGATGCGGTCGAGTTCCACTCCCCCGAGGTGCCGGTGGCGGCCAACGTGGACGCCCGCATCCACACCGACCCCTCGGAGTGGCCCGGGCTCCTCTCCGCCCAGCTGTGCAGCCCGGTCCGGTGGCGCCACGTGCTGGAGACCCTCAGCGGGCGGGGCGCCACCGTGCTGGCCGAGCTCGGACCCGGAGGGGTACTCACCGGTCTGGTCCGTCGGAGCGTGCCCGACGTGCGCGGCGTGGGCGTGGCCGTCCCCGCCGATCTCGACAAGCTCATGGACATGGTGGCCGGTACCGAGGAGTGGACGGCATCGGCCCAGGCCCACCAGGGCGAGCACCTCTACACCTCCGAGCGGGTCATCGTGAGCCCGGCCCCCGGGGTCTTCGAGCCGGATGTCCAACTGGCGGCGCTGGAGAGCACCGCGCTGGCCGAGGCGACGGCGGCCCCCGGCAGCGGCCAGGGCACAGAGCCCGGATCCGTCCTGGCCGTCGGCGACCGGGTCGGCACCGTCGGACTCACCGAGGTCCGGACCCCCTTCCACGGGATCCTGGTGCGCTGGTTGGCGGTGCGGGGTGAGCGGGTGGTCGAGGGCCAGCCGGTGGCCTGGATCCGGAGCCCGGGGAGCAACTCGTGAAGGACGAAGCCGCTCAAGACGAGGCCGCAGGGGACATCGCCGCCGGAGACACCGCCGCAGGAGACGGCACCGACGCCCGGGGCCGGGTGGTCATGGTGACCGGGGGCTCCCGGGGCATCGGGCTGGCCTGCGCCCGGTGGTTCTCGGCCCGCGGCGACCGGGTGGCGGTCACCTCGAGGTCGGGGACGATCGAGGGCGACATCGGCTCCGATCCCGCCGGCATCCTCTCCCTGGCCTGCGACGTCACCGACCAGGAGCAGGTCGAACAGGCCTTCGCCTCCGTCGAGGAGGCCTGGGGCCCCGTCGAGGTCCTGGTGGCCAACGCCGGCGTGACCCGTGACACCCTGGTCCTGAGGATGGGCGAGGACGCCTGGTCCGAGGTGATCGACACCAATCTGACCGGCGCGTTCCGGGTCACCAAGCGGGCGCTGGCCAAGATGATCCGCCTCCACCGGGGCCGGGTGATCATGGTCTCGTCGGTGGGGGCCTTCATCGGTTCGGCCGGCCAGGCCAACTATGCGGCGTCGAAGTCCGGGCTGGTGGGCATGGCCCGCTCCATGGCCCGGGAGGTGGCCAGCCGGTCGATCACCGTCAACGTGATTGCCCCGGGCCTGGTCGGAACGAATATGCTCGCGGCTCTCGGAGAGGATCGCATGAACGAGTTCAAAGCCCAGGTGCCTCTGGGTCGGGTGGCCCGACCCGAGGAGGTCGCCGAGGCCGTGGGCTTTCTGGCCTCAGCCGGAGCCGGCTACATCACGGGTGCGGTCCTGCCGGTGGACGGTGGGCTGGCCATGGGCCTGTGACGGACCGGCGGCGAAGGGGCCAGCCGGGCAAGAGCGCCAGCGGGGCACGAGCGAGATCAACCCATGACAAAGGAGCAGATGCGTGAGCAATGACGAGGCATTCGAGAAGTTCAAGGAGTGCGCGGTTGAGGTCCTGCAGGTGCCTGCGGACAAGGTGACCAGGGACGCACGATTCGCCGAGGACCTCGATGCGGACAGCCTCGACCTGGTCGAATTGGTCATGGCGCTGGAGGAGACGTTCGACGTGTCGGTCGATGAGACCGAGCTCGAGGACATCGAGACCATCGGCCAGGCGTTCGACCTGGTCAGCGCCAAGCTCTGATGCAACTGGGCATCGGCCCGGGTGGCCCGGTCGCCGGCCGGCGGGTGGCGATCACCGGGATCGGGGCCGTCTCCTGCTGCGGGACCGGCGTCGAGGCGCTGTGGGCCGGACTCAACGGACCGCCGCCCGTGGGTGAGCGCCGGGTGCCCGACTTCGACCCGGAGCGGTGGCTCAGCACCAAGGACACCCGGCAGCTCGACCGATTCGCCCAGTTCAGTGTGGCCACGGCCACGATGGCCCTCGAGGACGCCGGCGAGGTCAACGCCGACCCCGGGCGCTCGGGCGTCGTCATGGGAACCGGTGTCGGGGGCCTGGAGACCCTCGAGACCCAGATCCTCGTCTTCGGCGAGAAGGGCCCTCGCCGGGTATCTCCCCGCCTGGTGCCGATGATGATGTCCAACGCCGGTGCTGCCGCGGTCTCGATCCGGATGGGTTGGCACGGTCCGTCGGAGACCATCACCACGGCCTGTGCCGCCGGGGCCCACAGCATCGGCCACGCCGCCCGCCTGGTGGCCTCGGGGCGGTGTGACGTGGCCATCGGCGGTGCCGCCGAGGCGGGGATGACCGGGGTGGGCATGGCGGCCTTCTCCAACATGACCGCCCTCTCCACCTCCGGGGACTCGCGGCCCTTCGACGTCCGGCGCGACGGTTTCGTCATCACCGAAGGGGCCGGGGCCCTCGTCCTCGAGGCCTGGGACCACGCCACGGCCAGAGGGGCCCACATCTACGGCGAGCTGGCCGGCTCGGCGAGCACGGCGGACGCCCACCACATCACCGCGCCGATCCCGGGGGGTTCCGGCGCCGCCGCCTGCATGACCCTGGCCATGGAGGACGCCGGGGTCACGGCCGACCAGATCGGCCACATCAATGCTCACGGGACGTCGACGCCGCTCAACGACCGGGCCGAGTCGGACGCCATCGCCAAGGTGTTCGGCGCCGATTCCCCTCCGGTGACCTCCACCAAGGGGATCACCGGTCACGGACTGGGCGCCTGCGGGGCCATCGAGGCGGTGGCCGTGATCCTCAGCATCCAGCACCGGCTGATCCCGCCCACCTCCGGGTACGAGCAGCCCGACCCGGACATCCACCTCGACATCGTCGCCGGCGCCGCCCGTCCCTGGGACCCGAGCCCGGTGCTCTCCAACTCCTTCGGGTTCGGCGGGCACAACGGCTGCCTGGTGATCGCGCCGGCCTGAGGACGGGCCCTGGGCCCGGATGCCCGGATGCCCGCCTGCCCTCCTGGTGGGCGGAGGGCCCGACGGGTGCTCCCCCTACCGTTGAGCATGCATGGTTGAGAACCTGAGCCGAGCCGGGCCCCCCGCCACCGGGCACAGAGAAACGGGAGCCCCCGCGCCGGCGCGCCCCGACCTGGCCATCGGGGCCTTCACCCCGCACGGGCCGTGGACCGTCGAGCCGGGGAGCATGGCCTGGCGGTTCCCCGAGGAGACCGCCGGCGACATCGACGCCCTCCGGGCCGGCGCCGCCGACCTGGCCCGCCAGCTGGTCAGGCCCCAGCGCCTCCCGCCCGGCGCCCGGGTGCTCACGGTGGGCCTGCGCCTCGGTTCGGCCCTCGTGGCCTGGGGGGTCCGCGACCGGGGCACCCCGGGCTCGCGCTCGGGCCTGTCCCGCCGGCTCCGTCCCGCCTTCGAGCGCCTGGGGCCCACCTACATCAAGCTGGGCCAGATCATCTCCTCCGGCGAGGGGATCTTCCCCGAAGAATTGGTCGATGAGTTCCGGCTGCTGCGCGACCGGGTCCCACCCGAGCCGTTCTCCGCCGTCCGCAAGACTCTCGAGGAGGACCTCGGGCGGCCGCTCGGGGAGGTCTTCGTCTCGTTCGACCGCACCCCCCTCGCCTCGGCCTCCATCGCCCAGGTGCATGCGGCCACCCTTCGGACCGGCGAGCGGGTGGTGGTCAAGGTCCAGCGGCGGAGCGTGGCCTCCCTGGTGCGGCTCGACATCGCCGCCATGTCGTGGATCGCCCCCATTCTGGTGGGGAGGATCGCGGTGGCCGCCCTGACCAATCCGCCGGCCCTGGTGGAACTGTTCGCAGAGACGATCGTCGAGGAGTTGGACTTCCGCCTCGAGGCGCAGAACATGCTCGACATCGCCGCCGTCCACGCCGGGACCGGCCAGCGCTCAATCGTCGTGCCGCGGCCCCATCCGGAGCTGGTCACCAGGCGCGTGCTGGTCATGGAACACCTGCGCGGGTTCACCTGGGGCAATGCCGCGGGCATGCGGGCCGCGGGGCTCGACACCGCCGCGGTGCTGCGCTCGAGCCTCATCGCCTTCCTCGAAGGGGCGCTGCTCTACGGGGTGTTCCACGGCGACCTCCACGGCGGGAACCTCCTGGTGCAGGCCGACGGCACGGTGGCCCTGCTCGACTTCGGGATCACCGGACGGCTCGACGAGCGCAAGCGCCTGGCCTTCCTCCGGTTGCAGATGGGCGCCACCACCAACAACGTCACCGTCCAGGTCGAGGCGCTGCGGGACCTCGGGGCGCTGCCGGCCGACTCCGACGTGGAGGCGGTCATACGCGACCTCGGCCTGGACCGTCCGGCGATCGACCCCACCACCCTGACGGCCGACCAGATGGTCGACGAACTGCGCGAGGTGACCAAGGCGCTCCTCGGCTACGGCGCCCGGCTGCCCAAGGAACTGATGCTGTTCGTGAAGGACATCCTGTTCCTCAACGGGGCCATGGCCACCATGGCCCCCGACGTCGACATCCTGGGAGAGATCCTGGCGGTGATGACCTACTTCACCGAGCACCACGGCGACCGGATCGCCCGCGAGGTCGGCGTGGACCTGGCCGAGACCCCCATCGACCTGGAGGGCTACCGCGCCGCCATGGGCTTTCCCGACGAGACCGACCCGATCACCTTCCACGACCTCCAGGAGCGCCGGGAGCTCATCCGCAGCCGGCTCCAGCAGCGCAACGAGAGCCGCGGCCGCAAGCCGTTCTTCCGGGCCGTCTACCAGGTGGTCCGGCCCGACCGGGACTGAGCGTCACCGGGTGCCGTCGCACCCGGAGTACTCGGATTGCGGCCCGGGGGAGCGGTCCCCCGGGCGCGATGTGCACGATGTGGACTCAGGCCGAGTCGATCGCCCGTCGGATGGAGGAGACGAACGCGACCGCCCCCTCCGGTCCCGACCCCTCCAACAGGCGGCGCACCACCGCCGAGCCGACCACGACACCGTCGGCCGACCGACAGGCCTCGACCGCCTGTTCGGGGGAGGAGATGCCGATGCCGACACACACCGGGAGCGTGCTGGCCTCCCCGATCCCCTCGGCCACCCGGCGGGCCGAGTCGGCCAGTTCGGACTGCTCGCCGGTGACCCCCATCCGGCCGACCGCATACACGAAGCCCCGGGAGCGGGCGCACACCGCCCGGACCCGTTCCGGCGGGGTCGACGGCGCCACCAGGAGGACCGTGGCCACCGCGGCCTCATCGGCGGCTTCGGCCCAGGGGCCGAGCTCCTCCAGCGGCAGGTCGGGGATGATCGCCCCTGCCACTCCGGAGTCCGCCATCAGCCCGGCCATCCGGGCGTGCCCGGCCCGGAAGACCAGGTTGTAGTACGTCATGGCGACCACGGGGATGCCGACGTCGACCCGGCTCAGATCGGCGAGGATGCCGTCAGGCGTGCACCCCCGTCGGAGCGCCCGCAACGACGCCTCCTGGATGGTGGGGCCGTCGATCATCGGGTCCGAGAACGGGATCCCCACCTCGATGGCGTCCGCCCCCGCCCCGGCCAGCGCCTCGACGGTCAACAGCCACTGATCGTCCATGCCGCCGGTGACGTAGGGCACCAGCAGCTTGTGCCCGGCATCACGCCGGGCCGCCAGCGTCACCTCGAGCCGACCCGCCACGTAGCCAGCCGGACGGTCCCCGATGCCGGTGCTCATGCCCGCAGGATGTCGCGGACCTGGGCGACATCCTTGTCGCCGCGTCCAGAAAGGTTGACCAGGACGGTGGAGCCGGCGGGCAGTCCGGCGGTGCCCGCGTTGGCGATGACCCAGGCGATGGCGTGGGCCGACTCCAGGGCGGGGAGGATCCCCTCGGTCCGGGCCAGGCGCTGGAAGGCGTCGATGACCTCATGGTCGTCGGCCGACACGTACCGGGCCCGGCCCAGCTCGCCCAGGTGGGCGTGCTCCGGACCGATGCCCGGATAGTCGAGGCCCGCCGAGACCGAGTGGGCCTCGAGGATCTGGCCCTCCTCGCTCTGGATGAGCGCGCTGCGCATGCCGTGGAGCACGCCGGTGATCCCGGTGGTCATCGCCGCCCCTCCCGCGGCCTCGACGGCGACCAGCGACGCGGCGGTGGCATCGGCAAACCCGGCGAACATCCCCGCCGCATTGGATCCACCTCCCACACAGGCCACCACCACGTCGGGATCAGCGCCGCCGAGCAGCTCCCGGCACTGCCCCCGGGCTTCCTCGCCGATCACCCGCTGGAACTCCCTGACCATCCACGGGTACGGGTGGGGCCCCATGACCGAGCCGAGGCAGTAGTGCGTTTCGCCGACCGAGGCCACCCAGTCGCGCAGCGCCTCGTTCACCGCGTCCTTGAGGGTGCGGCTGCCACTCCCCACCGGGCGGACCTCCGCGCCCAATAGCTCCATGCGGAAGACGTTCAGCTCCTGGCGCCGGATGTCGACCTCGCCCATGTAGACCACACAGTCCATGCCGAGCAGCGCCGCCGCGGTGGCGGTGGCCACCCCGTGCTGTCCGGCTCCGGTCTCGGCGATCAGGCGGCCCTTCCCCATGCGACGGGCCAGGAGGCCCTGGCCCAGCACGTTGTTCAGCTTGTGCGAACCGGTGTGGGCCAGGTCCTCGCGCTTCAACAGGACCCGGACGCCCAGCTCCGCCGAGAGGCGGCCGCACTCGGTCACCGGTGTAGGCCGGCCGCCGTAGCTGCGCAGGATGCCACTGAGCTCGGTCCGGAACGCCGGGTCGGCCCACGCGGCGCGGAAGGCGGCCTCGAGCTCGATGCAAGCCGGCATCAGCGACTCCGGCACGAAGCGGCCGCCGAACTGTCCGAACCGCCCGGTGGGCCCCGGGTCGCCCATGACCTCGGTGGCCACTACTCGTCCTGCCAGTCGAAGGGCTCGGCACCGGCACCCCGTACCGGTCCCTCGCTCCCGGACCCCGGCCCGGCGCCGCCGGCCCCCTTGGCGGGATCCGAACGGGCGCTCATCTGCGCCGCCTGAGCGGCGTGTGCCGCTCCGATGAACTCGCGCAGCCGGCCCGGGTCCTTGACGCCCGGGGCCGCCTCGACCCCGGTGGCCACGTCGACCCCCCACGGCCCGAGGTGGGCGATGGCAGACCCGACGTTCTCCGGGGTCAGCCCGCCGGACACGATCAATCGCCGCGGGTCGACCACCCCCTCGGCCAGACGCCAGTCGAAGAGCTCCCCCGATCCGGGATTGGCTCCGTCGATCAGTAGCAGATCGGCTCCGTACCGGTCGAAGCGGTCGATGTTGCGGTGGCCGGCCGGGAAGGCCTTGATGGTCATGCCCACCCGACTGCTGATCCACTGGGTGTCCTCGGCGGACTCGACGCCGTGGAGCTGGACGGCCCGCAGGCCGATCTGGTTGGCGATGTCGACGACCCGTTGCGGTGCCTCGTCCCTGAACACGCCGACCGTCACCGTCTCGTGGGGAAGGCGCTTGACGATGTCGGCCACCGCCGCGGGCGCCATCCGGCGCGGCGAAGGGGCGAAGGTGAATCCGACCGCGGATGCCCCCATTCCCACCGCCAGCAGGGCGTCGGCCTCCGAGGTGATACCGCAGATCTTGACGAACAGGCCGTCGACCTCCCCCACCGCGTCGTACAGGCTCACCCTCCGCCTCCGAGCAGTCCCGCCACCGCCGCCCGACGGTCTCCCGAGCGGACCAGGGTCTCCCCGACCAGCACCGCCTGGTACCCGGCCCCGGCCAGCCGGCGGACGTCGTCGGCGCCCCGGATGCCCGACTCGGCCACGCCCAGCACCCCCGCGGGCAGGAGCGCTCCGAGCTCCAGGGCCCGGCCGTGGTCGACCTCGAAGGTCCGCAGGTCCCGTTGGTTGACCCCGATCACGTCGGCCCCGGCGTCGACGGCCCGCTTGAGCTCGAGGTCGTCGTGCACCTCGACCAGCGCGGTCAGTCCACACCGGCGGGAGAGCTCGAGGAACGACGCCAGCTCGGCGTCACCGAGTGCGGCCACGATCAGCAGCACCGCGTCCGCACCCATCACCCGGGCGTCGCACACGTCGAGGGCACTGACCGTGAAGTCCTTGCGGAGTACCGGGAGCGAGCAGGCGGCGCGGGCGGCTTGGAGATCGTCGGCGGTGCCGCCGAAGAACTGCCCATCGGTGAGGACGGAGAGGCAGGCGGCCCCACCCGCCTGGTAGTCGGCGGCCAGTTCGGCCGGGTCGAGGGCCGGATCGAGGTCCCCCTGGGACGGCGAACGACGCTTGATCTCCGAGATCACCGCCATCCCCTGCCGGGCCGCAGCCCGGCGGACAGCCTCGGCGAAAGGTCGGGCCGGGTCGGCCCGACCGGCCTGCTCGGCCTGCTCGATGGCCGCGTCGATGTCGCGCCGGTCCTCCGAGGCCTCGGCCCGATGGGCGGCGACGATCGTCTCGAGGTAGGCCGGCATGGCCGTTCGATCCTACCAACGATCATTCTCCGGACCGCCCGGATCCGGGCCCCGACCAGGGGTGTCAGCCCGGGGACTGGCAGCACGTCGCCCCGCCGGGCAGCCCCTGGAGCAGGTGGGCGAGCACCGACAGCTGGCTCTCCATCAGTGAGATGGCACCGACCTCGACGGGCGGGATCGCGGCGGGGTCGATGTGGATGGATGCCGCGTGCTCCGGCAGGGGCGGTGTGCGGTTGCCGTGGGCCGGCGCGCCGGTCCAGGCCGGGTCGGGGGACAACGGTGCCCGGACCGGCCGGGGCATGGCCGCAAAGGCGCCGACGTAGGTGTGGCTCCGCTCACCCGTCGTCCAGATGACCTGGGTACCGGCAGGGTTGAAGTAGAACTCGGGCACCACCTGGCCCAGGTCGGTCAGCCGGCGCACGGCGTGGGTGCGGAGATCGAGCTCGAAGAGATCGGTGCGGAACTTCGGGTCGAGGACGGTCAGGACGAAGAAGGGCCCGACGATCTCGTTCTCCGACGGCGGGTCGTAGCCGGCCTGCCGGGCTGCGGTCACGACCGTCTCGTACCACGTCGGCGCATCCCGGCTCGACATCCAGATGACGTCCTTCATGTCGGGCGTGAACACCGCCTGTTCGTCCCAGGCCGGGCTCCCGTCGGTGAGCTGCGTGGCCTGCGGATGGGCCGGGGAGGCCCCGTGGCCGTAGAGGCGCAGGAAGTGGAGCTCGGAGTTGAGCCACCCGACGCGCTTGTCGCCGTCGGAGCTCAGCGTTGTGTAGAGCACGCCGCTGCCGTCCGGCGCCCAGACCTGGGTCTCGTAGGCGTTGTCGCCGCCGGGCGCCACCGCCGTCACCCCTCCCAGACGAGGGGCGCCGTCCTTGCCCGCCGTGAAGGTCGACAGGAGGATCGTCCACTGGGTCCCTCCCTGTTGCCGGCTGTCATAGGCGACGTGAGTCCAGATCAGGTGGCGGCCGTCCGGCGCCCAGTACGGGTGGTAGTTGTCGTAGGGAGACCCATCCGGTTCGAATGACGCGCCAGGGCCCGTCAACCGGGTGACCCGGCTCCCGTCCGGACGCATGGCATAGAGGTCGCTGCCGATCCCGCCGAGGCACGGGGCGCCGAAGGTGGCGCTCTGGCCGCGGAGAGAGCAGAAGAGGATCCAGTCCCCCTGGGGTCGCTCCTGGGGGAACCCGTTGGGCCCCGGCTGGCCACAGGTCAGACAGGACATCCGCGCCCCGGCCAGGGTCGAGACGTACACCTGGGGGACGCCGGACCGGTCCTGCTCGTTGGAGAGGATCCGGCCGTCCGCCGTCCACGACGGGTCCTGCCCGAAGGTGAAGGGGCTGACGACAGAGGTGAACCGGTGGGTGAAGAAGGGATTGGACGGGTCCGCCGTCGGGCCCGAGGTGGACGGCCCCCAGCATCCGGCCACCACGATCAGCGCGGCGGTGACGACGGCAATCCCGATGGTGCCCTGCCGCGCCGGACCCCTCTGGCCCGGCGTGGCGACTCCGTCGCCGGCCTTCATCCCCCAATGCTGCCATCCGGGCACCGACTCGGCTGGTGGCCCGCTCCGGTCGGCGCAACCGGGCTCGGCGGGCGACGTCCCCCCCCCACACTCCCCCTCACACTTCCCTAACCATGACCGACGCGGCGTCGGTCCCGGTGGCAGGCTGGACAGATGGTGGCTGACGAAGAAACCCTGGTGGTCATCGAAGACGACCACCACATCTCCGATCTGGTGGCCATGTACCTCCGACGGGACGGATTCCGGGTCCTGCAGGCCGATGACGGGGAGGCGGGGATGGTGCTCGTCGAGCGCGAGCACCCGAAACTGGTCATCGTCGATCTCGGTCTTCCGGGGGATCTCGACGGATTCGACGTCTGCCGCCGCCTACGCCAGGTCTCCCCGGTGCCTTCCGGGTCGTCCTCGGGCACTCCCCTGACGGCGGGCACCACGCCGGTGCTGATCCTGAGCGCCCGGGACGACGAGGTCGACCGGGTGCTCGGTCTCGAGCTCGGTGCCGACGACTATGTCACCAAGCCCTTCTCCGCCCGGGAACTGGTGGCCCGGGTGCGCGCCATCCTTCGTCGTACCGCAGGGTCGCCGGAGGCGGCCGCCCCCACCGTGGTCGAGCTCGGCGCCATCGAGATCGACACCGGTCGTCGGGAGATCCGCCGCGACGGCTCGGTCATCCCCCTGGCCACCCGCGAGTTCGACCTCCTGGCCTACCTGGCGGACAACTGCGGGCTGGCCCTGTCGCGCCAGCAGCTCCTGAACGGGGTATGGGGCGTCGACTGGTGTGGCGACGAGCGCACGGTGGATGTTCACGTCCGGCAGTTGCGCAAGAAGCTGGGCGACGCCCTGCCGCTCGCCACCGTCTGGGGCGTGGGCTACCGATTGGGATGAGGCGACGACTCACCATCGCCATCCTCCTCCTGGTAGCGGCCGCCCTGGTGGTGACGGCGGTGGGCGGGTTCTACTTCATCCGCCGGGCGGCGGTGACCACGGCCCAGCAGGAGCTGTCCGGACAGGCACGCGCCATCTCTTTGAAATTCTCCGACGACCCTGCCATCACCCGGGCCCGCTTCACCCGCCAGTTCGCCATCATCTCCGCGGCCGGCGCCTTCGCGGGCATCGGGGTGGTGGAGCTCTACCCGGACGGGTCGATCGTCGGCACGCCCCCGTCGGGCCTGACCGTCGAACACCTCGATGTCCCCATGCTGGCGGCCGGCCGGCAGACCGTCGGCCACACCGCCTCGCTGTTGGTCTACGCGGCCATGCCCACTCCCTTCTCCCGGATAAAGGCGTACGTGCCGGTGCTGGTCATCACCCGCCAGATCCACAATCCGGTCAACGGCGTTCGGTATTTCGCCCTGGTGGGTGCCATCGCCCTGGCGGTGGCGGCCCTGGTGGCCGCGGGACTGGCCCGCCGCTTCACCCGTCCCCTGGTCGCCGCGGTGGACACGACCACGCGGATCGCATCGGGGGATCTCGACGCCACCGTGCCGGCCGGGCCCCGCGACGACCCCGAATTCGCGCGGTTGGCCGAGTCGATCAACGCCATGGGCGCCAACCTGGTCAGAGCCAGGGACCAGGAGCGCCAATTTCTCCTCTCGGTCTCCCACGAGCTCCGGACACCCCTGACCTCGATCCGCGGCTATGCCGATGCGGTCGTCGACGGCGCCGCCGACGACCCGGTGGCCGCTGCCACCGTGATCAGCTCCGAGGCCCGCCGGCTCGAGCGCCTGGTACAGGACCTGCTCGACCTGGCCCGGCTGGAGGCCGACCGGTTCTCGCTCGAGCTGCAGACCGTCGACGCGGCCCGGCTGGTCCGCCAGGTCGCCGACGGGTTCCGTCCCCGGGCCGCCGAGCTCGGGCTCGAGTTGGTCACCGCCGATCCACCGGACGGACCGCTGTGGGTGGACGCCGATGCCGACCGGCTGGGTCAGGTGGTGGCCAACCTGGTGGAGAATGCCTCGTCCTTCGCCGACCATCGGATCGGGGTGGGCGTGGGCCGGGTCGGTGGCCTGCCGACGGTGTGGGTGGTCGACGACGGTCCAGGGATCCCCGCCGACCAGTCCTCCCGCGTCTTCCAACGGCATTTCGTCTCGGACCGGGTGCAGGGCCGGCGCACCGGATCGGGCCTGGGCCTGGCCATCGTGGCCGAACTGGCCGCAGCCATGGGGGCAGGGGTCAGGGCGGAGTCCCCGGTGGCCGACGGGCGGGGCACCAGAATGGTCGTCTGGTTCCCCCCGGCCACCGGTCCATCCGACTCGAAGACAGGGTCGGCGGCAATGGCGGGACCGACGGTGCCGGTCGGACCGACTTCCCCGACCGCGCCAACGGCGCCAACGGTTCCGGCGACGGTGCCAGGCGAAGCCGCCGCCGGAACCCCGGACCCGCCACCCACCGAGCACGTGGAAAGGACGATCGATGGATGAGGTGATCCTGATCACCGGAGCCTCGGCCGGCATCGGCCTGGCCTGTGCCGACCGCATGCACGGCCAGGGGTGGAACGTGTTCGGAGCCAGCCGGCGTGGGGTCTCCCCCGGGGGCTGGACGCCGTTGGCCATGGACGTCGACCGTGACGACTCGGTGGCTTCGGGCTTCGACGCGCTGCTCGACCGACACGATCGGATCGACGCCGTGGTGGCGTGTGCGGGCTGGGGGCTGGCCGGCGCCGCCGAGCAGACCCCGATGGCAGATGCCCACGACCAGCTCGAGACCAATTTCTGGGGAGCAGTGCGGGTGGTTCAGCACGCGCTGCCGGTCATGCGCCGGCAACGCCGGGGCCGGGTCATCCTGATCAGCTCGATCGGCGGGATCGTCGCCCTCCCGTTCCAGGCCTTTTACAGCGCGAGCAAATTCGCCCTGGAGGGATACGGGGAAGCACTGGCCTACGAGGTGGCGCCCTTCAACATCCAGGTGACCATGGTGGAGCCCGGCAACGTCCACACCGAGTTCACCGAGCGGCGGCGGGACGTCGAGCCGCCGCTCGGTGAGCTGGCCTATTCGTCCGCGGTGGCCAAGGCGATCGGCACCATGGCCGCCGACGAGGCGGCCGGCGTCCCTCCCGACCGGGTGGCGGTGGTCGTGCAGAGGGCCCTCGAGGCGAGGCACCCACCCCGGCGGGTGTCGGTCGGGAAGATCGACGAGCGGATCGGGATCATGGCCAAGCGGTTGATGCCGTACCGGCTCTTCGAGCGGGCGGCCAAGGGCAGCCTCGGCGTCTGATCGACCCAGGCGGTGCCGGCAGTGCCGGCCGTCGGCCCCGGGACAGTCAGAAAGCGACGCCCGACCAGTAGCTCCCGTCCAGCATGCCCCGCAGGGTGTCCCGGTGGATGATCAGGTCGTCGACGTCGTCGGGCCGCTCGGCCTCGCCGAAGAGGATGGCGCGCTCGGTGACCCTGCGCATGATCACTCCGTGGCGCATGGCGGCATAGGCGAGATACCAGGTCAGATCCCGGAGCGTCCGGCCCGACGCTCCGGCATAGGACGCGGCCACATCGACCGGCCGGAGCATGTCCGGCAGCCCGGGTGCGCCCAGTTGGACGGCCAGATCCTGGAAGAAGAGGTGGAGGTAGCACATCCAGCCGATGTCCACCTCGGGCGGCGCCACCGCCGCCATCTCCCAGTCGAGCACGGCCACCACCCGGCCGTGGCGGAACATCATGTTCCCGATGCGGCCGTCTCCCCAGGAGAGGGCGTCGTCGCTCGTGTCGGAAGGAAGGTTGTCCCACAGCCAGGCGAAGCACTCGGCCAGCAAGGGGGAGGGTGTCTCCCGCACCACCCAGTCGTGGTACGCCTGCCAGTGGTTCATGCTGCGTTCGAGCGCCGACCCGCCGGGCTGATCCAGCTCCAGAAAACCGAGATCGTGCTTCGCCGGGGTGATGGCGTGGATGCCGGCCAGCGCCTCGACGGCCGACTCCTGGACGGCCCTCCGTTCGGTGTCGGTGCCGTCGAAGACCCAGTTGTCACCGAACGTGTACGGCATGACGTCGCGCGGCACATCGCCGTCGACCCGGGCCATCACGAAGAACGGACCGCCCATCACCGTCGGGTCCGGTTCGTACCAGAGTGTCTCGGGCACCGGGACGGACGTCTGCTCGCCGACCAGCCGCATGACCCGGAACTGCATCTCGAGGTCGTAGGTGGTGAAGACAGGATGGGCGGTGGCCGGAGGCTCGATGCGAGCCACCAGCCGGTGCTCGGTGCGCTCACCGCCCTCGTCCCACTGCGCCGTGAAGAGGAGGGTCTCCGACGACATCCCGTTGCCCTCGGGAGTGCCGGCCTCGGTGATCTGCGGGCCGCTGCCCGGCGCCAGGGTGTCGGCCAACCAGGACCCGAGGCGCCCGGCCATCTCGTCGGGGTCACGGGTGGAGGTGGTGATGTGGTCGGCGTCCATCTCGACGTTGCCGTCACCGGTCGACCGCTGATTGGCCGCAGCCTCCGTGCTCATCCCGTCTCCGATCGTGGCCTCGGCGCTCGTGCCTGCCCGGGACCTGCCCCTGTTTCCGGCAGAAGGTCTAGCACCTCCGACCCGGCCCTCAGGCGTTGAGGGGCAGGAGCCGGGCCTCGGCACCGGCCTGGTGGCGGCCTGCCCCGTCCCCCCACGCCACCGACACCCGCTCCGGGGGCGCCACCCGGCGGTGGAGCGTGGCCAGGGCCACGGTGGCCGACAGGCCCGGGGACCAGGCCACCGACGAAAGGTGACCGACTTCGTGCTCCTGGTCGGCGGTGAGGACGGTGGCGCCCACGAGAGCCGTCTCCAGTCCCGGCCGGACGTCTGCCTGGTCGATGACCACCCCGCACAGGCGGCGGGCCACCTTGGACCCGCGTGCGTCCAACCGGGCCACCAGCTCCTGGCCGGTGAAGCATCCCTTGGTGAACGAGACCGTCCGATCCACCAGGCCGACCTCGGCGGCGATGGTCCCCTCCACCAGCTCGTGGCCGTTCACCGGTATGCCCGCCTCGATCCGCGCCGCCTCCCAGGCATCGACGCCGCACGCCACCGCGCCGTCGGCCACCCAAGGCGGGGCGCCGGCGGCGGGCGGGGGGCCGAGCAGGTCGAATCCGGCCAGGCCCGGCCACTCCACGGGGACCACCAGCTCGGGCCGGTCTGCGATGCTCCCGGCCGCGCCCGGCCCGCGCACGGCCGTGCACACCCATGCCAGCGGCTCGATCTCCACCTTGGTGCGGAGCCGGAAGCGCTGGAGGCGGGCGGTCACCACCGCCCCGAACCCGGCGTCGGTGTCGATGACGAACCCGTCACCGTGGGCCCGGCTGACCCGGATGAGGGCGTCGATCTTCCCCTGCGGGCTGAGCAGGAGCGCCTCGACCGATGCCCCCTGGTCGAGACCCTCGACGTCCTGGCTGCACTGCCCCTGGAGGTACGTGGTCGCATCCGGCCCCGAGATCCGGACCACGTCACGGGGGAGCAGGCGGAAGGCAGCCCCCGAGCGGAGCGCACCGTACTGGGCGGCGACGGCGGCCGACCCGTCGGACCCGTCACTCATGGGAGTGGTCCTGCTCCGGCCGTGGCGGCACCAGCCCGGGCCATCGCCACCGCCGACAGGATCGCCGCCGCCTTGTGCGAGCACTCGGCGTTCTCCGAGGCCGGATCACTGTCGGCCACGATGCCCGCCCCGGCCTGCACCGAGGCCAACCCGTCGGGCCCGACGGTCATGGTCCGGATGGCGATGGCGGTGTCGAGGTTGCCCGAAAAGTCGAGGTAGCCCACAACCCCTCCGTAGACCCCACGCTTGGTCGGCTCGAGGTCGTCGATGATCTCCATGGCCCGGACCTTGGGCGCGCCCGACAGCGTGCCGGCCGGCAGGGTGGCCCGGAGGACGTCGATCGGTCCCTTGCCCGGGGCCAGGCGCCCCGAGACCTGCGAGGTGAGGTGCATGACGTGGCTGTAGCGCTCGACCACCATCGTCTCTTCGATCACCTCGGTGCCGAACGACACCACCCGGCCCACGTCGTTGCGAGCCAGGTCGACGAGCATCACGTGCTCGGCCACTTCCTTGGGGTCCTCGACCAACTCCCCCGCCAGGCGACCGTCCTCTTCGGGCGTGGTCCCCCGCGGCCTCGAGCCGGCGATGGGCCGGGAGATGACCGTGCCGTCCCGGAGCCGGACCATGGGCTCGGGCGATGCACCGACGACGGTGACCTCGGGGAAGCGGAGGAAGTAGAGATACGGGCTGGGGTTGATCAGCCGCAGGACGCGGTAGACGTCGAACGGCTCGGCGCCGAGAGACCCGAGGTCGTAGCGCTGGGACAGCACCACCTGGAACACATCGCCGGCGGTGATGTGCTCCTTGGCCGCCCGCACCGCGTCCTCGAAGAGCGAATCGGACATGGTCCGGCGCACGTCCGCCGGAGACCCGACGGGCTCGGGGAGCAGCTGGGGCGGGTGGTCGAGGGGCCGGAAGCAGTCGGCGGCCAGCTGGTCGAGCCGGGCCAGCGCCTCCCCGTGGGCGGCATCGAGTTCCTCGGGCCCCCAGTCGGGGTCGATGACCACGTTGTCGATGAGCACCACCCGCTGGCGCCAGTGGTCGAACGCCGCCAGCTGGCCGATGACGGCCAGGACGGCGTCGGGATGGCCCAGATCGTCCGGGGGCGCCCCGGGGAGGCGCTCGACCTCCCGGACCACGTCGTACCCGAGGTAGCCGACCAACCCCGCGTGCAGCGGCGGGAGGTCGGGCAATTCGGGTGAGTCGAACCCGTCGAGGATGGCCTCGAGGGCCGCCAGCACTCCCCGGTCCCCGGACACGCCCCCGCCGGTGGCGGCGTCGAGGTCGAGGCCCCCGCTGGCGGTCACCCGGCTGCCGTTTGCGGTAACGGTGGCCAGCGGGTTGCGGCCCACGAAGGAGTACCGTCCCCACCGCTCCCCGCCCTCGACCGATTCGAGGAGAAACCCGGAGCCGCCGTCCTCCCCCACGATGCGGAGGAAGGCCGCCACCGGGGTGACGGTGTCGGCCACCAGCTCGCGCCAAACCGGGACGATGCGGTGCTTGGCCGCCAAGGAGCGGAACCCGGGCCCGCCGGGTACCGGGGAATCCACACCCGGGGCCCGGGTCATGGATCCGTCGAGGGCCGGCCGAAGGCGCGGAAGAAGCAACTGCGCTGGCCGGTGTGGCAGGCTCCCGCGCCCTCCTGGTCGACCACCACCAGCAGGGTGTCACCGTCGCAGTCGTAGTGGACGCTCCGCACGTACTGCCGGTCGCCCGACGTCTCCCCCTTGCACCAGAGCTCCTGTCGGCTGCGGCTCCAGAACCAGGTCCGGCCGGTCTCCAACGTCCGCCGGAGCGAGTCCCTGCTCATCCACGCGAACATGAGGACGGTGCCGTCCCCCGCGTCCTGCACGACGGCCCCGACCAGTCCGTCGCCGTTGTAGGCGATCTGTGCCAGCTGGTCGTCGGTGAAGGCGACGGGCGTCGTCTCGAAGCTCTCCGGTGTCCGGGTGGTGCTCACGGGTGGTGCTCCCTGGTGCGGTGTCGGGTATGGCGAGGAATCCGGGCTCGGGATCCCGGGCCGCAGAGGCCGGTCCTCTCGGGTGGCGATGTCGGAGTCAGAGGTACAGCCCGGTCCCTCCGTCGATGCGGGTGGAGGCCACGGCATGGATGTCCCGTTCGCGGAGGATCACGTACTCGTCCCCTTGGACCTCGACTTCGAAGCGGTCCTCGGGGTTGAACAGGACGTTGTCGCCGACCTTCACCGAGCGGACATGGGGCCCGACGGCGACCGCCTCCGCCCACGCCAGCCGCCGCGCCACCTGTGCGGTGGCCGGAATCAGTATCCCGGCCCGCGAGCGGCGCTCCCCCTCGGTCTGGCCCACCTGGACCAGCACCCGGTCGGCCAGCACGGTGATAGCCAGCTTGTCGCGCCTGCTGTCCCCGTTTTGGCTGGTCGCTGGTGCTTCTGACGTCGTCGAGGCCACAGTTGAAGGCTACTCCAGGGTGGCCGGACCTCAGTCGGCGCATGCGACCCGGGTCGGGGTCGGGCGTCCGTCCGTCCGGGCGCACGACGGGCGCGTGGCCGGGCGATGGCCGGACAGCGGCCTCAGGGCGGACGCACCTCGACTCCCGCCGCCTGCAGGTGGGCCTTCGCTTCGCCGACGGTGTGCTCCCCGAGATGGAAGATCGAAGCAGCCAGGACGGCGTCGGCGTCCCCGTCGACGGCGCCCTCGACCAGATGCTGGAGGGTGCCGACGCCGCCGGAGGCGATCAGCGGTACTGGACAGCGCCCGGCCGCCTGGCGGGTGAGCTCCAGGTCGAAGCCGTCCCGGGTGCCGTCGCGATCCATGGACGTGAGCAGGATCTCGCCGGCCCCGAGGTCGGCGCACCGCTCGGCCCAGGCCAATGCGTCCACCCCGGTCGGTGTGCGTCCTCCATGGGTGAACACCTCCCAACCCCCGGCACCGGCCGGAGCGGGCCCGGACGTCCGACGCCGGGCGTCGATGGCCGCCACCACGCACTGGCTCCCGAATTCGTCCGCCAGCTCGGCGATGAGGTCCGGCCGGTCGACGGCGGCCGTGTTGACCCCCACTTTGTCCGCCCCGGCGCGGAGCAGGTGGCGGGCGTCCTCGACGGAGCGGATGCCCCCGCCCACGGTGAAAGGGATGAAGACCACCTCCGCGGTCCGGGCCACCACCTCGACCATGGTCCGGCGGTTGTCCGACGACGCGGTGATGTCGAGGAAGACCACTTCGTCGGCGCCCTGGCGGTCATAGCGGGTGGCCAGCTCGACCGGGTCGCCGGCGTCGAAGAGGTCGGTGAACCGCACGCCCTTCACCACCCGGCCGGCGTCGACGTCGAGACAGGGGATCACCCGGACGGTGCGCACGCCGCCACCCCTTCCCCGACCGTCATCCGTCCCTCGACCACCGCTTTGCCGGTGACCACGCCGGACAGCCGCCGGACCGGACTGCCATCGGCACCGCCATCCGGGCGGCAGCCCACAGCCAGCCGGGCCAGGGCGGCCACGTCGGACACATCCTTCACGCCCCCGGAGGCGATGACCGGGATCTCGGTCATGGCCAGCACCGCCCGCAGCCCGTCGAGGTCGGGCCCGGTGAGCGTGCCGTCCCGGTCGATGGCCGTCACGATCACGGCGGCCACCCCGGCTCCGGCCAGCTCGCCCAGGACGTCGTCCACCGAGCGTCCGCTCCCCTGCTCCCATCCCCTGACCGCCACCTCGGTCCGCCCGTCCGACCCGAGGCGGTAGTCGATCCCGACCGCCACCCGTCCCGGGTAGCGGGCGGCCGCGGACCGGACTACGGCGGGGTCGTCGAGCGCGGCCGTGCCGAGGATCGCCCGGGTCACCCCGCCGCCCAGGAGCTCGCCGACGTCTGCCTCCGAGCGGACCCCGCCCCCGGACTGCACCGGGATGTCGACGGCGGCGGCGATGGCCAGCACCGTGGCGCGGTTGACCGGCTCTCCCTGGCGGGCGGCGTCGAGGTCCACGACGTGCAGCCAGGGCGCCCCGGCACCGGCGAATCGGCGGGCCAGTTCCACCGGGTCGCCGTATTCGCTCTGGCGTTCGAAGTCGCCCTGGGCCAGGCGGACCGCACCGCCGTCACGGATGTCGATGGCCGGGTAGAGCTCCATCATCGGCGAACGCCGGCGACAGCGCTCACGAAATTGGACAGGATGCCCAACCCCACGGCGCCGGACTTCTCGGGATGGAATTGGGCCCCCCACACCGGGCCCCGCTCGGCCGAGGCGGTGACCGGGCCTCCGTAGTCACAGATGGACGAGGTGTCGGCCGACTGTTCGGGGGCGTAGGAGTGGACGAAGTAGACCCAGGCGGGCTCGGGGGTCCCGGCCAGCAGGCCGGCGGTGGCCACCCCGTCGTGCACCAGGCGGTTCCACTGCATCTGGGGGTGCTTGACGCCGGCGGGCAGGCGTCGGACCGTACCGGACAGCACGCCGAGGCCCGGCTCGGCCGGATCCTCCTCGGACCCTTCGTAGAGCAGTTGGAACCCCACGCAGATCCCGAGGAAAGGGACCCCGCGGTCGATGGCGAACCTCGCCGCCCGTTCCAATCCGGTCGATCGCAGGGCCCGGGCGCAGGAGCCGAAGGCGCCCACCCCGGCGATCACCACCCCGTCGGCGGCCGCGGCCCGATCGGGATCGTCCACGAGCTCGGCGTCCGCACCCAGGTGCTGGAGTGCCTTCTCGGCCGATCGCAGATTCCCGATGCCGTAGTCGAGGACTGCGATCACGGCCGGGCGGACGGTGGACGGTGCACCGGTGCGTTCACAACGTCCCCTTGGTGGAGGGGATCCCCCCGCCTTCGTAGCGGACCGCGTCGCGCAGGGCGCGGGCCACCCCCTTGAACGACGCCTCGAGGATGTGGTGGGTGTTCTTCCCGGTGAGCAGCCGCACGTGCAGGGTGAGGGCCGCGGAGGTGGCCAGGGCGCGCCAGAACTCCTCGGCCAGCTGGGGGTCGAAGGGCGGAGTGCCCAGCGGGTTGGTGTCCGGGGCGAAGCTGATGTCATAGGAGAGGAAGGGCCGGCCCGACAGGTCCAGGGCCACGTCGACCAGGGCCTCATCGAGCGGGAGTGAGACCGAGCCGAACCGGCGGATGCCGGACTTGTCCCCCAGCGCCTCCGCCAGGGCCTCGCCCAGGGAGATGCCGACGTCCTCCACGGTGTGGTGGGCGTCGACGTCCAGGTCGCCGCGGGCCCGTACCGACAGGTCGAACCCACCGTGCCGGCCCAACTGGCTGACCATGTGGTCGAAGAACGGCAGGCCGGTGGAGGCCTCGGCGGAACCCGATCCGTCGAGGTCGAGGTCCACGTCGATGGTCGTCTCCTTGGTCGCCCTCCGCACCGACGCCGTCCGTCGAGCCGGTGTCGGCTGGGCCGACGGTGCCGAAGGCGGTGTCCGAGGCGGTGTCGAAGGCGGTGGAGATGTCGGTGTGGATGCGGTCATCGCAGGCTTTCCGTCAGTGCGGCCAGGAACCGGTCGTTCTCGCGAGGAAGCCCGACCGTGACCCGGAGGCATCCGGCGAGGCCCGGCCACTGCGAACAGTCTCGCACGAGGACCGATGCCTCGAGGAGATCGGCCCACACCGCCCCGGCGTCCGACCCGGTCGGCCGGAAGAGAATGAAGTTGGCGTCGGACGGCCAGGTGTCGACCGGCAGAGCGGCCAGGGCCGCGGCCATCCTCCCCCGTTCCTCCTTCACCATGGCCACCCTGGCCTCCATCTCGGGCACGAACTCGACGGCCAGACGCCCCGCCAACTGCTTGACCGCGTCGAGGTGATAGGGCAACGCCACCATCTCGCAGGCCTCGACGACCTCGGGCGCGGCGATCAGGTACCCGAGTCGCAACCCGGCCATCGACCAGGTCTTGGAGAAGGTCCGCACCACGGCCAGCCGCTCGGAGCCGGCCGCCCCGCGGCGCACCGTGTCCACCGCCGAGGACGGGGCGAACTGCCCGTAGGCCTCGTCCACCACGACCAGGCCGGGGGCCATGGCCAGGACCGCTTCGACCAGCCCGATGGGATCCGCCCTGCCGGTCGGGTTGTTGGGCGAGCAGAGGAAGGTGATGACCGGGTCGTACGCGTCGATCACCCGCTTCACCTCGTCGAGGTCGAGGAGGAACTCGTCTGTCCGGCAGCCGGCCGCCACCTGCGTCCCGGTGGTCCGGGCGATGTGACGGTGGAGTGTGTACGTCGGCTCGAACAGGGCGGCGGTTCGCTGCGGCCCGCCGTAGGCCAGGAGCAGCGACTGCAGGACCTCGTTGGAGCCGTTGGCGCAGAAGATCTGCTCGGTGCGGACACCGTGGCTGTCGGCCACGACCCGCCGCAGTTCCGACGCGTCGCGGTCCGGGTAGCGGTTGAAGTCGATGGAGCCCAGCCCCGAGCGGAACGCCTCGAACCATTCGGGCGGAGGCGGGAGGGGCGACTCGTTGGTGTTGAGCCGGACCTCGACGTCGACCTGCGTCGAGTGGTAGCCGACGAGCGCCTCGAGGTCGGGCCGCACCGGGGGGACGGACCGCACCGGTGCGGCAGGGCGCACCGGTGGAGCAGGGCGCACCGGGGGAGCCGAAGGAGCCGGCGGCCGGTCACCCGGTTCCCGGTCTACCGGGGCCATCGGAGGCGCACCGACTCGGCATGGGCGGGCAGTCCCTCGGTCTCCGCCAGGGTGACCACGTGGGGCCCGAGGACCTCGAGAGCCTTCTCCGTGACGGTGACGGCGTGGATGTGCCGGCGGAAGTCGTCCACCCGCAGCGCACTGGCAAACCGGGCGCTCCGGTTGGTGGGAAGGACGTGGTTGGGACCGGCCAGGTAGTCGCCGACGCTGGCCGGGGAGCTCAGGCCCACGAACACCGCTCCCGCCGAGGTGATCCGGGGCAGCAGTTCCTCGGCGGACTCGGTGAGCAGCTCCAGATGCTCGGGAGCCACGACATTGGCCACCGCGCAGGCCTGTTCGGCGCCGTCGACCAGCACCACATAGCCACCGGCACCGAGGGTCGCCTCCAGATCGTGGCGGCGAGGCGAGGCGGCCACCACCCGGCCCACCTCGGCGGTGACCGCCTCGGCCACCGCTTCGGACCAGGTGACCAGCCAGGCCAGGCCGTCGGGACCGTGCTCGGCCTGGACGACCAGGTCGATGGCGGCCAGGTCGGCGGGGGTGTCGGGGCCGGCGATCACCACCACCTCGGAGGGTCCGGCGAAGGCCGACGCCACCCCGACCACCCCGGACACCTGACGCTTGGCCTCGGCCACGTACCGGTTGCCGGGGCCGACGATCACATCCACCGGGTCGATGGACTCCGTCCCGTAGGCCATGGCCGCCACCGCCTGCGCCCCACCCACCCGGTAGACCTCGTCGACCCCGGCCACGGCGGCGGCGGCCAATGAGGCGTCGTCGATCCGGCCGTCCGGTCGGGGGGGCACGCACAGCACGATCTCGTCGACGCCGGCGACCTGGGCGGGGACCGCGCACATCAGAACCGTGGAGGGGTAGCGGGCCCGGCCCCCCGGCGCGTAGCACCCGGCTCGCCCCACCGGCCGCACCAGATGGCGAACGCCGATCCCGCCGGATTCGAAGTCGTCGACCGGACCGCCCGAGTCGTGGGCGTGGTACGCCAGGATCCGATCGTGGGCGATGTCCAGCGCGTCCTGGAGCTCCGGGGGGACCCGACGGAGAGCAGCCTGGATCTCCTCCTCCGGCACCCGCAATCGATCGAGCTCGACGCCGTCGAACTCCCGGGTCAGGCGGCGCAGGGCGGCGTCGCCGTCTTGGCGGACCTCGGCCAGGATGGCCGCCACCGCGGCTGACGACCGGTCCTGCTCATCGGGAGGACGCGGCAGGGCTTCGCGCAGCTCCCGGCGGCTGCCGGTGAAGCCGCGAAGGTCGAGCCGGGTCAGGGGCATGGCCAATCGATGCTACCGGAACCGTCCGATCGCCCCGGCGCCGGCGGGCCGGCCTTTGCCGACCTTCCGCCCGCCACCCGGCCGTCCCGGAGCCGACCTGCCATGATCAGTCGATGCCCGCCAGCTCTGCAGAACTGTCCTCCCTCGCCACCGCCCTCGACGAGTTGACCCGCAGGGTGACCGTCCATGCCGACGCAGCCGACGCGGCCAAGGACGAGGAGACGGCGCGGGAGCTCTTCGCCATCGAACGGGCCCTCAACAGCGCCAACCGGCGCCTGTCCCGCCTCTCCACGACGCTCAGCCGCCGCTAAGACACCCCGGACGCGGCGAAGGCACCCGAAGGTGCCTTCGCGCGAGCGGGTCGGGCGGCGGATCCCGAACACCGCTCAGCGGAACCAGTTGGCGGGAACCGGTTCCGAGACCTCTAGATCATCACGTTTCGGCGCCGATTACCAGTCACGGCGGGCGAAATTTTCGGCAACACCGGTTGTCGCTCGGCGAACGGAAATCCAAGAGCCCAGGTAGCAGCGTCATTTCTGTGAGCATCTCGGCCTGGGTTTTCATGACCGGTGCGGCAGCCTCCCCCCGCGTCGGTGCGACCGGAACCGGTGCGGCCTTCTGTCAGTCTCCGCGACAGATGGTTCCAGTCTCTGCGACAGATGGGACGGTCAGCCGTCGCGGGCGGGGACCATCCGCTCCCGGGCCGACGGGCAGAAGTCCGACAGCACGCACTCCGCGCACCGAGGGGCCCGGGCCTGGCAGATGGCCCGGCCATGGAGGATCATTCGCAGGCTGAACGCACCGCGCTGTGAGGCCGGGACCATACGGTTCAGCACCGTCTCCACCTTCACCGGATCGGTCTCATCGGTCAGCTCCAGCCGGAGCGAGAGGCGTTGGACGTGGGTGTCCACCGGGAGACCCGGAAGGCCGAACGCCACACTGCGCACGACGTTGGCCGTCTTGCGGCCCACACCGGGCAGGGTCACCAGGTCCGCCATGGCGGAGGGGACCTCCCCACCGAACCGCTCGACCACCGCCGCGGCCATGCCCACCAGACTCTTGGCCTTGGACCGGAAGAACCCGGTGGAGCGGATCAGGTCCTCGACCTCGGAGAGGTCGGCGTCGGCCAGTGCGTCCGGGTCGGGATAGCGGGCGAAGAGCGCAGGCGTTGTCAGGTTGACCCGCTCGTCGGTGCACTGCGCCGAGAGGATCGTGGCTGCCAACAACTGGAAGGGGCCGCGGTGATCCAGCGCGCACAGCTCCTCCGCCGATCCGGGGTACAACTCCCCCAGTCGCGCATTGACGGTTCGAGCGCGCCCGGCTGGCGTGCGGGGTCGGGCCACGGCGTGCAGACTACCGGTAGCGTCCACGGAATGAAGGGCCTCGAACTGGCGGTCACCACCGCACCCGACGCCTCCCTCCTCCGGGAGATCACCACCCTGCTCGACGACGTTTCCCGGGGGGGCGGGCACCCCGCACTCGGCGAGCACAAGCGGATGGAGTTGCGGCGGACCCAGACGGATGCCGGCGCCCCGGCCGCGGCCGACCACGTCTTCGTCGGCGTGGTGGCCAGAGCAGCCTCACGGCCCGGGCTGGCCGGATACGCGCAGCTCGACGGCGACGCCCGGGCGCGGGAGTACGCCGTGGAGATGGCCGTGGCGTCGAACCCCGGCGACGGCCCATCGGTCGCCGACTCGCTCCTGGCCACCTCGATGAGGGAGGTGGTGGCGCAGGGGGGCGGCTCGTTGAGGCTCTGGGTAGCGGCGGCCACGGCCGCCGACGATGAGCGGGCGTTTGCTGCGGGGTTCGAACTCGAGCGCGAACTCGTCCAGATGCGGTGCGAGCTGCCACTGCCCGGCGCCGGAGCGCCCGACGCTCCCGCCATCCACACCCGCGCCTTCCGGCCCGGAGTGGACGAGGAGGCATGGCTGACCACCAACAACCGGGCGTTTGCCTCCCATCCCGAGCAGGGCCACTGGGAGCTCGCCACCCTCCTCGAACGCGAGCGGGAGCCGTGGTTCGACCCCGAGGGGCTCCGGCTGCTCGAAGCGGAGGGGAAGCTGGCCGGCTCGTGCTGGACCAAGGTCCACGATTCCACGGACCCACCCCTCGGCGAGATCTACGTCATCGGCCTGGACCCTGACTTCCAGGGGCGGGGCTGGGGCCGGGCACTCACCCGTGCCGGGTTGGACTGGCTGGCCGGCCGCGGCCTGACCGTCGGGATGCTGTACGTGGACGCCGCCAATCGGCCCGCCGTCTCCATGTACCGGTCGATGGGATTCGTCGAGGACCATGTCGACCGCGCCTACGTGACCACCGTCGGGCCCTGAGGCGCGGGCGGCCCGGTTCTCCCTCCGGCGGCGCGGGCTGGGCGTGCCCGCTACCCGGACCCCACGACGTGCCCGATGGAGTAGGTGATTCCGGCGGCCACCCCGGAGATCAGCAGCTGGCGTCCGGCCGACCACAGCCACCACCGACCGGTGAAGACGGCCAGGGCGGCCCCGACGCTGAAGGCACCGACGGCCCCGAGTGCGACCGACCACAGCGTCGCCACCGTTCCCGAGGCGACCAGCCAGGGCAGCAGGGGGATGACCGCCCCGAGTGCGAACGTCACGAAGGACGCCACCGCAGCCTGAAGGGGCCGACCGGTCTCGTCGGGGTTGATGCCCAGCTCCTCTCGGGCGTGGGTCTCGAGCGCGAGCTCGGGGCTTCGCATCATCTTCGACGAGAGCTCCTGGGCCAGCACCGCCTCGAGGCCCCGGCTCTCGTAGATGGCGGCGAGCTCCTTGCGCTCCTGTTCGGGATCGTGGTGGATGGCCTGGCGCTCCACGTCCAACTCGCGTTGCATCAACTCGGACTGTGCCCTCATCGACACGTACTCCCCCGCCGCCATCGAGAAAGCGCCGCCGATGAGGCCGGCCAGTCCGGCCAGGCGCACCGCACCGGCGGACGAATGGGCCCCGGCCATCCCCAGGATGAGGGCGACATTGGAGACCAGCCCGTCGCTCACCCCGAACACCGCGGCGCGGGGCCCGCCCCCCTGCAGGTTCCGGTGGTGATGCTCGTAGGGCACGACGGCCAGCGTATCGACACCGCCCGCACGCCGAGTTGCCGAATCTCACGGGCCGGCCGGCCTCCGGCCGACGTCCGTCCGCCCGGCCCTGCCGCCGGACGTGCGGGGGCTGTGCCGGCAGCGGTTGGTCCACCAACCCTGGCTCCCGTACAGTTCCGGCTATGGCAACCACCGTGCAGGGCATCGAGAAATTCCACGAGCTGGTCGGCAAGCATCTGGGCTACAGCGACTGGCACCGCATCGAACAGGAGCAGATCAACCGCTTCGCCGACGCCACCGGCGACCACCAGTGGATCCACGTCGACCCCGAGCGGGCCAAGGGCGGGCCCTTCGGGACCGCCATCGCCCACGGCTACCTCACCCTCTCGCTGGCTCCCGTCTACCTGGGGGAGGTCCTGACCGTCGAGGGCACCTCCATGGGTGTCAACTACGGATGCAACAAGGTCCGCTTCCCGGCCCCGGTCCCGGTGGGCAGCAATCTCCGCCTCGGGGTGGAGGTGGCCGGGGCCGAGGACGTCACCGGCGGGGTTCAGGTGGCGTTGGACCTCACATTCGAGACCGAGGGCTCCTCCAAGCCGTCCTGCGTGGCCCGGGTGGTCTACCGCTACTTCCGCTGACGCGCAGCCGGTAGCCGCGGCAACGGTCCTGCCCGGGCCCCGGCTCCCGGATTCCGACCTGCGCTCCGACGCCGCTCCGACCCGCGCTCTGACCATGTGAGCGATAACTCCTAGAGTGTGAATATGGAGATGCGGGTCGAACAGCTTTCGCTGAGCTCCGGGGAGTCGGTGGACACCATCCGCTACTACCAGAGCAAGGGCCTGCTGGAGCCGCCCCGCCGCCAGGGCCGGGTGGCCTGGTACCACGACGGGCACCTCGAGCGGCTGACCCGGATCCGGTCCCTCCAACAGCGCGGTTTCACGCTGGCCACCATCGTCCGGCTGGTGAACGGAGACCTCGACGCCGCCGATGAGGCCCTGGTGGGTGAGCTCTCCGGCGCCCGACGGGCCGCCGGTGGCCGAGCGCCGGCGACCGGCACCGCCCACGATCCCGACGGCACGGGACCGGACAGTCAGGACAGTCAGGAAGACCGGGACGGGACGCCGCCCGGCGACGGTGCCGGACTCACCATCACCGAATTGGCCGATGAGACAGGTGTGCCCCTGGCCCTGCTCAAGGCCCTCGAGGCCGAGGGGCTCCTCATCCCGCAGCGGATGGGCGGACTCGAGCGCTACACGGCGGAAGACGTCGCCTCGTCGAGAGCCGGGCTCCTGCTGCTCGAGTGGGGAATCCCCCTCTCGGCCCTGCTCGACCTGGCCCGCCGCCACCACCAGGCCACGGAGGAGGTCGCCCGCGCCGCGGTGGACATGTTCTCCACCCACGTGCGGGGGCCGCTGCGCCAGGGTCGCCCGATCGGGCCCGAGCACCCGTCCCCGCAAGATGGTGCCGAGGAGCCGGGTATCGACCGGCTCCTGCAGGCCTACTCCGAGCTCCTTCCGGCGGTCAACGACCTGGTCGGACACCACTTCACGCGGGCACTGGTCAAGGCTGCGCTGGACCACGTCGAACAGGTCGGGTCCGACGCGGAGCGACAGGCCGTCTGGGACCGTGTGGGGTCTGACGCGCCGACCGAGCCCGCGAGCCGGGACGACCACGCCGCGGTGCCGCTGTCATGAGCAGCGGGCAACGGCCGGCCGGGTCGACGGCGTCGTTCGGGCCGCGCCCGGCGAGCACCCGGGCCGATCTTCCCACCGGACCCGAGAAGACCGAGCTGGTGCGCTCGATGTTCGATGCCATCGCGCCTCGCTATGACCTGGTCAACCGCATGATGACCTTCGGCCTGGACATGCACTGGCGCCGGCAGTCAGTCCGGGCCCTCGGGCTTCCCGGGGGATCGCGAATTCTCGATCTGGCCTGCGGGACAGGGGACTTCATCCGCATCCTGGGGGCGGCGGGTCTCCGGCCGCTCGGGATGGACCTGTCGTCCGGGATGCTGGCGGCCAATCACACCGGAGCGCCCCTGGCGCAGGCCGACGGCGCCCGGCTCCCGCTGCGGCGTGCCGCCGTCGAAGGCGTCACCTGCGGGTACGCCCTGCGCAACTTCACCGATCTCGGCCCGGTGCTCGACGAGATCGGCCGGGTGGTCCGACCCGGCGGCCGCATCAGCCTGCTGGAGGTGGACGAGCCCCGCCACAGGCTGCTCCTCGCCGGGCATCGCATCTGGTTCCGGCGGGCGGTGCCCCGCATCGGCGGACTGCTCTCGGACGGGCCGGCCTACCGGTACCTGCCCGAATCGACGGCCTACCTGCCCTCGACCGCCGAGCTCCGGGACCTGTTGGGCGAGGCCGGGTTCTCCGGCGTCAACCAGCGACCCCTCTCCGGCGGACTGAGCCAGCTGGTCACCGCCACCCGCCGGGGACGACCGTGACCGGATCGCCCGGTGGTCTGGTGGCGGCGCGGCTCCCGCTCGACCCCGGTTCCCCCATCGACCCCTTCGCCCTGGCCGGACCGGACGGCATCCTGTTCCACACCGGGGAGCAGGCCCTGGTCGGCCTGGGCCAGGCGCTGGCGATCGCCCTCCCCTGCGGTCTCGACTCCGCCTCCGATCTCGATCGGGCCGCCGACACTCTGGCCGCCATCCCCTGTGAGGACAGGTTGGATTCCGCCGGCGCCGGCGTGATCGGGTTCGGGGCCCTGCCCTTCGAGCGCTCCCGATCCGGGAGCCTGGTGGTCCCCGAAGTCACCTTCGGCATCGACGCCTCCGGGGCGGAGTGGGTGACCCTGGTCGCCCGTGACCGGTCCGATCTGCCCACCGGGTCCACCGGGCTGCGGGCCATGCTCCACCGGATGATGGCCCCCGGCTCCGAGCGGACCGAGGCGATCCCGACACCGGCGAGCGTCGACCCCCTCTCGTCTGACGAATCGTTCGAGGCGATGGTGGGAGAGGCCCTGGCGGCCATCGGGGGTGGCCAACTGGCCAAGGTGGTGCTGGCCCGCCACGTCGACGTTCAGATGGAGCGGGCCGTCGAGAACGCCGGGCTGCTCCGACGATGGCACCGGCTCGAGCCCAACTGCACCGTCTTCGCCCTTCCCACCCCGGACGGCCGCTTCGTTGGCGCCAGCCCGGAGCTGCTGGTCGAGCGGTCGGGACGCCGGGTCCACAGCCGGCCCCTGGCCGGGACGGCCGGCCCGATGGCCGGGACGCGGGGCGTCGTCCCCCCCGGTGAGCTGCTGGAGTCCCCGAAGAACGGCAATGAACACCGGTTGGTGGTGGAGGCGATCGAGCGGGCCCTCCGGCCGCTCTGCTCCGACCTCGACGTGCCCGCCCGACCCCACCTGGTCCACCTGCACAACCTCACCCACCTGGGCACCTCCCTGACCGGCACCCTGGTCCGGGCTGACGACGGAACATTTCCCACCGCACTCCACCTGGTGGCGGCCCTCCATCCCACACCGGCCGTCGGGGGGGTTCCCGCGGCCGAGGCCTGCCGGATGATCAGCCGGCTCGAGCCCCGCCCGAGGGGCAACTACGCAGGCCCGGTGGGCTATGTGGACTCGCAGGGCGACGGGCGCTGGGTAGTCGGGATCCGGGCCATGACCGTCGACGGCCGCCGGGCCCGGATGGCGGCGGGCGTGGGCATCGTCAGCGGGTCGGAGCCGGCGGCCGAGCTGGTGGAGGCCAATCTCAAGCTGACCGCCGTCTTCGACGCCTTGGCTCCCGGCGTCACCTTCACGACCTCGCCGGTGCCGGTGGGCCACGGCACCGCCGGCTAGGTGTATTGACCCGCTAGCCCACCGGCCGGGGCCTCACCCGACGGCCGACCGCCGGACTATGTCGGCGAGCGAGTCGGGGTCGTCGCGGGGCACGAAGTGCCCGGCGCGGGGAAGGAGGGTCAGCTCCGCCCCACGAATGGCCCTGGACAGGGTCACCCCGGCCCGCGGCGGCACTACCAGGTCCCACTGGCCCTGCACCACGGAGACCGGCAGCTCGAGCCGGTCGAGGGCGGCGGTCACCGAGGGCAGCTCTTCGACGATGGCCCGCTGTTCGATCATGAACGTCCGCTTGTGCCGGCCGAGGGCACCGCGTCCGCCACCCAGCACTCCAGGGTCCGGGAGGGCGGTGGCCAGTTCGTCGCGAAAGCGCGCCGGAGCGTGTCGCGCCAGCCGCCGGAACCGGGGCAGCACCTCCCCGATGCCCACCAGGCCGGCCACGGTGAGAGCGTCACCGAGTACCGGGACGTTGAGCCAACGGTCGAGAGCGTTGAGGCTGTCGGGGGTGCAAGCTGCGCCCACCAGGACCAGGCTGTTCACCAGGTCGGGGCAGCGGTCGGCCAAGAGCACCGCCACTCCCCCCGACCAGCTGTGGGCCACCACCGTGGCCGGCGACGCTCCCCGGTCCCGGATGAACGCCTCCACGAGCTCGGCATTGCCGGCCAGGCCTGTGGCCTCTCCGGCGGTGGCCCCGTAGCCGACACGGTCGGGGGCGAGGACGCGGAAGTCGGAGTCCAGCAGGGCGGTGACCGGGTCCCATGAGCTCCCCGACCCCGGCTGGCCGTGGAGCAGCACCACGGGGGGGCCCGTCCCCCGGTCAATCGAGGCCAGCATCGTGGGCCTCCTCGCCGTCCGCCGGGCCGTCCGCCGGGCCGTCCACCGGGCCTGCACGGTAGAGCGGGAGCACCACCTGGAAGGTCGAGCCCCGGCCCACCGCGGTGTCGACGGTGGCCTCCCCTCCGAAGCTGCGGGCCAGGCTGGCCACGATGAACAGACCCAGCCCTGAGCCGCCGTCGAGACGGTCGGCATCGCCGCGGTAGAACCGGTCGAACACGTGGCCGGCCTGCTCGGCGGTCATCCCCGGCCCCCGGTCGCGTACCTCGAGCACCGCCCGCTCCCCCTGGGCGGCCACCCCAACCTCCACCGGCGTCCCCGCCGGAGTGTGCCTCAGTGCGTTCCCGAGCAGATTGTGGACGAGCTGTCCCAGGCGGGCGTCGTCACCCGCCACCGGGACCTCGCTCGGGGCATGCAGCGCGATGGGCCGGGAGGCATCGATGGTCTCGGCGTCGGCGACAGCCTCGGCGGCGACCGCGGCCAGGTCCACCCGGGACCGGGGCGGCTCCGGACCCTCGCCCTCCCGGGCCAGGAGGGCGAGGTCACCCACCAGCATCCCCATCCGGGCGGCCTCGTTCTCGATGCGGGACAGGGCCCGGCCGCGGGCCGCGGGGTCGGCCAGGGCCTCTTTCCGCAGGAGTTCCGCGTAGCCCTGGATCGAGGTGAGCGGGGTTCGGAGCTCGTGCGAGGCGTCGGCCAGGAAACTCCTGAGCCTGTCCTCGGACCGGGCCCGCTGGGAGAACGCCGTCTCGATCTGGGCCAGCATCCCGTTGAGGGCGCGGCCCAGGCGGGCGATCTCGCCGTTGCCTTCCGTGGCCTGCACCCGCCGGGTGAGGTCGCCGGCCGCAATGGCGTCCGCCTCCCTGGTCATGTCCTCGAGGGGCCGGAGCCCCAGCCTGACCAGGACGGTCATCAGGACCAGCAGGGCGGCCAGCAGACCGGCCGACACCACCAATTCGACCCGGCGGAACGAAGCCAGGGTGGCGTCCACCCCGTCGAGCGGAGCCGCCACCACCAGGGTCTGGCGGCCCACCGACGTGGCCAGCAACCGGTACTCGGGCCCGCGGCCGCCGGCGGCGGGAACGTCGATCGAGGCCGGACTGGGATGGTAGGTCTGACGGGGCTTGGCCGCGGGCCGGGAAGCAGGGGCCGGTGATGGGCGGAGCGGTGACGGCAGAGACGGCGGGGCGTCAGCCTGGCCCCCGGACCCCGAAGGCCGGGCCACCTGCACCCGTCCGCCCGGATCGATCAGCTCCACGTAGGTGTCGGGGCCCACCCGGGACTGGATGGCGGCCGGGGTGATCCGGAATCCCCGCGCCTCGCCGACCGAGACGAATCTGGCCATCAACCCGCTGGCGGTGCTCAACTGGTCGTCGACCCGGCCGTAGAGATAGGAGTGCAGTGACGTGAGGGTGATGACGTCGACCAGGGCGAGGCCGAAGGCCAGGGACACGACGATGGTGGCGATGAGCCGGCGCCGGAGCCTCACGGACGCGGCTCGCGCAGGACATAGCCCACCCGCCGGACGGTATGGATGAGTGGCGGCTCATAGCGGTCCACCTTCTTGCGCAGGTAGGAGACGTAGATCTCGACGATATTGGACTCACCGGCGAATCCCTCGGGCCACACCGCGTCGAGGATCTGGGCCTTGGAGACCACCTGGCGGGCGTGGGCCACCAGGTAGGCCAGGAGGTTGAATTCCGTGGCGGTCAGGTCGATGGGTTGCTCGCCCCGCCAGACCTCCCGGGTTCGGGCGTCGACCACCAGGTCGCTGAACGCCAGCCGGCCCTCGGCGTCCGCCCCGCCCGCCGCCGTCCGTCGCAACACGGCACGGACCCGGGCCACCAGCTCGTCGATGCTGAAGGGCTTGGTCACGTAGTCGTCGCCGTCGACCAGCCCGGCGACCTTGTCCTGGGTGCCGTCACGGGCGCTGAGGAACAGCACCGGCGTCCGGTCGCCCTCCTCCCGCAACCGACGGCACACCTCGAATCCATCGATGCCCGGCAGCATCACATCGAGCACGATCAGGTCGTAGGCGCCGACCCTGGCCCTCGACAGCGCCCCCGGTCCCGTGGACGCCTCATCACAGTCGAATCCCTCGAATCGGAGTGCGGCGGTGACCACGTCGGTGATGTACGGCTCGTCGTCGACCACCAGGATGCGACCGGCGACGGTCACCGGGGCGGCATCACGTGCGCACCGGCTGGCGCGGGCTGACCAGGCGTCCGAGCAACCGTTGCGCGCCCCACCAGGTCACCAGGGCGAGGGCTTCGACCACGATGAACATGGACATCTTCGACTGGCCGTCCACCCGGTCCACGAATCGGATGGGAACCTCGACCACCGAGGCTCCTGCCCGTTTGGCCTGATAGGTCATTTCGATCTGGAATCCGTACCCGTCGGCCCTGATCCGGTCGAGGTCGATGCGGCGGAGGACGGTCGCCGAGTACACCCGGAACCCGGAAGTCGAGTCGGCCACCCCGAGCCCGAGCAGGGCAGAGGCGTACACGTTCCCCCCCCGGGAGAGCAGGCGCCGATGCCACGCCCAGTTGGGGATGGCGCCGCCGGGGATGTACCTCGACCCCACCGCCAGCTCGCAGCTGTCGGAGAGGGCCCCGACGAGGTCGGGGAGCGCCTCGGGCTCGTGCGAGAGGTCGGCGTCCATCTCCACGCAGGCGTCGAAGTCACGTTCGAGGCCCCAGCGGAAGCCCGCCCGGTAGGCGCTGCCGAGCCCGGACTTCCGGTGCCTGCGCATGACCTCGATGCTGCCGAGCTCCTTGCCCAGTCGCTCCGCGATCTCGGCGGTGCCGTCGGGGCTGCCGTCGTCGACCACGAGCACGGTGGCGGCCGTGAGTGAGTCCCTGATCCGTCGCAGCACGCGCTCGATGTTCTCGGATTCGTTGTAGGTGGGCAGCACGACCAGCACATCCATGGCCGCAGCTTACGAGACAAGCCCCCCGTCGATGGCGGCGGGCGGGACCCTGGGCCCGCCGGTCGACCGCGCCCTCACGACTCGGCGGCGGTCGCCCCCGACCCGGAATCCATGCCGTGAGCGCCGCCGTGTGCGGCGGTCGGGTCCGCTCCGTGACCGGCGGTCTGGTCCCCGGATTGATCGGCGGTCTGGTCCCCGGCGGCCCGGGTGTGCTGCCATACCTCGCGGAAGATCACTTGGACGGCGCCCCCGACCGGGATGGCGATGAGTGCGCCGGTGAGGGCCCCCAGTGCCGAGCCGAAGACACCCCCGAGATTGGCCCCGATCAACACCGACAGGAGTACCCAGAGGGGGTTCATCCGCACCGACCGGCTCATGACCACCGGATAGAGGAAATGGTTCTCGACGAGCTGGAACCCCACGAATACGATGGCCACCACCACCCCGGCGGTGGGTGAGTGGAGAAGAGCGATGACCACACTGGGGGCACCGGCGATCAGCCCGCCCACCAGGGGGATCATGGCCACGAGCGCCACCCACAGCCCGATGAGCAGGGCGAAGGGCACGCCGAGTATCAGCATGGTGACCAGGATGACCACTCCGAACATGACCGAGAGGGCAATCGTGCCCAGCACGTAGGAGGTGACCTGGCGGGCGACCTGGTGGGCGATGTCCTCGACGACGGCGCGGCGGTCCGGGCGCATGGACCCGAGGAGGCTGCGCCGAAGGTTGGGCGCCTCGAGCAGCATGAACAGCGACAGGAAGGCGATGGTGGTCAGGGCCAGGATCGTCGAGAACACCGCCCGGCTCAGATGCGTGCCGAAACTGAGCGCCGGCTTGCTGAGATTTTCGGCCGCAGTCTTCAGCTTGGGTGAGTTCTTCTGCACCCAGCTCAAGAGGTGGAACCGCTGCAAGGTGTGGGCCAGCCACCCGTGGCCCTTCTGGACCTGGTCGACCATGGTCGGCAGGCGGGAGGCCACATGGCTCAGCGAGTTGACCAGCGGATAGCCGAACAGCCCGAGGAGCCCGGCGAAGGCCAGGACGGCCCCGGCGAACACCACACCGATCGCCGTTCCCCGTCGGAAACGGTGGCGTTGCAGGAAGTTCACCGCGGGGTTGAGGACCAGGGCGATGAAGGCGGCGATGAGCATCCACAGGATGACCTCGCGCAGCCGGCCCACCAGGCGGTAGAGCACCCAGGTGGCGATGACCACGGCGTCGATGGTCAAGATGGTGCGCAGCGGGACGCCCTTGGCCGAGGCTGCCGCGAACAGGCGGTCCCTCCGGGGCGCATCCGGCCCGACGTCGCGGTCGAGCCGCTCGACCGTCGTCTCGCTGATCACCGTGGTCGGGTCGGGAGGCGTGACCCGGCCGGTCTGGGGTGTGGGTGTCGGAGTGGCTGTGGGGTTGGCTGTGGGGTTGGCGACCGCCTTCGCCGGGCGTCTCGCCGGCGCTTTCACTGCACGCTCTACCACAGCCGCGCCGTCATCGGCTGCATCCCTCTCGGCGGGCTCGACCACCCAGTCAGCATGTCAGGTCCGTGGGTTCGGGCGTGCAAACATGAAGGTGATGCCGTCCGAGCAGGGTGACGTGGCGACCCAGGAGCGCCACCGGTGGTGGCACCGCGGGCCGTTCGTCCGACGGGATGTCCGGCTCAGCGTGGGCACCCTCCTGGTCTTCCTGTTCGTGTTCTACGTCGCCCTCCCCCTACTGGCCAACCACCGGGCCGAGGTCAACTCGCTGACTCACATCCACCTGGCCTACCTCGCCCTCGGGGTGCTTCTCGAAGTCGGCGCCCTCGCCGCCTATACCCAGCTCACCCACGCAGTGATCCCCGGTGAACGGCCCCGGCGGCTCCGGCTGTTCCGGATCAACCTGTCCACCCTCTCCCTCAGCCACGTCTCCCCCGGCGGCACCGCCCCGGGGGCGGCCCTCGGCTACCGGCTGCTCGTTCAGTCGGGTGTGAGCCGGGCGGACGCCGGCCTGGCGCTCGGGACCCAGGGCATCGGCTCTGCCGTGGTGCTCAACGTGCTGTTCTGGTTGGCGTTGGTGGCCTTTCTGGTGACCCATGGCTTCCATGCCCCGGCCAGTCACCATGGCGGCCAGTCGCAGTCGGCCTCCATCCTCGTGCTGGTGGCAGCCGGGATCGGTGTCATCCTGCTCGGCGCCTTCGGTGGCCTCTTCTACCTGCTCACCAGAGGACAGGAGCGTGCCAGCCGCGTCATCCGGCGCATCGCCGGACGGATCCGGTTCCTCGACGCCGACCGCACGACCGCCCTCGTCGAGCGGTTGGCGGCGCGGTTCGCCGTTCTGATGGAAGACCGGCGGCTGACCCGTAGAGCCGTCGGCTGGGCCGCGGCCAACTGGCTGCTGGACGCCGCTTCCCTGTGGGTCTTCGTGGCCGCCTTCAGCCACTTCATCTCCCCCATCGACCTCCTGATGGCCTACGGGCTGGCGAACATCCTGGCCGCCATCCCGATCACCCCGGGTGGACTGGGTGTCGTCGAGTTCGTGCTGGTTTCGATGATCACCGGCTTCGGTCCCACGGCCGGCCAGGCCCTATCCGGCGTGCTGGCCTATCGCGCCGTGAACTTCTGGCTCCCCATCCCGTTCGGCGGCCTCGCCTATGCGTCGCTCGAGTTCGAACGAAGGCCCTCCTACCAGAAGCTCCGCCTCTTCCTTCAGCGCCGCGTCGGCCTCGGCCGAAGGGCATCGACGCCGGCTACGACCTCGACCTCCGGCATGGTACGGGCCACGGCTACGGCGTCGGCCACGTCTTCAAGCGGCGCCGATCCGTCAGGAGCGAAGGCCAACGGGTCCGGGATCACCGACGGCGCTTCGGCCATCGCCGCCGCTGAGAGG
>DATBOO010000192.1:0-15119 GCA_036553725.1 Acidimicrobiales bacterium | reverse complement strand
TCCGGGACGCTGTCTGCGACGGCGACGGCGACGGCGACGGCGACGGGGACGGGGACGGTGACGGGGGCGGGGACGGGGACGGTGACCGGAACGGTAGCGGTGACCGGCGCCCCGACCGGCTTCGTCCCCGGCTTCATCGGTGCCGGTGCCTGCCCGTCATCCGGGGGCTCCGGACTGGCGTGCTCCAGTCCCGTCTACGCCCTCGCCGCCGGTGGAACGTACACGCTCTCGCTGGGCGCGGGGCAGTGGACCGTGGACGGCTTCTACGAGGTGAACGGATTCGGCGGCGCCTACCTCGGGGCCCCGCAGGTCGTCACCGTGCCCGCGGGCGGAACCGTCACTGCGAACTTCACGGTCCCCTTCCGGCTACCGGCGACGCTCAAGGGGAAGATCCATGTCACCGGGGTGCCCAGCGGGATCCCGGTCGAGGTCCTCTCGGTCCTGCTGTGCCCGTCCTTTGCCCCCTATGACGGGGTCTCCCCGTCGCTCGCCTGTGTGAGCGGGAATGGCCGGCCGTCATTCTCGGGCGCTGGCACGGCGCCGTACCAGGTCACCGGATTGTCGCCCGGTGCCTGGACTGCCTATCCCGGCTACTGCACCCAATTCGGTTGTGTCACCAATGCCAACGCCGGCAAGGCACTGACCCTCGTGGCCGGCCGGACGACCAGGGCCAATCTCACCACGCCGTTCATACTCCCCGGTGAGGGACTGCTGACCGGCACGGTGACCGTCACCGGTGCCCCCCCAGGGTTCTCCGATCCCGCCGCCCTCTCGGCCTGCCCGGTCGGTGGCGGCCAGTGCGAGACCTTCTTCGGATACGGGGGCAACACGATCACCCTGCTCCTGGCCGACGGACAATGGAGTGTCACCGGCTTCTACCTGGTGTCGCCCTTCAACAACGCGGTCGCCGGGCCCGCCCAGACGGTCACGATCTCCGGCGGGAAGGTCACGGCTGTCGCCATCGCCGTTCCCTATCAGGTCCTCGGCACCGCGGCCGGCACCATCCACGTGACCGGCGCCCGGAGCCGGGTCCCGATCATGGCTTACACCGTGCTCGCCTGCCCGGCATCGTCCCCTTGGACGGGCGGCATCACGCCGCCCGAATGCGTGAACGAGTTCTCGGGCCCGGGAGGCTTCGGCTTTGGCGGGATCGGACTGGCCGAACCCAGCCGGTCTGGCCAGACATCGGGCCGAGCGGCTGCCAGGACGCCATTCAACCTGTACCAGTTGCCCACGCTCACCCCGGGCCCGTGGATCCTGTACCCGGGGTACCGGACGGTGTTCGGCTCGTACACCGATCCCTCCGGCACGACGGTTGCCATTGCCGCCGGTCAGACCACTACGGGCAAGCTCACCGTTCCCTACCAGACGCCCTCCGTCGGCGTGGTGGAGGGCAAGGTGGTGGTCGTCGGGGCGCCGGCCGACGGCGGATTCCAATCCGGAGTACGCGCCTGCAGCGCCCCGCCGAACGGGACATCGTGTCCGAACGCGCAGGAGGCCTACAACCAGTCGAGCAATCTCTACCAGCTGGTGTTGCAGCCGGGCACCTGGTGGGTATCCGGCTTCGTGGACGTGTTCGGCAGCGGAGGGGTGAATGAGTCGACCACCCAGCCCATCGTGGTGACGGTTACCGCCGGCTCCCGTACCACGGAGGACTTCACCGTCAAGCTGTCGGTGCCGTAGCAGGAGCACCCCGTTCGCGGCACCACGCTCGACGAGAGGCGGCAGGCGACCGCTTCGATTGGACGACGACCAGGGAGCCGCCTTCAGCGGGGGCGGTTCTCGGTGCCCTTGCCGGCTGTTATGAACAGCACGGTCGCTTGACCGGTGACGTCCGCGGTGTGCCACACGCCCGGCGGGTTGATGGCCGCTTCGCCGGCACTGATGGTGACCGTATGGGCCACGCCGTCGACCTCCTGGTAGAGGGTAATGGTGCCCTCTGTGCACAGGACGAGCTCCTCGCCGTGTGGATGCATCTCCCAGGAGTCCCACGGCTCGCTGAACGTGTGAACGGACACCAGGCGTCCCTCGGCGCCGTCGGCCGCGGTGCGTTCGCCATAGCGTTGATACCAGTTCATGTCGCCGGAGAACACTTCCTGGCGCACCACCGTCCCCCCGAGGCCGAGGTGGACCGGTGTCTCCGCCAGGTTGAACGTCAGGCCGTCTCCCATGCCCCGAGTCTGCCACCCGCCCGGCCCGGGCCGCGGTGCAATGGGCTCGGCCAGCGGGTAGACGCTCGGACCGACCAACTAAAGTGCCCGAATGTCCGACTACGTGATTCCCGAGCCTGAACCCAAGGAGATCGACGAGACGCTGTCGATCGAATTGCGGCACCTCGCCTCCAATGCCGTGCTCAAGGGCAAGCCTTCGGGCGACGAGAAGTGTGAGAACTGCCGGTACTACCTGGAGCCGTACGCCGACGTCTCGTACTGCTGGCACCCCAAGCTGCGGATCCTGGTCGGCTCCGAGTGGTGGTGCCAGTGGTGGGACGCGATCCCCGAAGAGGATCAGTAGCCCGGTCTTCGCTACCCGATCGGCGCTCCCGGCTCGAGCCTCGTCTCGATCACTGCTCCACCCTCCCGTTCCACCCGATAGGCCGCCGGACGTGTGGTCGACCCGAGTGCGTCGTCGCCCACCACCTTGACCGGCTCGGTCCCCTCGTACCAGATGCCTATGTGGTCATCGGTGGCGAAGCAAACCGGGGGGAGCGTTCCATCGCCGACCAGTTGGTGGAGGGCGGGCCGGCGCTGCACCTCGCTGTCGTAGTGGACACCGTTTCCATAGGGGAGGAGGGCAAGTCCGTTGGTGACGGGCTGCAGGACCTGGCCGAAGCTGTCAGTGGTACCTCCCACGTGCCAGCAGATGCTTCCGGCCGAGACGCCGCCCATGATCACGCCCGACTCCCAGGCCGCCTGCATGGCCGTGCTCACCCCGTGCAGATCCCACAAGGCGAGAAGGTTGGCCACCGATCCGCCACCCACCCACACCAGATCGCTTGCCGCCAAGCGCTGTTCAGGGTCGCCAGAGGGTTGGGGAAAGAGCTTCAACTCGGTCACATCGCAACCGACGGCGTTGAAGGCCTCATAGAGGGTGGCGTAATACCGGATGTCGTCGCCGCTGGCCGTCAGCACGAGACAGACCCGGGGCCGGGTGGTGCCGGTGAGGGCCAGGGCATCCATGAGCATCCGCCCGACCCGTACGGACTGCTGCACGGGGCCGGGGACGAAGCCACCGGAGGTGGCGAGGATTCGTGGCGTCGTCATCTCCTCTTTCTAGACCACGCCACCGGCGGTCATCTCCGGCTGGCAGACGTTCGAGAGCGGGAGGATCGGTCCAGTTGCCGAGAGTAGGGTGAACGTGAGTGGCCTGACCGGAGGAATCGAGATCGAGGCTACGCACCAAACGGACGCTGTGGTCGTGGGAGCAGGCATTGCCGGATTGACAGCGGCAATCGCGCTCGACCGCGCCGGCATCAGCCTGCGGATCGTCGAACGGGCGAGCGCACTGACCCAGGCCGGTACCGCTCTTTCGCTGTGGCCCAACGCTTTGGCCGCCTTGGACCGCATCGGCCTGTCCGGGCCGATTGTCGACATCGGCTACGAGGAGTCGACGGGAACGGTGCGCAATTGGTCGGGGCGGGAGATCACCAGAATCGATCAGAGTCGATTGTCCCGGCGTGCCGGGTCCACGACGCTGATCGTCCACCGAGGCGAGCTCCAGCAGGTCCTGCTCGACGCCGCTTCACACCTTCCGATGTCGCTGCACTCGCCCGTGGCGCGGATGGGCACCGATGGAAGTCAGGGAATTGCGGAGCTCTCGACGGGGGAGCAGTTCCGCGCCTCGGTTGTCTTGGCCTGTGATGGTGTTCGTTCCGTTGCCCGATCCCTCACGAACAACCCCCCGCCTCGCTACACGGGTCGGACGAGTTGGCGTGCCGTGCTCAGCGGGGCCTCACACCTCGTAACCGAGGCATGTTTGAGTGCCGGTCAGGGAAAGCAGTTCATCGCCAGTCCGCTACGCGGAAACCTGACCTACTGGGCCGCTGATATCGGCATGCCTGAAGGCGCCAACGAGGCTCTGCCGGACAAGAAGGCGTTTCTGCTCGATTCGTTCGCGGGCTGGCATCATCCGGTGGTCGAGCTGATCGAGCGGACGGACGGCGCCCGGCTTGTCATTGCGGACGTCTATGACGCAGTCCCCAGGGTGTTGACGGTGGGTCGGGTGGCGTTGCTCGGCGACGCCGCCCACCCGATGACTCCGGACCTCGGACAAGGGGCGTGTCAGGGAATCGAGGACGGCGTGGTCATCGCCGCCTGTATGTCCGTGGCATCCGACCCCGAGGTCGCCCTGGCCACCTACCAGTCCGCTCGCATCCGACGGGTACAGCGGATGGTGAAGGATTCACGCCGCCTGGGTGCGTTGGCGACGGCCGAGTCCCGGATCGGATCGTCGGTCCGCAACTCAGTTGCCGCTTTCATGCCCGGATGGATCAACCGTGGGATCACCGCCCGATACGCCAGTGAGGCGGCATTCCTCCGGACCCTACCCGGGCAACTGGTCCCCTGACACCCGACCACCGGCGCAGCGATCATGGGGATCACACCGCTGTCGGCCGTACACTGACCGCCCATGGCCGACCGGAAGCCGCCCCGTCTAGTGGATGGTGAGCGGGAGACGCTGCGAGCACTCCTCCAATACCAGCGCGACTCGCTGGTCCGCAAGGTCACCGGACTCGACGACCAGGCCGCTCGGCAGTCCCCGGTCGACAGCGGCACGACGCTGCTGTGGCTGGTGAAGCACATGGCCCATGCGGAGTCGATCTGGATCCTGCAGCGCTTCGCCGGACAGGAGACGAACCTGGCCGGGGACACGGCGGCCCCGGGCGACACCCTCCGAGAGGCGGTGGCCGCCTACCGCCGGACGTGGGGGCAGGTCGATGCCGTGGCGGCCTCGGCCACGAACCTGGATGAGGTCTGTCGGCGGGCGGACTCGGGATCCCTTCCACCGGTCAACCTCCGGTGGGTCCTCATGCACCTGTTGGAAGAGACAGCCCGGCACGCAGGGCACGCCGACATCCTGCGCGAGCTCATCGACGGCCGCACGGGGCGGTAGGGCGGGAGTCCGAGGTCCGGTGTCGTCCGGCGCCACCGTGGCCCCGGACCGGGTGGGCCGTCGGCGTGGCACGATGGGGGACATGGCCAGCGAGCGTTTCGAAGTCCAGCGGACGATAAGGGCGGATCCGGCGGCGATCTTCCGGGTGCTGTGCGACCCGGAGGGCCATGTGACCATCGATAGTTCCGGCATGCTGATGGACGCCACCGGCGAACCGGTGACCGCCGTGGGCGACAAGTTCGTCGTCCACATGGACCGCGAGGCCCTGAACGACTACCCGATGGGCCTCTACGACGTGACCGTCACTATCACCGCATTGGTTCCCGACCGTGAGATCGCCTGGACGATCCTCGGCCAGATCCGCCCGCAGATCGGTCACGTGTACGGCTACCGGCTCGAGCCGGTCGAGGAGGGCACGCTCGTCACCTCCTACTATGACTGGTCGGCCATCGACCCGGTCTGGAAGGACGCGGGCATCTTTCCGGTGCTGTCGGAAGGGGCGTTGCGGGCCACGCTCGGGATCCTGGCCCGGACCGTGGCGAAGAGCGGCTCCGGCGTCCCGGCCTGAACCGGCACCTCTCGGGGAGAAATCCCTTTGGGGAGGGGGACGGCCCGTCTCACCGGTGACCGAGCAGACTCGGTTCGCCGAGCAGGTCGGGTGGCCGCGGCCCCTCAGGCCTTCGGAAGGTCTCGAAATGCTACCCCCCGGTCGGCGCGGCCCTCTGCGGGCAGGCCGAGCACCCGCTCGCCGATGACGTTTCCCTGGATCTGGTCCGTGCCGCCGCCGATGCGCACGGCCCACTGGCCGAGGAATTGCTGTTGCCAGAAGCCACCGTCGAGGGCGGAATCGCCGAACAGGGCGCCCCCCGGGCCCTGAAGGTCCGCCACCAGGTCGCCGGTCAGGGCCGCGTGACGGGAGTAGGCCAGTTTGAGAACCGAGCTCTCCGGGCCCGGTGGCCGGCCCCGGCTGGCGGCGGTGCGTGCCCGGAGCCCCAGGTACCGCAGGACCTCGGTCCGGACGAAGAGGGCGGCCAGACGCTGGCGGGCGACCGGGTCGCCGCTCCGCCCTGCCCGTCTGGCCAGCGCCACGACGTCGGGAAAACCGGCAGCGGCGGCGGCACCGCCCCCGATCAAGCCACGTTCGTTGGAGAGCGTGGTCCGGGCCACCCGCCAACCGTCCCCTACCTCGCCGACGACGTTGACCGCCGGAATTCGGACGCCGGACAGGAAGACCTCGTTGAAATGGGCGGCTCCATTGATCTGGCGGAGTGGTCGGACCTCGACGCCGGGCGTAGCCATGTCGACTACAAAGTAGGTGATGCCCGCGTGTTTGGGGACCGAGGTGTCGGTCCGGGCCAACAGGATGGCCATGGAACTGTGCTGGGCGGCGCTGGTCCACACCTTCTGCCCGTCGACCACCCACTCGTCGCCGTCGAGGACGGCTCTGGTTGACAGCCCGGCCAGGTCCGACCCCGCGCCCGGTTCGCTGAAGAGCTGGCACCAGATTTCGTCGCCGCGCAGGAGCGGTTGGAGGTAGCGGTCCTTCTGTCGTTCGCTGCCGTGGGCGATGAGCGTCGGCCCCACCATTCCGATCCCCACCGCGAACACCCCGGTCGAGACATCGAACAAGGCCTGTTCGGCGTCGAAGATGGCCTGCTCGACGCCGGTGCCGCCCCGTCCGCCGTATTCCGGGGGCCAGGTGATGCCGGCCCAACCGTTGGCATGCAAGGTGTGCTGCCAGGCCCGGCATCGCCGGACGTGCTCGGCTGCTCCCGCCGGGTTGGGGTCGTGGCGCAACAGGCGGGTGGCGGTATCACCCGTCCGAGGTGGCGCATTCTGACCCAGGAAGGCTCGGACCTCGGCCCGAAAAGCGGCTTCATCGGCCGTGTCGTCGAAGTCCATTCCCGTCTACCTCTCTCCCGGTCGGGGCTGACTCGGCATCGGCCCCCTGACGACCGGTGCATATCATTGCCGCTCCCGGCATGGGAACAGGGAACAGGGAACGGGCAGAACGCCGACGGTCACCCAACGATCAACGGCGGGCACGGCCCCATCCCGGGTGGCCGGCGCGCATCGGACTCCGCCAGGGGCGGAATTGGCGCCGAATCAGCGCAAGATCGTGTTTTGTGATAGCCCAGTGCCTTGACAAGGGGGATGGGATAATGGGAGATCTCTACAGCCGCAGGCAGGTGCTGGCCGGGGGCATTGCCGGTGTGACGGCACTCGGGATGGCCCGGGTCGGCCATGTGCGTGCGAGCGCCGCCGACACCGTGCGTCGCGCCACTCAGATAAAGGCGGCCGGTTCCGACCTCGGGGCGGTCAAGCATGTGGTGTTCCTGATGCAGGAGAACCGCTCATTCGACCACTACTTCGGCTCGATGAAGGGCGTCCGGGGCTTCGGTGACGCCAACAACCGGGGTGCCTTCTCTCAGGCGTGGCCCGGCGGCCAGAACCCGAACCTGCTCCCGTTCCACATGAAGACGAAGAGCCAGCAGGCCGAGTGCACCTACGACCTGTCCCACACCTGGCCGGCCGAGCATGCCTCGTGGAACGGCGGGGCCATGGACAGCTTCGTGTCGACCCACACCTCGAACCAGTACGAGGGCGCCTTGGGAACCAACACGATGGGTTACTACACGAAGGCCGACATCCCCTTCTACTACGATCTGGCCGACAAGTTCACGGTCTGCGACAACTACTTCTGCTCGGTGCTCGGACCGACCCATCCGAACCGCCTGATGCAGATGACCGGGACGATCGACCCCGCGGGCACGGCCGGCGGCCCCGTCCTCACCACCACCCTCAGCGAATCCTCGGTGAAGGGCACGTGCTCGTGGACGACTATGCCCGAGGTCCTGCAGACGGCGGGCATCACCTGGAAGGCCTACAACCCCCACGGGCCCAACTACCAGCCGACGTCATCGTTGTTCCTCAACAACAACGTGCTGGCCTACTTCGCCCAGTTCCTGGCGGATCCGACCTCTGCGCTGTACCACAACGCATTCGGTCACTTCGGCCCCAATGTGACCGGGGGACTGACCGACGGGAACAGCCCCAATGACTTCGCTGTCGATGTCGCCAACGGGACACTTCCCCAGGTGTCGTGGATCTTCGCTCCGGACGGCTTCGACGAGCATCCTCCCGCCCCCGCTGCCCTGGGCGAGTGGTGGACCCAGCAGGTGCTGGACACGCTGCTCGCCAATCCGGCGGTGTGGGCGAACACCGTCCTGTTCATCATGTACGACGAGAACGACGGCTTCTTCGACCACGTCCCTCCTCCCACCCCTCCGGCGGGGACGACCGGCGAGTACCTGTCGGTCAGCCCGCTGCCGGCTTCGGCGGGGGGAGTGGCCGGGCCGATCGGCATGGGGGTCCGGGTGCCGATGATCGTGGTCTCCCCGTTCTCGGTCGGGGGGTTCGTCTGCCACGACACATTCGACCACACCTCGCAATTGCGGTTCCTGGAGACGGTGTTCGGTGTGTCGGCTCCCAACATCTCGTCCTGGCGGAGGGGGGTCACCGGCGACCTGACGGCGACGCTCCCGGTCCTCGGCGCTCCTGTGTACAAAGCCCCGAGGCTCCCGCTCACCTCCAACTCGGTCACGGCACCCCCGGTCGGCAACGAGTGCACGGCGGCAGAGGAGATCGAGTTGAATCCCGCCCCTTCATCGGTGACGCCGTTCAAGATCCCCAAGCATCAGAAGATGCCGACCCAGGCGAAGGGGTCCCTCATCCCGATCGGTTGAGTTCCGCCCCGGCGCCGGGCCTACCGCCCTGGGGCTGACCGGCTGGGAACCGCCGGGCGGGGCCGGGTCCGGGCCTGCCGGGAGGGGGGAGGGGCGGGCCCGCCGGCCACCGCCGTAAGGTTCTCCCATGAAGACGCGCACACTCGGCCGAACCGGCATCAAGGTCAGCCCCCTCTGCCTCGGGGCGATGATGTTCGGAGCATGGGGCAACCCCGATCACGACGATGCCGTCCGCATCATCCATCGCGCCCTCGACGCCGGCATCAACTTCATCGACACCGCCGACGTGTACTCAGAGGGTGAGTCCGAGGTCATCGTGGGCGAGGCGCTGGCCTCGGTGGACCGGTCGCGGGTGGTGCTGGCCACCAAGGTCCACGCCCCCATGGGCGACGACCCCAATGCCCAGGGGAACTCGCGCCGATGGGTCACCGCCGAGTGCGACAACAGCCTGCGCCGCCTGGGGACTGATTACATCGATCTGTACCAGGTCCACCGGCCGGACGAGACCGTCGACGTCGATGAGACCCTCGGCGCGCTGAGCGACCTCGTCCACCGCGGCAAGATCCGCTCGTTCGGGAGCTCGACGTTCCCCGCCGAGCAGATCGTCGAAGCCCAGTGGGTGGCCGAGCGCCGGGGCCGGGAGCGGTTCATGACCGAGCAGCCGCCGTACTCGGTCCTGGTGCGGGGCATCGAGCGCGATGTCCTGCCGGTGGCCCAGACCTACGGGATGGGCGTGATCCCCTGGAGCCCCCTGGCCGGCGGCTGGCTGTCCGGGCGCTTCGGGGAGGGGAAGGACAACACCAGCCGTCGCGCCTCCCGGGTCCCGGGCCGCTACGACCTGAGCATCCCGGCCAACCAGCGGAAGCTCGGGATGGTCACCGAGTTGGCCAAGGTGGCCGACGAGGCCGGGCTGAGCCTGATCGAGCTGGCGCTGGCCTTCGTTCTCGAGCATCCGGCGGTCAGTGCCGCCATCATCGGGCCCCGCACCATGGAGCAGCTCGAGTCGCAGCTGTCGGCGCCCGACGTCCGTCTGGAGCCGGCGGTGCTGGACCGCATCGACCAGATCGCCGCCCCGGGCACCAATGTCAATCCCGAGGACGCCGGCTGGACGCCCTCGGTCCTGGTCAACCCTCGGCTCCGCCGCCGGCCGAGGAGGTAGCTGGCCGACGGCCCGGGTTCATCGGGGCTGGGCGCCTTCGCCTCCGGGGCCCATGGCCCTGGCCGCGAGCTCGGTGAGCCCGTCGGAGATCTGCCGGCGGAAGGTCAGGTCGGAGAGCAGGCCGTCGTCGGTTATCAGTGCTTCGGTCACCGGGATGTGGACACAGGCCGCCTCGATGATGTCGGCCTTCACATAGCCGAGCACCCTCCGGAGCGACTCGTGGGCGTTGGGGGCACCGCGGGGGGAGGCGTTGATCCACGCCACCGGCTTGCGGTAGACCGAACCGGCCTGGTCATCGCCCACCGTCCAGTCCAGAAGGTTCTTGAACGCGCCCGGGAGGCCGCCGGCATACTCGGGCGTCGAGAACAGCAGGGCGTCGGCCTCCCTGATCTGGCCGCGCAGGCCTGCTACCGCGCCGGGCAGGGGCTCGATGTCGGCGTCAGGGTTGAAAGGGGGAAGGGTGGCCAGGCCCTCGAACAGGAAGGTGGCGCTGCCCTCCGGCGCCACCGCTCTCGCGGTGCGGAGCACCGCCATGTTGGTCGACCTCCTCCGGAGGCTCCCCGGGATGAGCAACATCCGACAGGTTGTGTCCATCCCTCAATCGCACCTCGTGCTCGTCGTGCCCCGTCCCGTTCAGCGTAGCGACGGCTCCGCGCTCCCAGCGGGACCGGCTCGGGCGGGCCCGGCCCGGCCGACACCACCGGCGTGGGTGGTCACCCGGCCACGAAGCTCAGGCGGATGTGACGGCGCGGGTTGTCGCGATTGGTGTCCACCAACACCAGGCTCTGCCACGGGCCCAGCTGGGCAGCTCCCCCCAGGACGGGGATGGACACCGAAGGGCTCACGAAGGCCGGGAGGACGTGGTCGGCGCCGTGGCCCTCGGACCCGTGCCGGTGACGGTAGCGGCCGTCCCGTGGCAGCAGCCGGTGCAAGGCCTCCTCGACGTCGTGCTCCGAGCCCGAGCCGACCTCGACGAGGGCGAGCCCGGCCGTGGCGTGGGGCGCGAAGGCATTGACCAGCCCGTCACCGAGGGGCGCGCAGAACCGCGCCAGCTCGTCGGTCAGATCGACGAAGGTGCGGCCGGCGGTGTCGACGGCCAAGAGCGACGAGTCCACACCCCATCCTCGCGCCCCGGGACGGGCCGCGGTCCACCCTGCCCAGGGGGTCCGGCCCCGATAGGGTGCACCCCCGAAGGAGAGTCAGGCCATTGACCACCCCTGAACCGGAATCGGCGCCGACCCCGGCACGGCGGGACGGCGCGGCCTGCCCTCTGGTGGGCATCCGCGGGCAGCCACCGGAACCCGGATCAGCCCGCGGCCGCCTGACCAGGAGCAGGCCCTGATGGCGGCCACGCCGGCCGGGCGGAAGGGGCAGCGCTGCGGTTGGGCCGAGGGCTCCGATGCCATGCGCCGGTACCACGATGAGGAATGGGGCCGCCCGTCGCGCGACGACCGGCACCTGTTCGAGATGTTGATCCTCGAGGGAGCACAGGCCGGGTTGTCGTGGTCCACCATCCTCAACAAGCGGGAGGGCTACCGCCGTGCCTTCGACGGCTTCGATCCCCGGCGGATCGTTGGTTACGACGGAGCCAGGCTGGCCCTACTGCTGGACGACCCCGGCATCGTCCGCAACCGTCTCAAGGTCAGAGGGACGGTGACCAATGCGCGGGTTTTTCTGGAGACATGCGACGAGTTCGGGTCGTTCGCCACCTACCTCTGGGACTGGGTCGACGGGACGCCGATCGTCAATCGGCCCCGTTCGATGGCCGATGTACCGGCCCGCACCGACCTGTCCGACCGCGTCGGGAAGGACCTGAAGCGCCGCGGTTTCACCTTCGTCGGATCCACGATCGTGTACGCCTACCTGGAGGCCGTGGGCGTGGTCAACGACCACCTGGTCGGCTGCCCCGCCGGCCCGGGCCGGTGAGACTGGAGCGCGATCGCTGCGAGCAGCTGCTGCACCGGTCGGACCACGGGGTGCTCGCCACCCGGCATCCGGGCCGCGGCGTCGACGCGGTGCCCGCCTGTTTCGTCGTCGCCGGCGAAGCGCTGGCCGTTCCTCTCGACCGGGTCAAGCCCAAGGATTCCGAAGACCTGCAGCGGACCCGGAACCTCGACCGGGATCCCCGTGCTGCGTTGTTGTGCGAGCACTGGGACGCCATGGACTGGTCGAGGCTGTGGTGGGTCCGGGCATCGCTCGTCCGGGTCGCCACCGACCCGGCGCCCGGCTCGGAGCTCGAGTCCTTGTTGAGGCGCAAGTATCCGCAGTACGAGGACCAGCCCTTCGCCGAACTGCTTTCCTTCCGGATCACCGGCATGGCCGGATGGGCCGCATCCGGCGGGTGATGGGCGGTCGTCGGCCCGGGTGCCCCGCCCGGCCGGCGGTGGGAGGATGGCGGCATGAGGCGCCCGAATGTGTGACTCGCTGGTGACCATCACCGACGACGGGGTCATGTTCGCCAAGAACAGCGACCGGGATCCCAACGAGGCCCAGCTGCTGGAGTGGGTGGCTGCCGCCGACCACCCGGGCGACGGCCGTACGACATGTACCTGGATCGACATCCCCCAGGTGGCCCGTACCCATGCGGTGCTGCTCTCCCGTCCCTGGTGGATGTGGGGAGCGGAGATGGGCGCCAATGAGCACGGCGTGGTCATCGGCAACGAGGCGGTGTTCACCAAGGGACCGGACGGAGGCAAGGCGCTGCTGGGGATGGATCTCCTCCGCCTCGGCCTCGAACGGGCGTCCACGGCGGAAGGGGCGGTCTCGGTCATCGTCGAGCTCCTCGAGCGCCACGGGCAGGGTGGTCCGTGCAGCTACGAGCGGCCTGGCTTCACCTACGACAACAGCTTCCTGTTGGCCGACGGCGCCGGAGCGTTCGTCCTGGAGACCGCCGGCCGGCAGTGGGCTTCCGAGCCAGTGGCCGGGCCGGGGCGGAGCATCTCCAACGGTCTCACCATTCCGACCTTCGCCAAGGCGCATGCCGATCCTGTGCGCTCGTGGGTGGCCTCGGCATCGACGCGGCGCCGGGTCACCCAGTCCATGGCCTGTCGCGCCGCGGGGCCGGCCGACCTCATGGATGCGCTCCGCAGCCACAGCGGATCAGCCTCCCCTCGCTGGTCGCCGATCCATGGCGGCCTGGGAGCGCCGTGCGTCCACGCCGGCGGGCTGGCGGCCTCGAGCCAGACCACCTCGTCGTGGGTGTCGGACCTGCGGGGCGGGAGCCGGCACTGGGCCACCGGCACCTCGGCACCCTGCACCTCGCTGTTCAAACCCGTCGAAGTCGGCGTCCCCGTCGACCTCGGGCCCGAACCGAGCAACGTCTTCGACGACAGGACCCCGTGGTGGAGGCACGAACTCCTGCATCGCAGCACCATGGTCGCCTTCTCCACATTGCTGCCCCGCTACGGCTACGCCCGGAACCGGACCGAGGCCCGCTGGATCGCCGACCCCCCTCCGTCAGAGGCGGCCTTCCGGGCCGCAGACCGGCTCGAACACCGTTGGTTCGACGACGTCGGCGCCGCCCGCCCGGGAGACACCCGGCCGGCGTGGGTCCGCCGGGCGTGGCGGAGGATCGACCGTGCGGCCGGCATGGACAAGGAGCTCGTCAAATGACCGACACGCAGGTGCTGGTGATCGGGGGCGGGCTGTCCGGGCTGGCGGCCGCCCGCGCCCTGCTGGCGGCCGGGGCCGAGGTGGAGGTGCTCGAGGCGCGTCCCCGGGTGGGGGGGCGCACCGAAGGAGGCCACACCGCCGACGGGACCCCGGTGGAACTCGGCGGCCAGTGGCTGGGCCCCACCCAGACCCGGATGTACGCGCTGGTCGAGGAGCTCGGCCTCGAGACCTTCCCGACCTTCAACACCGGCAAGCACGTCGTCCACCTGGGCGGCGCCGAGAGCCGGATGGCCTCCCACCGGGGGGCGGTGCCCAAGCTCAATCCGTTCGTGCTGGCCGACCTGTTCCAGGGCATGACCCGGTTCAAGCGCCTGGCCGACCGGGTGCCGCTCGACCGGCCGTGGACCGGGCCGGGGGCCAAGGCGCTCGACAACCAGACCTTCGAGACGTGGATCCTCCGGAACCTCCGCACCCCGACGGCGCGGAGCTACTTCCGGGTGGCGACCGAGGCGGTGTTCTCCGCGGAGAGCAGCAACCTGTCGGCGCTCCACGCCCTCTTCTATGCCCACTCCGGCACCGACCTCGAGGGTCTCTTGAGCACCGATGGTGGCGCTCAACAGGACCGGATCGTCGGCGGCTCGATCCGGATCTCCGAGGCCATGGCCCAGGGCCTCGGCGACCGGGTCCACCTCGACAGCCCGGTGCGCCGCATCCAGCAGGGGGGCGACCGGGTGTCGGTGACCACCCGGGGCGGAACGAGCTTCGTGGCCCAACGGGCGATCGTGACGCTCCCTCCCACCCTGGCCGGTCGTCTCGAGTACGACCCGGTCCTCCCCTCGTGGCGGGATCAGCTCACCCAGCGGTTGCCGGCCGGCTCGGTCATCAAGCTCTATGCCGTCTACGACCAGCCGTTCTGGCGGGACGACGGACTGACCGGCCAGGCCGCATCCGACCGGGGACCGGTCAAGGTGACCTTCGACAACTCGCCGCCGGGCGGGAGCCCCGGGGTACTGATGGGGTTCATGGAGGCCAACGACGGTCGGGCTGCCGCCCGCCTGACGCCGGAAGCCCGCCGGGCGGTGGCGGTGGACTGCTTCGTGCGCTACTTCGGCCCCCGGGCGGCCGACCCCCGCGAGTACATCGAGCGCGACTGGATGGCAGAGGAGTTCAGCCGGGGCTGCTACGGCGCCCACTTCACGCCCGGGGTCTGGGGCGACTTCGGCGCCGCCCTGGCCGAGCCCGTCGGTCGGCTGCACTGGGCGGGGGCCGAGTGCTCGCCGGTGTGGAACGGGTACATGGAGGGTGCGGTCCGCTCGGGCGAGCGGAGCGCCGAGGACGTACTGGCAGCGCTGGAGTGAGGGGCGCCCGGCCCCGGTACTAGCGCAGCCCTCTGCTCCACGGCCACGCCGCCTGCGCAGATGTCCTCCTCACCCCGGCATTGTGGGCTACCGGGCGATAGCGTTCGGTAGAGCCGGAGTGACAGCCGTTGC
>DATBOO010000190.1:0-31745 GCA_036553725.1 Acidimicrobiales bacterium | reverse complement strand
TCGCCGGAGTCGCCGGAGTCGCCGGAGTCGCCGGAGTCGCCGGGATCACTCCGTCCCGTGTCTCGTGCCATCGCCTTCGTCCTTTGGGACCGGATGACCGGATCGCCGACCATGCAACGCAAGCCGTTGGGTCAGACTGCGGTGTCCCATGGCCGGGCTACGACTTTGGTGGAAGCGAACGCGCATAGCCGGTGCCCAGATTGGCCCACTTGCCAAGTTGAGCCTTTGTTCGCAGGTGTTCGGGAGCTACCCGGATCCACCCCTCCATCGGGCGACCCCGCATCACCGCCAACTCAGCTTGCGATGTTTCAAGCAGCTTGTCCGACTGAGCCGGATCAACGCGCACCAGTACCCCGCCTTGACCGCTGGCTGCGATCGCCATCTTGCCGCCGATCAGGAAGGCCAGCCCGCCGAACATCTTCTTCTCTTGCAGCTGAGGCTCATGGTCGAGCAGATCGCGCAGACGCTCAGCCAGCTCCTCGTCGTACGTCACCGGAGCAATCGTACTGGCGCAGTGCGCCGATCCGCTCAGCGAGTGATCGGTGTGGACTGGCTCAGCCGGTCGCGCCAATAGAATGGACCCGTCTCCGCTGTCCAGACCCATGGAGGTGCGACTTGTCCAGCATGAATGACTTCAATCTGCATATCATCGAGGAGTTTCGCAAGAATAACGGCGTCGTCAGTGGCCCGTTCGAGGGCACACCGGTGGTTCTTCTGACGACAAAGGGTGCGAAGACGGGACTGTCGAGGACCACTCCTCTGGTCGGCCAGGTGGCAGACGATGGGACCCTTTTCGTCTTTGGTTCCAAGGGTGGTGCGCCAACCAATCCCGACTGGTACTACAACCTTGTCGCCAATCCTCGGGTAGGCGTGGAGTTCGGCGCACAGACCTATGACGCAAAGGCCGAAGTCGTGACGGGTCCGTATCGGGACGAGGTCTTCGCGAGGCAGACCGAGCAATTCCCTGACTTCGGAGATTACGAAAAGACGGCAAAACGGGTCATCCCGGTCATCGCTCTTCGTCGTGCACCCGTTGGCTGAATAGGGGTCACGGGCCTTCGGGTCGACCCGGGGCGTTGGCATCGGCCTACAATGCCCGGCTACCGGCACAGAGGAGAATTGAGGCGGATCGTGTTCTCGGAGACCTATGGGGTGAGTGGCCTTCCGATACTCATCGTGATGGGGATGGTCGCGGCGGTCTGGATCCTTCTTACGATCAGAAGCTCTCGTCAAAAGGACCACTGACCCACCTCGATCGGACAGGGGGTCACCGTGACGAGGGACGGACCTTCCGGGGCACCCGTTGGTGGCAGATCGAGGGTCTACCGGAATGGGTGAGCCGTTCCTCTTACTCCTGTCTGGGTCGCCAGGTGCGGGACGACGACGCTGGGGAGGATCCTCGCGTCGAAGTGTTCCCGCTCAGCATGCATTCGGTCAGACTGGTTCTGGAAGATCGTCAACGGCCACATTCCTCCGTGGGAGGCGACGGCCGATGGACAGAACCGAGCGATGATCCGATCGGCGGTCGCCGCCGTCGGCGCGGATGGCGGACGGCGGCTACTCGACCGTGCTGGAGGGCATCTTCGGACCTTGGTATTTCGATCTCGTGCGGGACGAACTGACCACGTGTTCAGTGGGCGTGAGCTACGTCGTCCTCAGGCCGACCTGGATACTTGCCTGGCCAGGGCCACCGGTCGGGTCGCTGACGGGTCGGTGCACCGTGGCGCCTTGACCAATGAGGGACCGATCCGTCTCATGTGGCACCATTTCGCCCACCTCGGTGACTACGAGCGCTGCGTGGTTGACAGTTCGATGTTCGACCCGGCTGAGACGTCCGACCGGGTCTACGGCCGAGTGCGCGATGGTCGCAATGCACTTTTGATCGAGTGACTGGGTGGACCATCCCGGTGAATCACGATCGGGGGAAATGCGGCCGGTGACCGCTCATCGTGTGAGTGAAGAGGGGTCGATGCCCAAGTGGATGGGTGGGATCGCCGGATACACCCCGAGCAAAGCGCTGGGTGCTGGCCTTTCCCCTCGGCACGTTGAATCCCGAGAACGTGGTGGTGGGCTGGGCTGCCGCAGGCGCAGTTGCCGCCGGCAGCCCGTCGATTGGACAACAGTCTGTCGTGACCGCCATCTACGTCTTCGCCGCCGTGCTCGGAGTCGCCGCGCCGATTCTGGTGATGCTCTTCCTCGGAGATAGGGCATCGGAAGTCCTCGATGGATGGAAAATCTGGCTCAGGCAGAACCATGCACGTGTCATGTCGGTGCTGTTCGTAGTATTAGGAGTTGTGCTGATCGGCCAGGGGATTGCAGGTCTCGAGGTGTGGAGGCCGGTTCCAACCAGAGCAATGCCCGACCGCTCGAACCACCCGACGCGTCGACGGGACCCGAAGCGAAACCCCAGGAGTCCGTTTGCTTTGTCACATTCTCGTCACTAGCTTCCCTACCGGGTAGTCCCGTCGAGCGAGGGTTCCGCCGCCTGCGCTCCGGGACCGCCCCTTTCGGGCAGGACCTTTGGGATCCACTGGTGTGGGTGGAGGTTCCGCGCCGAGTACCCTCTTGCAACTCCGGATTGCATTCTGTAGGGTCGCATTGGGCGGCGGAGCCCTCGGTGCCGCGGCGACCGGATCTGGCGGGATCCGGTTGCCGCAGCAACCACAATTGCGGCCGTGACAAGTGCCCAGCCGGGAGGTCGCCTTGAGCAGGTCGGCGGCCCCGGCAAAGTCGGAAGGGACTTCGGTCGCCCTACGACGGCGGTAGGAACTCGGGATCAGGTTCGAGGAACTGGTGGACGAGAGCCTCCAACCCGACAGCGAAGAGAGACCATTCCTGGTCTTCGTCATCCGGACCAGTCGGACGGATGATCATTTCGGTGTGGCCACTCGTCAATTGACGAAGTGCACAACCCTCGGCGTAGGCGATCGCCGCCATGCTGAACTGGTCCATCGACCAGGGGTGACGGACCCGGAGCCCGAGCACGTCGATGAGAGCGATGAAGTTCGCACTCCAGAACCTGGTGACCGACTGATATCCGTCCGCCAGGGCGCCCTTGATCCGCGCCTGTATCTCCGGGTTCGCCGAGGTGGTGGCCATGGCCACGACACTGATCCACAACGGCCAGTTCCCTGATTGGTCGATGGCGGTGTTGCTTTCGTTTCCTTCGACCCGGCACACCTCGCGGAGGGCCCGAGTGCGGGATTCCGGGGTGGTCATATCGAGAGCTCCCAACAGAGCGATGACTCGCTGCCCGCTACCCTGGGCCCGACGTAGCTCGTCCCGGGCGATGGTGACCAGCACGTCAGCCTGGAAGTCGGCCTGGTTCTCCCAGATGCGCTTGATCACCGATGCATTGGTGATCCGCATGCCTGTCTTCGCCTCCACCCGGGCGAAGACTCTTTTGAAGGTGAGATTGCTCGAACCAGACTCGAGTCCTTCCGCAAACAGGATCTCGCGCCCTTCTTCGACCAGGCTCGTGCGCAGTTCCTCTCGACTTCGCCTGGTCGGCTGCAATGTGGTCACGGCTCTTGGTCTCCAAACCCTCGCCATCTGGGTTGCTCGGGAGCTGCCGGTGTGGCTGACGCCTCGACCAATCACTGTATCCGCCGTTGCTTGCATCCCACCTTCTGCGGCGCTGTGGGGTGCCCGTGAGTCCCAATCCACCGTGCCCGTTCCTCTGTTGTCTCGCAGTTGGGCATTCGACCTGGGGACGGCAGACCAGGCCTGCGAGCGACGGCGCGCCGGTCGCAAGGCACCCTTGATGGAGCGACCCGTCGCGAGCAATTGATTGCCGTGACAACTACTGGTGCGGGTCGCGGTTGACCCCTCCCATTTCCAGTGTCAAGATCCGTTCGAGGGCGGTTCCTGGGCGGTGGTGACGCCGTCTGGGTAGGTTGCGGTTAGGCGGACGTCCTTCTGGTGGCGGGCTTGCGATGTCACTGGTCACACATCGGACAAGAGGAGGATGACCAATGGGGTTTCGGAGAATTGCTGTCGTGGTGGGTGCGGGAGTGCTGATGCTCTCCTTGGTGGGTGTTGCGATGGCCACCGGTCCGGCCGGGGCAACGACTCCAACGGGGACGGGAACCTTCACCTGCACGAGCGTCTCGGGTCAGGTCACCTACACGCCGGCATGGAGTAATACCGGTAAGGGCAGCGTCAAAGCCGCCCTCACCTTGACGGGCACCGGCTGCTTCGGGGGCAATCCTGTTCCTTCCACCGTGAGCATCTCCGGGAAGGGGAAGTTCCCCAATGGGAGCGGCAACTGCCCCGTGACCTCAGCCAACTGGGCGGGCAAGTTGAAGATAACCTTCGCCACGGTCAAGAAGAGCAAGGTGACCGGTGCCTTTGCCTCGGTAGGTGCCGCTCCCAATGGCCTGGGATCCCTGACCACCAACGCCTTGGTCGTCCCGGTTGTCGTGACCGGGTCGTATGCCACCAGCGGACCGACCCCATTCTTGAGCGCGATCGGACCCTCGACCGGCACCTGCGCCACGGGCGTGTCGTCGACGACCTACACGAGTGGTCTCTTGAGCAACATCTGACCGGGTCAGAGGGTTGACGCAGGTTGCCCGTCACGCGTGACGGGCGGCCCGCGTCGGTCAGTCGGTCGTCTCCGCCCTGCCCCGGGCCGCGGTGAAGAAGGTGAGCACTGCCGAGGCCAGCAGTAATGTGCCTGAGGCCAAGAGGGCCAGGTCCAGCCCGTGGGCGAACGCCCCATAGGCGGCGGTGACCACCCTGTCGATGATCTGCTGGATCGCAGGGCTCGACTTGCCGCCGACGGAGGCTGCCTGCGAGCCGAGCGACCCGGAGGTGACTCCGGCGATCACCTGGGACCGGAAGGAGGGCGGGACGCCGATGGCGGCCAGCCGGGACACGAGGTTGACGGTCAGCTGGCCGTTGACGATCGAGCCGAGTATGGCCACCCCGGCCACCGCGCCGAGTTCCCGGCTGGTGTTGGTCGTCGACGCAGCCATGCCCGAGTGCTCGGCCGGAAGAGTGTTGAGGGCTGACGAGGTGACCGGGACGATGACGATCCCGAAGCCGATGCCGGCCAGCGCCAGGGTCCACCCGACGGTCGACAGGCCGGAATGCGGCGAGATGAACACGTCGGTGAGGAAGAGGCCGGCGCCGGCCAGCAGGCACCCGGTCATCATCGGCATGCGGGGGCCGGAGGCGGAGACCCATCTTCCGGTGAATATCGACGCCAGCACCATGCCGACGGTCATGGGGATGAAGTCGAGCGCCAGGGAGAACGGCGAGACGGACCCGACGACCTCGAGGTAGAGGGCGACGAAGAAGAAGATGGAGAAGATCCCGAAATAGCTGGTGAACGCCACGATGGTGGAGCCGGCAAAGGCCGGGCGCCGGAAGAACCGCACATTGAGGACCGGGTTCTCCGCCCTCAGCTCGACGATCAGGAAGGCGGTCGCCGCCACCGCCGATCCGCCGTAGAGGACGAGTATCCACCAGGTGATGTAGCCCGAGGTCTCTCCGGCGATGGTGGCGAAGGTGGCGAGCCCGATGGCCGATGCCCCGAGGACGAACCCCGGGACGTCCAGCCTGGCCCGTACCGGGTCGGAGGTGTCGGGCAGCACGACGGCCGCTACCACCAGGGCCACCATGCCGAAGACCAGGTTGAACCAGAACACCGCCCGCCACGACCACAGGCCGACCAGTATTCCGCCGATGACCGGGCCCAGGGCGAGGGCCAATCCGGAAACGGCGGACCAGATCCCGATGGCCCGGGCCCGGCGTCGGGGCTCGGGGTAGAGGTGCCGGATCATCGAGAGGGTCCCCGGCTCCGAGCAGGCCGCGCCGGCCCCCATCACCACACGGCCGGCGATGAGCAAGGCGGACGAGGTAGCCAGCGCGCTGAGCACCGAGCCCCCGCAGAAGATGGCCACGCCGATCAGCATCAGCCTCTTCCGGCCGTAGAGGTCTCCGAGTGTCCCGCACATCAACATGAGGCTGGCGAAAGTGAGGGCGTACCCGCTCACGATCCACTGGAGCTGGGACACCCCGACGTGGAGGCTCGACTGGATGTCGGACAGCGTGGCGCTGATGACGGTGTTGTCGAGGAACGTGAGGAACAGGATGAGCGAGATCACCGCCATGCCGAAATGGGGTGGCCGCGGCCTGGCGGCCGGCTGTCCGGAGAGGGTGGAGGCGGTCTCCGGCCCGGGAGTAGCGGCGGCGTCGGGCACCGACCTCCCGCGGGTCGGCCGCGAGGACCGGATCACCGACCGGTGTGCGAGCAGGATGGCAGCCATGCCACGATGTCGGCGGCCGGTCCGTCCGGCGCCGATGCCCACCGAGAGGGGAGAGGACACTGCGACGTCCTAACCAGGAGGAGAACTGCTGATGCTCTCGTTTTCCCATTTCGGCATCTGTGTCTCCGATCTCGAGCGATCACTCCGGTTCTACCGGGACGGCCTCGGCTTCAAGTTAGTGGCCAGCCACCGGGTCGGAGAGGAGTTCGGCGCCCTGATGGAGATCGACGGGGTCAGCCTCGAGTCGCGGATGCTCTCCCGCGACGGGGTCACCCTCGAGCTCCTGGGCTTCGAATCGCCGGGTCACACCGGCGATGGACGGCGTCGCCCGATGAACCGGCTGGGCCTGACCCACCTCTCCTTGCGGGTCGACGACGTCGAGGCACTGGCTTCGACGATCGAAGACCTCGGCGGCGCCGTTGTGCGCGACAGCCGGACCACCTTCGGCGACGACGGCGTCCGGATGGAATTCCTGTACTGCACCGATCCCGACGGCGTGAGGATCGAGCTGATGGACCTTCCCGGTTGAGGTGGCCGTTCGGATCGGCCGGGCGACATCCTCCGGTACGGTACAGGCCGTGAACGCCCGACCAGACGCCGTGACCGGTCTCGACCCAGGGGGCGCCGGCCGGGCCGTCGACGGAGGTGCGCTCCTCCTTGACGTCCGCGAGGACGACGAGTGGTCCGAGGGTCACGCTCACGGGGCGGTCCATATGCCGATGGGTCAGGTCGCCGGCCGGATCGACGAGGTTCCCACCGACCGGACCGTCATTTGCGTCTGCCGGGTGGGCGGCCGGTCCATGGCGGTGGCGAACGACCTGGCGGTGGCCGGATATGACGTTCGCAACCTGGAGGGAGGCATGCTGGCCTGGGAGCTGGCCGGCCTGCCCGTGGTGAACAGCGGCGGCGGTCCGGGCCGGATCATCTGATTCGGGAAGTCGACCCGAGGCCGTGACGGTCTATCTCGACGATTGGCGGCAGCCGGCGCGGCTGGGCCCGGTCGATGACCGCTGGTCGCACCTGGTGGCAGACAGCGACGAGGAGCTCCACGCCTTCGCCGTCCGCCTGGGAATGAGACGGGAGTGGTTCCAGCACAAGGTGGGACGCCCGCACCAGGCCCACTACGACGTGCCCGAGCGGGCCCGCCAGGATGCCCTCGACCTGGGTGCGGTCCCCGTGACCTGGCGCCAGGTCGGCCGGATGATGCGGGAGCGTCGCATCGTCCGACCCGCTCCGGCCGCGGCTCCGTCCTCCCGACAGGCGGATTGACCGCACTTCATGGGCACCCTCCACCGCGAACTCGCCTCACTCGGCCCGCGGGCCCCGGTGGTTGTCGGGGTGGGCGCCGCCTCTGGACACGCCGAGGCGGCCGAACTGATGGCCCGGGCGCTGACGGCGGCCGGATCGGACGCCGGATCTTCGCAGATCCTGGCGCGCGTCGACCGCATCGCTGTGCCCCAGGGGAGCTGGTCGTATCCGGATCCGGGACGGGTGGTGGCCGGGATGGTCGGGGCGTCGGGGGCCCGCACCCATCTGGCCGAGCTGGGCATTCCCCAGCAGAGCCTCATCAACGATGCCCTGTCGGCGATCGCCTCCGGTGCCTCCGAGGTGGCGGTCGTCGTCGGGGGCGAAGCCAAGCGTTGGGCCAGGGACGTGGCCCGGTCCGGAGGAGGCCCGGTGAAGGCCGAGCACGTCGGCGGCTCGCCCGATGTCACCCACCGTCGGCCAGGGCCGATGTTCGAGCCCGTCGAGGTGGCCCACCGATTGTGGGACCCGGTCCAACAGTACGCCATGATCGAGAACGCCCTCCGGGCCGCTGAGGGCCTCACGCTCACCGAGCACCGGGCCGAGATCGCCCGCCTGTGGGCGCGCTTCAACCGGGTCGCCAGGACCAACCCCGGTGCCGCCTTTCCCGAGCCCAGGGGCGCCGAGCAGATCGATACTCCGTCGACGTCGAATCGGCCGCTGGCCTTCCCCTACAACAAGTGGCACTCCACCCAGTGGACGGTCGACCAGGCGGCAGCCCTCCTGCTCTGTTCGGTCGAGAGTGCAGCCCGGCTGGGCGTGCCCGAGGACCGATGGGTCTTCCCCCTCGTCGGCCTCGAGTCGAGCCACGCCGTCTCCCTGTTCCGCCGCCGCCTGCCCCATACCTGGCCGGCCATGGAGGTGCTCGGCCGGGCCGCCGCCACCCGGATCCGGAGGCCCATGGCCGAGGCCGAGATCATCGAGGCCTACAGCTGTTTCCCGGCAGCGGTGCGGGTCCAGCAGCGATCGCTGGGCCTCGACCTGGGCGGCACGCCGACGATCACCGGCGGCATGGCGTTCGCCGGCGGACCCTTCAACAATTTCGTCCTCCAGGCCATGGTCGAGGTCCTCGCCGCCGTGCGCTCCGATCCTGGGGCGCTCGGAGTGGTGACCACCGTCAGCGGACTCTTGACCAAGCCGGGTCTCGGGGTGTGGTCGGCCCGGCCCGACGGCCGGCCGCCCCTGGTTGCCGACCTGGCCGGCGAGGCCGCGTCCCTGACCGGCGTCGTCGATGTGGTCGAGGCGCTGGACGGCTACGACGGGGACGCGGTGGTGGCCACCTACACGGTCACGTTCGATGGCCTCGACCCGGCCCGCACGGTGGCGTTGTGCGACACCGTCGACGGCCGGCGGTGCCTGACGGTCAGCGACGATCGGCAGCTGGCGGCCCACGCCGTGGCCCATGAGCTCGTCGGGGCCGGTGTCCGGGTGGGTGGCGGCACCTTCGAGGTGTGCTGACCGCCCGGGTCGGGGAGCAGTTCCGGCCCCGAGCCGGTCCCGGTACGGTGAGGCCATGGGACTGCCGCTGGACGATGCCTTCACCTTCGTGGGGCGCCACAACAAGGGGGTGTTGGTCACCACGCGGCGGGACGGGCGGCCTCAGCTCTCAAACATCATGTACACCCCGGGGCCGGACTACTCGGTCAGGATCTCGGTCACCGAAGGGAGGGCGAAGACCAAGAACCTCCACCGGGACCCCCACGCCGCGTTGCATGTGACCCGTGACGATTTCTTCGCCTACGTGGTTCTCGACGGCGAGGTTGCGCTGTCGCCCCCCGCCCGGTCGATGGACGATCCGGTGGTGGAGGAGTTGATCGACATGTACCGCCTGGCCCAGGGGGAGCACCCCGACTGGGGTGAGTTCCGCCAGGCAATGGTGTCCGAGGGACGGGTGGTGGCGACGCTGTCCGCCAGCTACGCCTACGGCATGCTCCCCGGCTGAGGACGCAGGCGCGGCTCAGAGGGAGCAGGCGCTCCCCGCACACGCCTCCCCGTCCCCGTCCTCGTCGTTGACCAGGGTGATCGGATGGGAGTCCGACCAGGCCCGCTCCAGCGCCCCCAGCAGCACGTCGGCCGGCTGCGCCCCCGACACGCCGAGCGATTCGTCGATGACGAAGTAGGGCACCCCGCGTACCCCGATCGAGGTCGCCCTCGACTCGTCGAGTCGGACTTCGGAGGCGAAGGCGTCGCTGTGCAGCGTCGATTCAGCCTCCGACGGGTCGAGCCCCACCTCCACGGCCAATTTGGCCAACACCGCGGGGTCCCCGATCGACTGGCCCTCGGTGAAGTAGGCGGCCAGCAGCCGTTCCTTCATGGCGTCCGCCCGGCCCCGGCTGGCGGCCAGATGGATCAGGCGATGGGCGTCGAAGGTGTTGCCGGCCTGGACCCGGTCGAGCTGGTAGTCGAGGCCGACCCCGGCGGCCAGTTCGGTCATCCTGGCGTTGGCCTTGTCGGCCTGGTCCTCGGTCATTCCGTACTTTCGCTGCAGGATCTGGCTCATGGTCAGTCCCACCCGTGCCGGGGAGCCCGGGTCCAACTCGTAGCTCTTCCATTCGACGGTCACCTGGTCGGCGTGGGAGAACCCCATCAGGGCCGTCTCGAAATTCCGCTTCCCGACGTAGCACCACGGGCAGACGACATCCGACCAGATCTCCACCTTCACCACGCACCCTCCGGTTCCCTGTGCACGCCAGCCGCTGCTGTCTCCGTCTATTGACCCTTCGCTCCCAACCAGTCAACCGCCCCATCCCTCCTCGTATTCCGGTCGTTCCGCCCGGTAGCCTCGGTCGGCATGATCCTCGAGCACGCCCTGATCACCATCCGTCCCGGGACCGCCGACGACTTCGAGGACGCGCTCTTGAGGGCACGGCCGATCATTGCCGCCTCGCACGGGTTCATCTCTCTCGAGCTGCACCGCGGGGTCGAGCAGCCCGACCGGTACCTCCTGTTGGTCGAGTGGGAGAGCCTCGACGATCACCTGGTCGGCTTTCGGGAGTCGGCGGCATTTACCGAATGGCGGGCCCTGATCGGTCCCTACTTCGAGTCCCCGCCGGTCGCCGGCCACTTCGCCCCGGTCGACGAGCTGACCTGATGGAATGGCGCGAGGGGCACTGTGCCCTGCTTACCGAGGAGGGTGTCCTGGTCGCCGGCGTCGAGGAGTAGGGGAGATCACGGTGAGTGCGGTGTTGACCGACCAGGTCAGGGCGGCGGTGGTCGCCGGAAGGCTGGCCCACATGGTGAGGTGGGGCCGCCGCCACGCTCCGGCGCCTGGCCGAGGTCTACCTCGGACCCGGTGTGACATCTCTCCGGTCCGCGACCCGGCGCTGGGCTTCGTCGTACGGATCACCGCCGATCGGATCGGCGGGGTCGGGCCCTGGACGGCGTAGGCCCGGGTCGTCGCCGACGGCGTGGACCACCTCGACCGATGCCTCACCGGGTTTCGGCGCTCATCCAGGCGGCCCGGAGGTGCTCGGTGAGCTCGTCCACCGGAGTCCGGGCGTTGAGGCCGCTGGTCGATGGCATCACGTACGCCGGTCGCCGACCGATCGGCTCCGGTTGGAGCCCGGGCCCGGCCCTGGGATTGACGGCCGTGCGCCATCCCGACAGGCCGGTGAAGCAGACCGCGCCAGGCCGGAGCCATTCGACCAGCCGTTCGACCCGGGCGAATCCGGTGCGGTACTCGCCCGGGGTCACCTCGGCCGCGGTACGGGTCGGCCGTTTCACGAAGTCGGTCATCCCCACCCCGTACCCGATCACCGCGTCGACCGGGTCCCGGTCGCGGCCAACGATGCCGGCGGCCAGTGCCGCCTTCCAGAACCGGTTGCCCGGCCGGGCGTACCCGACGCCCGCGTCTGCCGAGTAGACCGACGGGTTGACCCCGCATACCAGCAGCCGCATCCCGGCGCCGACCGTGTCGGCGAGCGTCCGGGCCCGGACCGCCCGGAGGCGGACCTCGTCGCCCGACACCGTGACCGACCCGTCCTCGACGGTGAATCCCGCACCGGTGACCACATCCACCAGCGGGCCGGGTTGCCATCCGGCGAAGAACCGCCCACCCTCCTCGTCACCGGGCTGGTCGTCGCCCTCGCCGTCCCCCAGGAGGACCTGGAGCTCGAACAGCGCTCCGACGGCCAGCACGCGGTGGAGATCCCAGAGTGCCATCGGAAGGCGCAATCGTGGGACGTGGAGGTGGGTCATCCACGACCAAGCCCCGGCGATGGACCCTCGGGCGAACGGCAGGTATTCGACGTCACCCTGCACGTAGAGCGCATCGGGCACCGTCTGGCGGCAGGCTTCCAACATCACACGGGAGGCGTCGAAGGCGATGGCGGGGGCTCCGAGCCAGGGCAGGTAGCGGCCCGCGCCGCACCCGACGTCGATGCGCAGCCCCGCTCCGGCCCGTCCGGCGAAGGCCTCGGCCTCGGGACGCCGAGGGGAAGCGGCGTGGGCGGCGGCCCACTGCAGGCCGCGCTCGTCGTAGATGTCGACTGTGGCCCGGTGCACGTCAACCGATCCTAGGAGGAAGCAAGTCAGGGCTCGAAGCGGTACCCCAGGCCCGGCTCGGTCCGGAAATGGCGGGGACGGGACGCGTCCGCCTCGAGCTTCTTCCGGACCCGGCCCATCAGCACCCGGAGGTACTCGGTCTCGGTCTCGTACTGGGGACCCCACACTGCCTTGAGCAGCTGACGCTGGGACACCAATCGGCCCGAATTCCTGATGAGGACTTCGACGATGGCCCACTCCTTGGGGGTGAGGTGCACGTCGGCCCTGTCGCGGGTGGCCCGCTTCTGTGTGAGGTCGATGGCGAACCCCTCGAATTCGACACGAGCCGGCCGGGAATCGATAGTCGTCCGCCGCAACGCGGCCCGCAATCGGGCCAGGAGCTCGTCCATCCCGAATGGCTTGGTGACGTAGTCGTCGGCTCCGGCATCGAGGGCCTCCACCTTGCTGACACTCTGGTGGCGGGCGGACAATACGATGATCGGCACCGAGCTCCACCGCCTGATGCCGTGGATCACATCCACGCCGTCGATACCGGGGAGGCCCAGATCGAGGAGGACCGCGTCAGGGTGGAGGCGGGCTGCCCGGTCCATCCCCTCCTCCCCGCTCCGGGCCATCACCACCTCGTAGCCGCGGGCGGAAAGGCTGATGCCCAATGCGCGCAACAGCGAGGTGTCGTCGTCGCAGACCAGAACGGTGGTGAGGGACTCGCCGCCGTTCCCGTGGGGCGGTGAGGTCACCTCGAGGGCGTTCACGATGCCGACGGTGCCCGCGGATCCGTGGCGCCGGTCGCCTGGAGGGGCCCGGTCGGGTCGGGTCGCGAGCGGCCGAGGGTGCCCGGGGACCCGGCACCGGTCGGGCCACCGTCCGGCAGACGAACCACCATCGTGCAGCCACCGCCCGGGGTGTCCTCGACGTCCAGTTCGCCACCGACCGCCTCGACGAATCCACGGGCCACGGCCAAGCCGAGTCCCACGCCGACCCGGCGTTCGGAGTCGCCGGCACGCTGGAAGGGCTGGAACACCACCTCACGGTCCTCACGGCGGATACCCGGTCCACGGTCGATCACCCGGATGTCGACCCGGCCGGCCACCGGGCCGGCTTCGACGCGCAGTCCGTACCCACCGGCGTGAGTAAGGGCATTGTCGACCAGGTTCGCCACGGCACGTTCGAGGAGCACCGGGTCGGTCCGGACCCGGGGGGGAGGCTCCTTCACATCCACCGTCACATCGACACCGCGTGGCCCGAGACTCTCGAGGGCGGAAGTGATCAACTCGTGCACGTCGGTGCTCTGATCGAGCACCTCCATCGAACCGGTCTGCAGTCGGTTCATGTCGAGGAGGTTCTCGACCAGGCTGTTCAATCGATCGGATTCGTCGTCGATGGTCTGCAGCAGAATCCGTGTGTCGTCGGGCCCGAACGCCAGCTGGTCCGAGAGGAGGCTTGACGACGCGGCCTTGATCGAGGCCAGGGGCGTGCGAAGGTCGTGGCTCACTGCCGCCAACAGGGCGGATCGAAGCTGGTTGGCCCTGGCCAGCGCGTCGGCCTCGGCCGCCTCGGCATGGAGACGGGCACTTTCGAGGACCGTCGCCACTTGGGCGGCGAACGCGGACAGGATCTCCCGGTCCTCAGCCGTCAGGTCCGGTCCCTTCAGGGCCAGGAGTTCCCAGCCGGTCAGGGGCAGCACCACCGTGGCCTCGGTGGGATTTCCCGGCGGCTGGAGGCCGGCGGAGGCCACCACCGACCAGTTCCGGACGGCGACCTCCGCCCCGGGGGTGGAACCGGGGGGCTGGCGGTTCACGTCGGAGCGGAGCACGGCGGCCGCATCGAGGCGGAAGGCGGTCTTCAACTCCTCCAGGAGCGAGGGAAGCGGATTCCCCTCCGGAGCGACCATTCGACCGGCGACCCGGGCGAGCGTGCGGGCATCGGTCCGGGCCTGGATGGCGCCGGCGGTCTGTCGGGCCGAGAGATCGACCAGGACGCTGACCACCCCCGCGGTGACTGCAAACATCACCAGGGCGAGTATGTCCCGGGCACCGCCGATGGTGAAGGTATGGATGGGCGGTGCGAAGTAGTAGTTGGAGAGGAGGAACCCCGCCAGGGCGGCCAGGGCCCCCGGCCACATCCCTCCCGTGGCCGCCACCACCACCACCAGGACGAGGTACGAACTGAGCGCAGTGGACAGGTCGACATGGCTGCGATCGCTGGTGAGCACGACCGTGAGCAGCGGAAAGCCGATCGCCCCGATGACCAGGGCCGCCAATCGGCGCCGGAACGGCAGGGGTGAGAGCACCCGGCGGCGGTGCCGGCCAGCCGGCCGGCGATGGCCACGGGGGTGCTCGGTGACACCGTCCGGGTCAGTCCCGGTGTCGCGGTCGGAGTCCGGTTGCAGCTCGACCTCGGTGGCGATGACGTGGACATCCAGCGAGCCGCCGGCTGCCCGGATGACCGAATTGATGACCGACCCGCGGACGAACTCGGTGAATCGGCTCCGGTGGGTGGCACCCATCACGAGCTGGGTCGCATTCTCGGCCTGGGCCACCTGCAGAAGGGCGGGTGCCACATCGGAGCCGACCACCTCGACGTAGCGTCCCCCGAGATCGTCGAGCAGGGCGCGGTTCTGGACCAGGCCTTGAGACCCTCGACCGGTCAGGCTGTCGTCCGTCCGGACGTGCACGCCGACCAGCTCGGCTTTCGTGCGCATAGCCATGCGGGCGGCACGTCGGATGAGGATGCTGCTCCCGTGTGAGCCGGTGAGCGAGACCACCACCCGCTCCTTGGTTTCCCACGGTCCGGCGATGTTGTGTCGCTCCCGGTAGTGGTTGAGCTCCTCGTCCACCCGATCGGCGACCCAGAGCAGCGCCAGCTCGCGCAGTGCCGTGAGATTCCCTGTGCGGAAGTAGTTCCCGAGGGCGGCATCGATGCGCTCCGGAGGGTAGACGTTCCCGTGGGCCAGCCTCCGGCGCAGTGCCTCGGGGGCCATATCAACCAGTTCCAGCTGATCGGCCGCCCTCACCACCGGGTCGGGCACCGTTTCCTGCTGGGTGACGCCGGTGATCTGCTCGACGACGTCGTTGAGTGACTCGAGGTGCTGGAGGTTGACCGTCGAGATGACGTTGATGCCGGCGTCGAGGAGCTCTTCGACGTCCCGCCAGCGTTTGGCATTCTTCGAGCCGGGGGCATTGGTGTGCGCCAGCTCGTCTACCAGTACGAGGTCGGGCTTGCGGGCCAGCAATCCATCGAGGTCCATCTCCTCCAGGGTCTGCCCCCGGTACCCGACGGTGCGCCGCGGGAAGACCTCGAGGTCGCGGATCTGCGCGTCGGTGTGTGGTCGGCCATGGTCCTGGACCCAGCCGATCACCACATCGGTGCCGCGCTCCTTCCTCCGCCACCCCTCGTTGAGCATGGCGTAGGTCTTGCCCACCCCTGGGGCAGCGCCGAGATACAGCCGGAGCTTTCCTCGTGCCACGACTCTCCTGTCCTCAGGGACGATCCATCGTGTGCCGCGGCGCCGTGTCGGACGGGCTCTCAGCCGACCCCGCGTCGAGGCTGTAGCCGATCCCCGGTGCGGTCCGGATAAGCGTCCCCGAGGCGTCGCCCAGCTTCTGTCGCAGCCGGTGCACGTAGGCGTGGAGGTACTGCGCCTCTTTGCCGTAGCCGGTGCCCCAGACGTTCGAGAGGATCATCTGGTGGGTACAGGTCCGTCCGGCGTGGCAGGCCAGGAAGGACAGCACCTCGAACTCCTTGGTCGTGAGCCCGACCGGAACACCCTTCACATGGGCTTCGCGGTGCACGAGGTCCAGGTCGAGCTGACCGACGCTGATGGCCGCCGGCGGTGGCTCGTCGGGCCTGGGCGCACGATGGCGGATGGCGGTGCGGATCCGGGCTTCCAGTTCGGCCATGCCGAACGGCTTCGTGACGTAGTCGTCCGCCCCTCCGTTGAGCGCGGCGACCTTGCGGTCCTCGGCGCCGCTGGCCGAGAGGATGATGATCGGCACCTCACTCCACTGGCGGATCCTCCTGCAGACCGCCTGCCCGTCGATATCGGGAAGGCCCAGGTCGAGCACGACGACGTCAGGCGATGCCAGCGCCGTCTGGGAGATGCCCTGGCCGCCGTTCACCGCCGTCGTGACCTCGTGGCCCCCGGCCTGCAGCCCGACACGGAGCGCGCGCAGGAGCGAGGGGTCGTCATCGATGACCAGGATCCGGGCCATTGCCTACCCGCCGCCACTGCCGGCCGCCGGCGGAAGGGTGAAGACGAAGCGGGCGCCTCCTCCGGGCACATCCTCGACCCAGATCTGTTCATCGTGGGCTTCGACGAACGTTTTGGCAATGGTCAGCCCCAGGCCGGACCGGCCTCCGGTGTCAAAGCGCACGAATCTGTCGAAGACGGCCTGTCGCTCGGCCGGCGGCACCCCCGGCCCCCTGTCGGCCACGGAGATGGCGACCCGATTGTCGCGGAGTTCACCGGTCACGGTGATCTGAGTCTCCGGCGGGGAATGGCGATCAGCATTGTCAAGGAGGTTAGCCAGTACCTGACCGATGAGAAGCTCGTCGACGTCGACCGGTGGGAGCCCGTCGGCCAGCTCCATCCGGACCGCCCGCCCGTTCAGGGTGGAGCGAAGCGCGGCAACGGCGTCGGTCACCAGGGTGCGGACCGACTGCGGGCCCCGGCGGATCTCGAGGGCTCCTGCGTCCAACCGGGTGAGGTCCAAGAGGTTGGTGACCAGGCGGGTCAGACGGTCGGTCTCCACCTCGATCAGGCCGTACAACTCGTGGACATCGGCGTCGGAGAGCGGAGCAGCCGGATTCAAGAGCGTCGAGGAAGCCACTTTCATCGTGGCCAGGGGAGTGCGCAGGTCGTGCGACACCGCACCCATCAGGGCGTGGCGCAGCCGGTCGACCTCCTCCAAGAGCTCGGAGCGGAGGGCCTGTTCGCGCAGCTGCGCCCGTTCCAACGCCAGGGCGGCATGATTGGCGAAGGTGCGGAGTAGGGCCCGGTCCGCCTCGGACGCCGGGGCCCCCCGCATGGCCAGGATCCCGACCGGCCGGCTGGCGGCGGTCAGCGCCACGGTGCGGACCTCGTGGGGCGCTCCCGGTCCAGTTCCGAGGCTGACCGGAACCCCGGAATGCGGGTCCAGCCGCTTGAGCTGGTCCCGCGACAGCTCCTCGCCGGCCGAGGCTGCAATCTCCAGGCGATCGTCTTTGGGTACCAGCAGTGCCACCCCGGGGACCTCGAACACCGTTGCCACCGCCCGGACGATGGTCTCGAGCAGCTCGTCGACGGACCGGTCCTCGACCAGGAGCTCGGACAGCTCGAAGAGGCGGCGTGTCTCGTCGGCCCTCCTCTGGGCTTCAGAACGTGCGGAGTCGAGGCTGGCGACGACCCGGGCTACGAGCAGCATCACCACGACATACACACCGAGTACCACCCAATTCTGACCGGTGCCGACGGTCAGCCGGTAGTAGGGCGGAATGAACAGGAAGTCGTAGACGAGGAACCCGACGACCACACTGGCCGCACCGGCCCGGAATCCGCCGGCCGCCACTCCCGCCACGACCGGGATGACCAGCACCAGGGCCACCGAGGCGATGCTGAGGTGGGACCGGAATACCACCATGACCGCGCCGAGGCCCACGGCGGCCACCATCCCCGTGACCAGTCCGATGATGCTTCTGCGCACAGGCACATTGTCGTACGAAACCGGCGCCCCGGATCCAAGACGCCCATCTGTTGAGGATTTATTCAGAGCCGCGGGCTCCCGTTCAGAACCTGTTCAGACCGCCGGGCGGATACTCGTCACATGGCAGACTTCCTCGTAGCGCTCGGCATCGTCGGGTTCGCCCTGGCGATGCTCGGCCTCATCTGGGCCCTGGACCGGGTATGACGGTCACCCAGGGCATTCTTCTCGGTGTCGCCGTCCTGATGTTCATCTATCTGGGCGTGGCGATGTTCAAGCCCGAGAAATTCTGAGCATGGGGTTCACCTGGACGATCATCACCCTGGTCATCGCCCTGGCCATCACCTGGCGCTATCTCGGGTCCTACATGGCCGCGGTGTTCGAACAGCGGGTGCACTTCCTGGGCTGGGCCGAGAGGCCGGTGTACCGGCTCCTCGGCACCGGGCCCGAACAGGAGCAGACCTGGAAGCGCTACGCCGGATCCATGGTCATCTTCTCGGCCGTGTCGCTCGTCTTCACCTACGTGATCATCCGCATCCAGGGCTCCCTCCCGCTCAACCCCGAGCACTTGGGGGCCGTGGGCCAGGCCCTCAGCTTCAACACGGCGTCGTCGTTCGTGACCAACACCAACTGGCAGAACTACGGCGGCGAGACCACGATGTCGTACTTCTCGCAGATGGGCGCCCTCTCCGTCCAACAATTCGTCACTCCCGCGGTGGGCATTGCCGCCGCCATCGTCGTGGTGCGGGGATTCTCCCGGCGCAACTCTCCGACCGTCGGGAACTTCTGGGTCGACATCACCCGATGCCTGCTCTACATCCTGTTCCCCGTCGCCTTCATCGCCGGCATCATCTTCGTGGGCCAGGGAGCCGTGCAGACACTCGCCGGCCCCGTTCACATCCACAACGCCCTGAACGGGGTCACCCAGACCATCCCCCGGGGCCCGATCGGATTCATGGAGGCGATCAAGCAGTTCGGGACCAACGGAGGGGGATTCCTCAACGCCAATTCGGCGACTACCTTCGAGAACCCGACCGGCCTCACCAATTGGCTGTCCGTCTACCTGCTGCTGGCCATCCCCTTCGCCCTCACCTACACCTTCGGCAAGATGGTGGGCAGCATCCGGCACGGTGCCGCCCTCCTGGCCGCCATGGTGCTCATCTTCGGCGTGTGGGTGGGGTTCACGAGCTACGCCGAGCACCAGCAGAATCCTGCCGTCGCCGCCGCCGGAGTGCACTCGACGACCGGCAACACCGAGGGGAAGGAGGTCCGCTTCGGTGACACTTCCAGCGCTCTGTTCGGCGTATCGTCCACCAACACATCGACCGGCTCGGCCGACTCGGCCTACGACTCGTTCACACCCATCGGCGGCTTCGGCCTGCTGACCGGCATGATGCTCGGGGAGGTCACTCCGGGAGGTACCGGCAGCGGTCTCTACACCATCCTCATCTACGCCATCATCGCCGTGTTCATCGGCGGGCTCATGATCGGGCGAACGCCCGAGTACCTGGGAAAGAAGATCCAGGCCAAGGAGGTGAAACTGGCGGGACTGGGGGCGCTGGTGATGCCGATCATCGTGCTCGTCTTCACGGCCGTCGCCGTCTCCATCCACGCCGGGCGGGCGGGCCCGCTCAACGCCGGGCCCCACGGGTTCAGCGAGATCCTCTACGCACTGACGTCGCAGGGGAACAACAACGGGTCGGCTTTCGCCGGGCTCACCGGCAATACTCCCTTCTACAACATCATCGGGGCCATCGACATGCTGCTGGGGCGGTTCGGCATCATGATCCCGGCTCTGGCCCTCGGTGGAGTGCTGGCCGCCAAGAACGTCGTGCCCGCGTCGCTCGGTACCTTCCGGACCGACAACTCCATGTTCGTGGGTCTCACCGTCGGCGTGATCGTGATCATCGGCGGCCTCACCTTCTTCCCCGCGGTATCGCTCGGACCGATCGTCGAGCAGCTGAGCCACGGGAAGTTCTTCTGATGGCGATGACCGCGACCCAACCGGAACCGACTGCCGAGGCACACGGAGTGGCGCAGGCCCGGGGCCTCTTCGACCGGGAGATCCTCCGGCGCTCGCTCATCGAGTCGATCATCAAGCTGAATCCCGCCACGCAGATCAGGAATCCGGTCATGTTCGTGGTGCTGGTTGGCTCGGTGATCACATTCATCGAGGCGATCGCCCACCCCGGCATCTTCACCTGGTCCATCACCATCTGGCTGTTCCTCACGGTGATCTTCGCCAACTTCGCCGAAGCCATGGCCGAGGGCCGGGGCAAGGCCCAGGCCGACACCCTCCGCCGGATGCGGTCCGAGACCGAGGCGCGGCGCCTGCTCCCTGACGGGACCGAGGAACTGGTTCCAGCGGCATCCCTGGCCAAGGGGGACCTGGTGGTCTGCGAGGCCAACGACCTCATCCCCTCCGACGGTGAGATCACCGAAGGCATCGCCTCCGTCGACGAGTCGGCCATCACCGGCGAGTCGGCCCCGGTCATCCGGGAGTCGGGAGGGGACCGGTCGGCGGTCACGGGCGGGACCAGGGTGCTGTCCGACCGCATAGTGGTCCGCATCACGGCAGAGCGGGGCCAGACCTTCCTCGACCGGATGATCAGCCTGGTCGAGGGAGCCAACCGGCAGAAGACCCCCAACGAGATCGCCCTCACCATCCTGCTGGCCGTGCTCACCATCGTCTTCCTCCCCGTGGTCGTGGCCCTCCAGCCGTTCGGCCACTATGCCGGAGCCTCCGTCTCGGTTGTCGTCCTGGTGGCCCTCCTGGTGTGCCTGATCCCGACCACCATCGGAGCGCTGCTCTCCGCCATCGGAATCGCCGGGATGGACCGCCTCGTGCAGCGGAACGTGCTGGCCATGAGCGGCCGCGCCGTCGAAGCGGCGGGCGACGTGCAGACCCTGTTGTTGGACAAGACCGGTACCATCACCCTCGGGAACCGGATGGCGTCGGACTTCTTCCCGGTCGGAGGCCACACCGAGGAGGAGGTAGCCGACGCCGCCCAGCTGGCGTCGCTGGCGGACGAGACCCCGGAGGGCCGGTCCATCGTGGTGCTGGCCAAGGAGCGCTTCGACATCCGGGAGCGCCGGCTCGAAGGCGAGCACGCCTTCATCCCCTTTTCGGCGACGACCCGCATGTCGGGCCTCGACGTGGAGCATCGCCAGATCCGCAAGGGTGCCGCCGAGTCGGTCAAGCGCTGGGCCGACGGGCAGGGGGGGACAGTTCCCGACGACCTCGACGCCATCGTGGAGAGGGTGTCGCGTTCGGGTTCGACACCGCTGGTGGTGGCTGACGGACCGCAAGTCCTCGGGGTCATCGAGCTCAAGGACGTCGTCAAGCAGGGCATCCGGGAGAAGTTCGACGAGATGCGCCAGATGGGCATCCGGACCGTGATGATCACCGGCGACAACCCCCTGACGGCGGCGGCCATCGCCCAGGAGGCGGGCGTCGACGACTTCCTCGCCGAGGCCACGCCCGAAGCCAAGATGGCGCTGATCCGGACCGAGCAGGAGGGGGGGAAGCTGGTCGCCATGACCGGCGACGGGACGAACGACGCCCCGGCCTTGGCCCAGGCCGATGTCGGTGTGGCCATGAACACCGGGACCACTGCGGCCAAGGAAGCCGGCAACATGGTCGACCTCGATTCCAATCCGACCAAGCTCATCGACGTGGTCGAGATCGGCAAGCAGCTCCTCATCACCCGGGGGTCGCTCACCACCTTCTCCATCGCCAACGACGTGGCCAAGTACTTCGCCATCATCCCCGCGTTGTTCGTCGCCACCTATCCCCAGCTCAACGCCCTCAACATCATGAAGTTGCACAGCCCGACCAGTGCTGTGCTGTCCGCTGTCATCTTCAACGCGCTGGTCATCGTGGCGCTGATCCCTCTGGCCCTCCGGGGCGTCAAGTTCCGTCCGGCCAGCTCCGCCGCCATCCTGCGGAGGAACGTCTGGATCTACGGAGTGGGCGGGATCGTCGTCCCGTTCGCATTCATCAAGCTCATCGATCTCGTGCTCGTCGCCCTGCACGCCTACTGATGGAGGCCGGCTGATGCTCATCCAAGTTCGCCGGGCACTGACCATGGCGGTTCTCTGCCTGGTGTTCTTCGGCTTCGTCTACTCCCTGGCCGGTACCGGCGTCGCCCAGCTGTTGTTCCGGCACCAGGCCGACGGGTCGATCACCGCCAACGGCTCGACACTCATCGGCCAGAACTGGTCGAGTCCCAGGTGGTTCCACGGCCGCCCGGACGACACGGGGCCCTACGCGGCCAATCCCAAGGCCACGCCGCCGGTGGGCGGAGGGGACAACCCCCTGGTGGCCAACGGCAACAGCGGGTTGTCGGGGGCGAGCAACCTGGGCCCGCGCTCCAAGGTCCTGTTGGCCAATACCCAGGCCCTCGTCGCCTACTGGAACAAACTCGGCGTCAACCCCACCCCGGACCTGGTCACCACCTCAGGAAGCGGGTATGACCCGGACATCACCCCGGCCGACGCCACGGTGCAGGTACCTATGGTGTCCCGGGCCACCGGCCTGGCGCCGGCGACCCTGCGGGCACTCATCGCCCGGGAGACCAACGGGGCACAGCTGGGCTTCCTGGGCGCCGGCTACATCAACGTCCTGCAGCTGAACGAGGCACTGGCCGCCCTGCACTGAGCTGGTGCCGGCCAGCAGTCCGCCAGCCCTCGACGTGATCAGGCGGGCGATGATGGCACCGGTTGGTCGACGGCCAGCACGGCCCCCACCTGGTCGGCAATGGCCACGGCCACGACGAGCCGCTCACGGGGAACGGAAGCTCCCGGCGTGGGGGTGAGGACGAAGTGTCCGAGCAGCCAGCCGTTGCCCCGCACCGGGAGATCGACGCCGCGGGCGGGCAGGCCGAGGTCATCGGTGGACCACCTCTCGCCCCCGACCATGAGGTCGCCCGCAGAGGTCACCCGGGCCACGACTCGACCGGGATCGCTCCGGGTGAATTCGCACCCGCGCAGGAGAAGCAGGCTGCGCAGTTCGTCGGCGGCGGCCGCGATCAGCACCCGAGGCTCCCGACCCGAGGCGGCCAACTCTGTCACCGAGTGGATCGATGCCACCTCGCTCCGGCTCTGCCACGCCGCCAGGCGGTGATTGCGACCTCGGGCGGCGATCTCGCCGACCGCCGTGCCCAGCACCAGGAGCAGGATCCCGGTGATCAGGTCCGCGTGGCGGGTGATCCGGAAGGAATTGTAGGGACGGGTCAGGAAGAAGTCGAAGCTGAGTGCCGAGGAGATGGCGGCCACGACGGCCGCCATCCGCCGGCCGGTACTGGCCACGGCCACGATGACCACCACCAGGATGAGCGCGTTGTCGGCAGGGTCGAGGCGACCGCGCAACGAGATGAGCAACGAGGCGCAGGCGAGCGGAGCCACCACCCCGGCCAACATGATCCAAGTGTCCGGACGGACACCGGCCCGGCGCGCCCCAGCTGGCACCATTCCGGTGGCCGCCCGCTGATCCTTCCATTGTTCCAGTCTGGTTACAGAGGCCACAGAGCCACTCTCGCGCCGCTGTCCCGGGGCCGGGAAGGGCTCTTCGTCCGTTTCCTGTCGTGGCCATGAATTTTCACGCGTCTGTTACGGTCCCCCGGATTCGGTGCTACGAAAGCGGTATGGGAGTGTGCGTGCGCGGAGATGACAGAGGGACGCCGTGAGTGTCGCCAAAGCCGCTCCGGTCGAGGGCGAGCAGGCGATCGCCATGGTGTCGGTGACCAGTGCCGCCGGCTACCGCGGGGAGATCCGGGCCGGGCGCCATCACCTCGTGGCCGATGAGGGCCCGGAGGTGGGCGGTGACGACGAAGGGCCGAATCCCTACCAGTTCGTCCTCGCCGGCCTGGTCCAGTGCACGGCCGCCACCTTGCGCATGTACGCCAACCGGAAGGGTTGGGCGTTGGGCGAGGTGAAGGTACGCGCCCGGATACTGCGTACCGGCGATGGCGCCTCCAAGGTGGAGCGGATCGAACGCACCATCAAGGTCGACGGCGAGCTCTCGGCCGAGCAGAAGCAGCGGTTGGCCGAGATCGCCGAACGGACCCCGGTGAGCCGCACGCTGCGGGCCGGAATGGACATCCACACCACCCTCGGGTGAGGACGGCTCGGACCACCCCCGGGTGGGGACTCCCGCCGCGGTGCTTGAATGCGGCGATGACCGCGTGCCCCACTTTGACCACCCAGCGCCTGGTCCTCCGCCCTCTGGAGGAGTCCGACCTCGGGCCTACACCGACATCCTCCTGGCTCCCGAGGTGCACCGGTCCCTCCCCCTTCCGAAGAACCTCTCGCGGGCGGATGCGTGGCAGGGCATGGCCGCGTGGCGGGGTCAGTGGGAGCTCCGGCGATCCCAGGCCGTCGCCGGCCGGCTCGGCCTGTCGCTCCTCGAGGAGCGGATGCTCTCCAGCTTCCCCGGGTCGCCCCACGGCATCTGGCGGCTGGGACGGGACGAGTGGGAGACCGGCCGGCGCGGCCTCAGCGCAGGTGGAGTCCGCCGTCGATGAGCACGACCTCGCCGGTCACGTAGGAGGCCCGGGCCAGCCCCACGATGACCTCGGCCACGTCCTCGGGGGACGCGGTGCGCTGCAGCGGCGCCTGGGCGGTCACGAACTCGCGCACCGCGCCCCAGTCCGCCGTCCAGGGGGTGTCGACCAGTCCGGGAGCCACCGCGTTGACCCGGATGTCCGGGCCGAGCGTGTTGGCCAACAGCCTGGTCATGTGGCTGACCGCCGCCTTCGAGCAGGCATAGGGGATCGAGCTGCCGGTCGGGCGCTCGCCGGCCACCGAAGAGACGTTGACCACCTGGCCCCGTCCCGAGGCGCGCAGGTGGGGAACCGCGGCCACCGTCACCTGCCAGGTGCCGATCACGTTGACGTCGAAGATCCGGCGCCACACCTCGGGTGAGGCCGCCTCCAGTTCGCCGTGGGGGATCACCTGGGTGGTCCCCGCGTTGTTGACCAGCACATCGAGCCGCCCGTGCCGGGCTACCACCTGGTCGACGAGCCGCCGGGCCTGCCCCTCGTCCGCCACGTCGGCCTGGAAGTAGCCGGCACCCGGGAGCTCTGCGGCCAGCGCCTCGCCCGCCTCCACGGATGTCGACGAGTTGACGGCCACGGTGGCACCGAGGGCGGCGAAGTGGCGGGCGGTGGAGGCTCCGATCCCCGACGACGACCCGGTGACCAGGACGGTCTGCCCCGCAAATTCGTGGTCGCGGCCGTCGGACGGGGAGGGGTGGGAGTCGGGCATGGCCCGAGTGTAGGACCGGCCGTGGCCTAAGTTTTCGAGGATGCGACTGGTGAGCCTGTTCGACGAAGCGGTGCGGACCGGCCTGGTAGTCGGCGACGAAGTCGTCGATCTGACCGACCCGATGATCGGACTGCCCGGCTCGATGACCGCGCTGCTGTCCCTCGGTGGGGACGCCGGTGGCACGCTGGCAAGAGCACACACTTTCAGGGCCCGGCGGGTGCCGCTGGTCGAGGCCCGACTGGTCGCACCCGTGCCCCGTCCTCCCTCCTTTCTGGCCATCGCCCGCAACTACGACGCCCATGTAAAGGAGTTGGGACACGAGCGCCCCGGGTGTCAGACCTGGTTCTCCAAGCAGCCGACCTGCGTCATCGGTCCGGGCGCGGCCATCGAGGTGCCCCGGGTGTCGTCGGCCGTCGACTACGAGGGCGAGTTGGGCATGGTCGTCGGTCGTCGGTGCCGGCATGTTCCCGCCGAAGACGCGTTCGACGTGGTGGCCGGGTTCACCGTGGTCAACGACGTGAGCGTGAGGGACTGGCAGTGGCGGTCGCCCACCATGATGATGGGCAAGGGATTCGACACCCACGGGCCCACCGGGCCGTGGATCGTGACCACCGACGAGGTGGGGGACCCGCAGGACCTCGCCGTCCGCACCCGGGTCAACGGCGAGTTGCGCCAGGACGGGAGGACCGAGGACATGATCTTCACCTGTCGCCAGATGATCGAGCATCTCTCGACGGCATTCACCTTGGAGCCAGGGATGCTCATCACCACGGGGACGCCGGCCGGAGTGGCCGCCGGCGAGGACCCGCCGCGATGGCTGGTGGCCGGGGACGAGGTGACGGTGGAGATCGAGGGTGTCGGTGAGCTGACCAACCCGGTGGTGGACGAACCCGGGGCCGGCGACGTGCCACCCTCCTGGTCATGACTGCGGACGGCGACGGCGTCGGGACGGTGCGGATCAGCGCGTCACTGGCGATCCCCCTTTCCGAGCTGCAATTCCGGTTCAGCCCGAGCAGCGGTCCGGGCGGGCAGAATGCCAACAAGGTGAACACCCGCGTGGAGCTCCGATTCGACGTGGCCGGGTCACCGTCATTGGGGCCGCGGCAACGCGCCCGGCTCATCGATCGCCTCGGGCCGGAGGTCCGGCTGGTGGCGGACGACGAACGGTCACAGCTCCGGAACCGGCAGCTGGCGGTGCAGCGGTTCCGCGCCCGCATGGCCGATGCCCTCCACATCGAGAAGCCCCGCCGACCGACCCGACCCTCACGGGGGGCCAAGGAGCGACGGCTGACGGCCAAGCGCCGGGTCTCTGAGCGCAAGCGCGCCCGACGGCCCGACCTCGACGACTGATCGATCAGCCGGTCGCCGGACAACCGGTCAGCCGACCCTTCGGTCCGGCTGCGCCGGAGAGGACCAGACGTCATCGAGGAAATTGGCCATCTCCACGGTGAGACGCTCGGGATGGAAGCGGAGCTCGAGTAGGGAGTTGGCCTGCACCAACTTCCCCCCGGACAGACGCTTGGCCAGCTGCTCCGCGTCATGGAAGGGGTGGATCCGGTCGACCTGGTGGCCGATGACCATGGCCGGCATCTCCATGGCCGAGCGCTGGTCGACGGTGGGGGCGATCGGCCCGGCCAGGATCCCGTGTAGGACTGCGGCGGTCTCCATCGGATCGTTGGACAACGAGTTCATGACGCTGTCCACCGCGCCATGGCCGGTGCGGGGAAGTCGACCGATGAGGGATGCCACTCTTCTGACCAGTGGGCGGGCGAAGTGGACGGCGAGGAGCATGGGGACGAAGGTGATGGCGGCGGCCGGAACGGCCCACTCGAGCACGGGCATCTCGATGATCAGGGCCTGCACCCGCTCGGGGGCGAGGGCGGCGACCAGCAGGCTCACGTTGCCGCCCAGCGAGACACCTCCGATGACCGCCTTGTCGATTCCGAGGTGGTCGAGCAGGGCCACGACATGTTCCGCATAGGTGTCCATGCGGTGGAACGAGGCCCGCTGGGGCTTGTCCGACAACCCGTGGCCCGGCAGATCGATCAGGATCACCCGGTTGCCCTTGGCCGCCAAGTCGTTGGCCAGCCGGCGATTCATGTTGGAGTCCATCAGGATCCCGTGCATGAACACCAGGACCCGAGGGCCGTGACCATGGATCTCGTAGTACAGCTGCATGCCGTCCGACTCGAACATTCCGACTTCGTAGGGTGGCGCGGCCGGCGAGGCCGAGGCCGTGGCCGGCGAACGGTGCGATGAGCTCCTAGCGACCGGTTTCGGGTGCGCGCCCTGTCGTTTCACCCGGCCAACGGTACGCTCCGGGGCGACGATTTGCCAGAACGGGCAGCTCGGACCGGATCAGTTGCTGCCGGTCCCCGTCGAGGTCGGCGCTCACCACGCCCGGGGAGGGATCGTCCCGTTCCGCCAGTACTGTCCCCCAGGGGTCCACGATCATCGAATGGCCGTGACAGGCGGGCATTCCGGCCGGAAGGTCACCGACCTGTCCCGCACCGATCACGAAGACCTGGTTCTCGACGGCGCGGGCCCGGAGGAGCAGCTCCCAGTGTGGGGGGCCGGTGGCGGCGGTGAAGGCTGCCGGCACCGCCATCACCGTGGCCCCGAGGAGAGTCAGGATGCGGTACTGCTCCGGAAACCGGAGGTCGTAGCAGATGGACAGTCCGAGGACCGGAGTGGGACGTCGGTCCCCGACCGATGGCCGGACCAGGGCGACCACGCAAAGCTCGTCACCGGGTGCGATGACCGCCGACTCGCAGTAGCTGGCTCCGCCCAGTTCCACGTCGAAGAGATGGATCTTCCTGTACACCGCCTCCACGGATCCGTCCGGCCCGATCAGGCAGCTGGTGTTGAAGATGCGCCCCCCGTGTCCCTCCAGGCCGTCGACCACCGGCTCGGCATCGGCCCTTTCGGGAAAGCTCCCGGCCAGGAGGCGGATCTTCGACCGCCCGGCCAGGCGCGATGCCCAGGTGACGGTGGGGCCGGTCAGCGATTCTGCGTGTCGAGCCAGGTGGTCCTGACTGCCGGCCACGGAGAAGTATTCGGGGAGGACCACGAGTTCGGCGCCGTCCGAGACCGCTTCCTCCACCAGTTTGCCGGCAGCCTCGAGGTTGGCATCACGCTCTGGGCCGGCCGTCGTCTGGATGGCGGCAACGCGCATGACACAGGGTAGGCCCCCGATCGGGCACAATGACCACCTGACCGTGCCTGTTCCCGCACCTGTCGGGTCCGACCGGCACTGAAATGAGGGCCGTGTCCTTCGAAGACTCCGACGTCGTCCGCAGCGCCATCCGGGTCGAGGGCTTCCGCGACGACGAATTCAACTATCAGCTGATCCGGGCGCTCGGTGTGGCCGACTACGGCGGGTCGACGGTGGGCGAGTGCCTCGGTGTGGTGGAGGAGATCACCGACGGCAGCCCACGGAGCTGGGCCGTCGCCTTCGAACGGCTGGCGGAGCGGACAGAGGGCCGGGGCCGGGTGTGCCTGGAGGCGGGCCGTCGGGTGAGCGGCCGGGACCACCTGCTCCGGGCATCGACGTACTACCGGACGGCGGAGTACTACGCCGAGGGCGTCGAGGGAGGATCCCACCGCACCGGAGAGCGGAGCCAGGCCTGCTTCGCCCAGGCCGCCGCGCTGCTGGACCGGCCGGTGGAACTGGTCGAAGTCCCGTTCGAAGGGGGGTCACTGCCCGGGTACCTGGTACGGGCCTCGCCGGCGGGGGGCACCGGGATCGACGGCCGGTACCCGACCCTGGTCGGGGTGGGCGGCTTCGATTCCAGCGCGGAGGAGCTCTACTTCCACCTCGGGGCACCCGGCGCCGAACGGGGGTGGAACGTCTTCGTCTTCGACGGGCCCGGCCAGCCCGGGTGCATGCGCCGAAACCCGACCATGACCTTCCGGCCCGACTACGAGGTGCCGATCGGCGCCGTGCTCGATGACCTGCTCGGTCGGCCCGACGTGGACGGGGCCCGGCTGGCGCTGGCGGGCCAGAGCTTCGGCTCGTACTTCGCCGCCCGCAGCGCGGCCACCGATCGCCGGGTAGGCGCGCTGGTGGCCAACCCGCCGGTTGTCGACATGAGCCGGTACATGGAGGCCTGGGTGGGGTCCGAGGTCTTCCGCATGACCCGGGACATCCGGCCCGAGGACGTGATCGGGGTCCCGGAGGACCTGATGCCACGGCAGATGCAGTGGGGGATCGCGTCCATCTGCCTTCGTTTCGGCGTCCCCTCGTTCCACCGGTGGCGGGACACCATTCTCGCCTTCCGGCTCGGGGACCTGGCCGCGGAGATTCAATGCCCAGTGCTGGCCATGATCGGGGACCGCGAGGGGCCTGAGCCCCTGGCCCAGTTCCATTCGTTCGTTGCCGAGGCCGGGGGGCCGGTGACACCGGTGGTCTTCACGGCGGAGGACGGCGCTTCGACCCACTGCCAGTCGGACAACATACGGCTCTCGGCCCAGGTCACCTACGACTGGTTGGACGAGCTCTTCGGGTGAGCGGCCGGGCCCACCAGAGGGCGGGTGACCGCCTGCACCTCCGATGTGGTCAGCGAGGCTCGACGGGCACGGGGGCGAAGGTGGCCAGCGCGGCTTCGAGCGCCTGTTGGCCCTGATCGGTGCGGTCTTCGCGGACACCGAGGAGCGGGGTGAGTGTCGCCCAACCTGCGTCCAGCAACGCGGCATCGGAGTCGGGCTCCAGCTCGGCCCGCTCCGCGATCCGATCGGCCGCCGCTCCCATCCCCCGCAGGGTCAGGGTGATCGCCCCGCCGGTGGAGTCGACGGGCGTGCCGGTGACCGGGTCCGGGGTGTTCTCGGGCCGGACCGACCGGATCAGGCCGATCGTGCCCAGGGTGCCATGGCGCAGACCCCGAAGGGTGTCCATGGATACCGCGGGCACGTTGAGACTGAGGACGGTCGCCGGGGGCATGCCCGCCAGCACCGGCACGATCCCCGCGGCCAGCTGCACGGGTGTCTCCCATGGCACCGGGTCCCTCCCCCAGGCGATGCTCACGGCCAGACCACGGATGCCAAATTGTGCCGAGGTGAGGGTTGCGCCCACGGTGCCCGAGTGGAGTGCCGAGCGCCCGGTGTTGAGGCCGTGGTTGATCCCGGAGACCACCAGGTCGGGTCGGGGTCCGAACCCTTCGATGCAGGCCAGGATGACGGCCAGCGCCGGAGGGCCGTCGATGCCGTAGACGGGAACATCGGCCAGTCCGGGTATCTCGACGGACTCATACGGGATCGACTCCCGTTCGTAGACCGGGCCCACGGCGGCTCCCGCGCCACTGTGATCGGTCAGCGGCGCCACCACCACCAGGTCGTGCCGGTCACCGAACACGGAGGCCAGGCCCCTCGCCATGGCGGCGATGCCGGGGGAGAACACCCCGTCGTCATTGGTCATCAGGATGCGCATGTGGACAGGTTCCGTTCGCGGGGAGATCCGGGCCACCGGGCGCGAGATGAGCAGAGGGACGCGATTGGCGGTCCTTCGGGCCTCGGCGGCCTCATCGCCTACCATACCGGTCGACGTCGGCCACTCCGGGGTCAGCCGATCCGACGGACGACCAAACTGCGACCATGACTGCCCCATCCCCTGCGGAAGACCGACGTCCGGCGGAGACCACCATCGCCACCGGCGACCAGTGGGTCATCGGCCATGGCCACCAACGGGCGGTCATCACCGAGGTAGGGGCCACGCTCCGCTCCTTCACCATCGAGGACCGCCCGGTAATCGACGGATTCGGACCCGGCGAATGGAGCCAAGGAGGGCGCGGCCAGGTGCTCGCCCCCTGGCCGAACCGGTTGGGCGACGGCCGGTATACGTTCGAGGAGACCGAGGGCCAGGCCCCCCTGGACGAGCCGTCACGACACAACGCCATCCACGGCCTCGTCCGGTGGATGCCGTGGCGGATGGTGAGCCGGGCGCAGAACCGGGTGAGCATGGCCTGTGAGCTCCATCCGTCGCCCGGCTACCCCTTCCGGTTGCGGCTGGCCGTCGAGTACCGGCTGGGACGGGATGGCCTGACGGTGGTGACCGACGCTGAGAACCCAGGGCAGACCGACCTGCCCTTCGGCATGGGTTTCCATCCCTACCTCACCGTGGGCACGCCGACCGTCGACCTGGTCCGCCTGAGGGTACCCGCCGATCAGCGCCTGATCGCCGACGACCGGGGCCTTCCCACGGGAAGGGGTCCGGTGTCCGGCACGGAGTTCGATTTCAACCAGGGCAGGCTGATCGGGGTGACCCGGCTGGACACCTGCTACACCGGCTTGAGCCGGGACGGGGACGGTCGGGCCCGGGTGGATCTCGATCATCCTGACGGTGGCGGCGGAGCGACCCTGTGGGTGGACGAACGGTTCGGCTACCTGATGGTCTACACCGGCGACACGCTGGAGGCCGGTCGGCGAAGGACGTCGGTGGCGGTCGAGCCGATGAGCTGCCCGCCTGACGCCTTCCGCTCCGGGACGGATCTGGTGGTGCTGCGCCCCCGGGGCCGGTGGACGGGGTCCTGGGGGATCGCGGTCCGACCGCACCCGTAGCCCGATCGGGACACTCACCGGACGGCTCGGAGGGGGCCGTTCGAACGGCTCCCCGGGCCAACATGCGAGCCGTTCCGTGCCAGAAAACCCGCGGCCGAACCGGCCGGACAAGCCATGCAAGGGGGTCCTGTGCGCTCTCAGTGGTCAGGTCGACGCTGACCGTAGG
>DATBOO010000172.1:0-1879 GCA_036553725.1 Acidimicrobiales bacterium | reverse complement strand
CCCCAACTCCTCTAAATCGACCGAACAGCTAGGTATTGTAGCACTGGACGGCCGTGCTGAGCCAGGAGGGGGCATGCGCTCGGAAGGACCCGGCGGTGACCCGATGAGTCCCCGAACCTCGTGGGCGGGTCATGCTTCCGGCGAGATGACTTGCCCGTCAAGCACTGAGCCGAATGGCCTCAACACCTCTGGTCGGTACCGCCGCCTGGGCAGCCACGCCGCGCAGGTCACCATCCTCGTCGAACCACGGGTCGACGAGGATGAACCCGGATGCCGCCAACGCCGGATCGAGCGTGTCTTGCTGGTCACCGCCCAATTCGGTGAGGAGCCATCCGCCGGGCCGCAGGAGGCGGGCCGCGGCCGTGACGATCCGCCGCACCAGATCCAGGCCGTCGTGTCCCCCGTCGAGGGAGCGGCGGGGCTCGTACCGCTGGACGTCGGCCGGCAGGAGGCGGAGCTCCCCCGTGGGGACGTAGGGCGCCACCGCCGTCACCACGTCGAATGACCGGGTGCGAAGAGGCCGGGCGAGGTCGGCCACCACGGCCCGGACGCCGTTGCCCCGGGCGCAGACGGCAGACCGCCGGTCGAGGTCGACGCCGACGACCGAGGCTGTGGGCACCGCGGCCACCAGATGGACGGCGATGGCACCGGAGCCGGTACAGAGGTCGGCGGCCCGGCCGTAGGCGGGCAGCAGGGAGGCGGCCCGGCGGGCCAACTCCTCACTCTGGATCCTCGGAACGTAGACCCCGGGGTCGACACGGACCCGGTGGCCGCAGAATCGGACGGTGCCGGTGATCCAGGCCAGGGGCTCCCCCGTCTCGCGCCGGCTGACCCAGTTCTGGAGCGTGGTGGTGTCGGCGGCTCCGCCGAGCAGCTCGTCAGCCTCCTCTTCGGCGGCGACGCAGCCGGCGGCACGGAGCCGTCGGACCACACATTCGAAGCCGAGGGGAGGATCGGGCACAACACAGTGTGCCTGACCAGCCGAGGTTGGACATCGAATCCGAGCCCTCTTCGATCTGGATGTCCACCGGCACCGGGCTCATCGCTGGGCGGGCGCTGTCTTTTCCAACCGCTCCGACAAGATCACGGTGACCCGATCGCCCGCTTCCTTCCCGATCACCCTGCGCAGGTCGGCCTTGATAGGCAGCTTGTGGGTGCCATCGCCCATCGCCATGAACGAACTGCGGAAGGGATGACCGTCAACGGTCCCCCGGACCTTCACCAGGCCGCGCGTCCCGAAGAAGGACGCGGAGCCCGGCATGACGACGAAGGTCCAGCCGCCCGGGCTGGAGCTCTTCAGCAACACGGCCGTGAACTGCTTCCTCAAAGCGCTCATCTCATCTCACCTCACTCCTCCGATGGACCCGTCCCGGGCCGACGCCGGTTCAGGTTGCTGCCGCGGTCTCGATCAACCGGCTTCCACTGGGCGGACGGATCCGGACGACACGACTCATCGGCGCGAGCCCTCCTCATTGCCGCCCGACCTCTCAGTGGGCACCGACCCCGACGGCAACCAGCACACCCACCAGGACGAGATTGAGGGCCAGGACGACGACCAGCCGTGTCGGTCGGCTCTTTCCCTCCTTCATTCCGGCAACTCCCGCAGGGGAAGTCCCCATGCTCCCAGGCTGCTGTGGCTGGCGATGGCCACTTCTGCTATTCTCGGCATATACACCTAGGGGGTATAGGTATGTCAGAACCAACCGACACCGTGGTACCGGGCTACCACGACGACAAAGAACTGGTCATGAAGCGTCTTCGGCGGATCGAGGGCCAGATACGGGGCCTCCAGCGCATGGTGGACGAGGACCGCTACTGCATCAACATCCTCGAGCAGGTCTCGGCGGCCACCTCCGCGCTCCAGTCCGTGGCCCTCCTG
>DATBOO010000129.1:0-10338 GCA_036553725.1 Acidimicrobiales bacterium | reverse complement strand
TCTCGGCTGCCCCCGACCTCAAGCGGGTCACCTTGGAGCTGGGCGGCAACGACCCGGCCATCGTGCTGGACGACGCCGACCCGTCCGTGGTGGGCAAGGCCATCTTCGCAGGGGCGTTCAACAACAACGGCCAGGTGTGCTCGGCCATCAAGCGGGTCTACGTCCCCGAGGCCCTCTACGACCAGGTGGTGGAGGTCCTCGCCGACCAGGCCGGCAGGATCAAGGTGGGCGAGGGGACCGAGCCCGATGCCAAGCTGGGCCCCATCAACAACGCCCCGCAGTTCGAGCGGGTCAAGGAGCTGGTCGGCGACGCCCTCTCGCACGGGGCCAGTGCGGCCGTAGGCGGAAAGGCCATGGACCGGCCGGGGTACTTCTTCGAGCCCACGATCCTCACCGGGCTGACCGACGGTACCCGCATCGTGGACGAGGAGCAGTTCGGGCCGGCCCTGCCGGTGATCTCCTACCGGGATGTCGACGACGTCGTCGAGCGGGCCAACGCCACCCACTTCGGGCTGTCGGGCTCGGTGTGGGGCGCGGACGGCGACCGCGCCGCCGAGGTCGCCGGCCGGCTCGAGTGCGGCACCGCCTGGGTCAACACCCACCTGGCCCTCGCCCCGCAGCAGCCCTTCGGCGGATTCAAGTGGAGCGGGATAGGCGTCGAGAACGGGCCCTGGGGCCTGGCCGAATTCAGCGAGATCCAGGTCGTCCACCGGTCCAAAGGTGCCGACGGGCTCAACATCTCCACCGCCGGTCTCGTCTCGTAGCCACCCCTGCCGGTCAGGCACTGGGCCCGGGGACCCGGACGGTGAGCCCCGGCGGCACGGGTAAGGCTCCACACCCGGGCGTTGAACGACCCACTGAGATTGTTCGATAGTCTAACTATGTGAGGCTCAAAGCAAGCCCGGCGGGACCGGTGCCCGACGACGACCGCAAGACACTGGGTCGTACGGCCGCGTGGCTGGCCAAACAGGTCGAGCTCGGCCTGGCCGCTGCCGACCTGTCCCTCCCCCAGTACCGGGTGCTGGGCCTCCTCGACGAGAGTTCCGCCGTCTCCTCCGACCTGGCCGAGCGCCTGGCGGTACGGCCGCCGAGCGTGACCGCCATCATCGACGGGCTGGTCGCCCGCGGCCTGGTGGAACGCCGGGATGTCGTGGCCGATCGCCGGCAGGTGGACCATGTGCTCACCGCCACCGGACGGCGCGCCCTCGACACCGCCGATGCCGCGGTCACCGGGCGCCTGGGCGAGATCGCCTCGTGCCTGGGGGACCAGATCGAAACCGAGCGGGCCTTCGACGGCCTGCTGGCCTGGAGGAGGGCGTTCGGCGCCTACCGGCTGGCCCGGAGGGATGCCCGATGAGGGCCCCCACCCTCCGGCCCCGGCACCAGGAGGCCCCCGAGCAGGGAACCGAGTTCGTCCCCATAGACGAAGCGGCCCGGAACGAGGCGCCCCGGGCCACCATCGACCCCGACCGGTCGCTCAGCTGGCTGCGCCGGGCGCTGCCGATCATGAAGGCCCACAAGGGGATCTTCCTCACCTCGCTTGGCCTCTCGTTCGCCGGCCTGGTCCTGATGGTGCAGATCCCCAATCTGCTGCAACAGGCCATCACCAATTCGATCACCAGCCACACCGTGCCCCTGAGCCACTACGTCTGGTGGATCGTCGGCCTCGGGCTGGCCGGGGGCGTGATGGGCTACATCGCCCGCCTCTTCCTCATGGAGACGGCCTACGACATCGAATACGACCTTCGGAACATCATCTACGAGCACCTGACCCGGATGTCCTTCTCCTTCTACGACCGGGTGCAATCGGGACAGCTGATCTCGCGGGCCAACTCGGACATCCGCTCGGTGCAGATGTACATGACCTTCGCCCCGCTGATCCTGGTCCAGTGCTCCATGGCCGTGGTGGCCTTCATCTTCATGCTGTCGATCAGCGTGCCCCTGGCCTTCGTGGCCATGGCCACCATGCCCTTCGTGTACGTGACCGGCGTCAAGATGCGGAAATCGATGTTCCCGGTGTCGTGGATCATCCAGGCCCGGTTGGCCGAGGTGGCCACCATCGTCGACGAGAACGTCAACGGGGTCCGGGTGGTGAAGTCGTTCGCGGCCGAGCAGCAGCAGTTGCGGGCCCTGTCCGGCGCGGCCGAGCGGGTCCAGTGGGGATACATCAAAGATGCCGACCTGCGGGCCCGGTTCACGCCGGTGGTCCAGAACCTCCCACAGCTCGGGTTGGCCCTGGTGCTGCTGTTCGGCGGCTACATGGTCATCCACGGCCAGCTGGGGGTCGGCGCCATCCTGGCCTTCAACGCCTACCTTCTGATGCTCCAGGCGCCGTTCATGATGCTCGGGATGCTGATCATGATGGGGCAGCGCGCCGCCGCCTCGGCCGACCGGATCTACGAGATCCTGGACGAGCAGCCGACGGTCACCGACAGTCCCGATGCCGTGGACCTGGTCGGCTCCTCGGGCGACGTCCGCTTCAGTCACGTCGACTTCGCCTATGACACCGAGGCCGAGCACCTGGTGCTCGCCGACTTCGACCTCCACATCGCCCCGGGAGAGACCGTGGCGCTGGTCGGGCGCACCGGAGCCGGCAAGTCGACGGTGGGACGCCTGCTCACCCGCTTCTACGACGTGAAGCACGGTGCGGTGCAGATCGACGGCCACGATGTCCGGGACCTGACCCTGGCCAGCCTCCGGGCCAACGTCGGCGTGGTGCTCGACGAACCGTTCCTGTTCTCGGTGTCGGTGCGGGACAACATCGCCTACGGTAAGCCGTCCGCCGGCTTCGACGAGGTGGAGGCCGCGGCCAGGGCCGCCGGCGCCCACGAGTTCATCACCCATCTGGCCGACGGCTACGACACGGTGGTGGGCGAGCGGGGCTACACCCTGTCGGGGGGCCAGCGCCAGCGCATCGCCATCGCCCGCACCTTGCTGGCCAATCCCCCGGTCATGGTGCTCGACGACGCCACCAGCGCCATCGACGTCCAGGTCGAGAAGAAGATCCACGCCAGCCTGCGGTTGCAGATGGAAGGCCGCACCACCCTGATCATCGCCCACCGTCTTTCCACCATCTCCCTGGCCGATCGGGTGGTGCTCCTGGACCACCAGAAGGTGGTGGCCGACGGGACCCACGCCGAGCTGCTGGCGTCCACCCCGCTCTACGCCGAGGTGCTGGCCCAGGCGGCCGAGTTCGAGCGCCAGGCCGACGATGACGGGGCCGAAGCCGCCGAAGAGGACAGCCACCCGGAGGACGGCCACCAATTGCGGGATCTGCTCGGGTCAGTGCGAGGCGGCGGGGCCCGATGAGCTGGGGCGGCGGGATGGCCGGAGGATTCGGCGGCGCCCCGGGGGGCTTCGGGCGCCCGGCCGCGCCCGGCCTGCCCTTCGCCGGCATCCCCTCCGAGCTGCAGGACGGGGTCGACCGGCTGCTGGCGTCCGAGCCCGAGCACGCCGAGCCCGGCATCGTCTTCCAGCAGAACGGGTCCGAGGCGGAGCTCCGACGGTTGAGCCTGCGGCGCCTCCTCACCAAGTACCCGCGGATGTTGACGCTGGCCGGGTTGCTGGTGGTGGTGATCTCGATCGCCGCCCAGACCGGCCCCAAGCTCACCGAGATCGCCATCAACGACGGCATGTACCCGCACAAGGACTTCGCCGTCGTCGTCGCCATGGCCGCGGCCTATCTCGTCTTCATCGTGATCACCTCCCTGGCCCAGCGGTTCCAGGTGCAGGTCACCGGCCGGCTGGCCGCCTGGGTGATGAACGATCTGAGGGTCAAGGTGTTCGCCCATCTCCAGCGCCTCTCGCTCGGGTTCTTCACCGAGGAGAAGGCGGGCGTGGTCATGAGCAGGATGACCAGCGACATCGAGAACCTCCAGCAGCTGCTGCAGGACGGCCTGTCGCAACTGGCTATCCAGGCCCTGACCATGGTGGTCATCACCGTGATCCTCTTCACCACCAACGTCGCGCTGGCCACCATCACCGTCCTGCTCATCGTCCCCGCCCTGGTGCTGGCCTCGTTGTGGTTCAAGCGTGCCTCCGAGCGCGGCTACGACCGGGTCCGCGACGGCATCGCCAACGTGCTGGCCGACCTGTCCGAGAGCCTCCACGGCGTCCGCATCGTCACCGCCCACAACCGCCAGCGCCACAATGTGATCCATCACCGCAACGTGGTGGGCGACTACCGGGACGCCAACAACTACACCGCCCACGTCAACGCCGTCTACGGCCCTGGCACCCAGCTGCTCGGCGTGCTCAGCCAGGCCGTGCTGCTGGCCGTCGGCGGCACGATGGTGCTCGACCACACTCTTTCCATCGGCGCCCTGGTGGCCTTCGTCTTGTACCTCAACCGCTTCTTCCAGCCCATCCAGCTCCTGGTCCAGCAGTACAACACCTACCAGCAGGGCCAGGCCTCGGTGAACAAGCTGCGCGACCTCATCGACACCACACCCACGGTGGTAGAGGCGGCCGACGCCATCGTCCTGCCCCCGATCGACGGCGAGATCGTCTTCGACCAGCTGTCGTTCGGGTACGACCCCGGCCGGCTGGTCATCGAGGATGTCAACCTGACCGTGGCCCCGGGCGAGACGGTGGCCTTCGTCGGAGCCACCGGAGCCGGCAAGTCGACGATGGCCAAGCTGGTCACCCGCTTCTACGACCCGACCGAGGGCCGGGTCCTCATCGACGGCCACGACCTGCGCTCGGTCACCATGTTGTCGCTGCGCAGCCAGCTCGGCGTGGTTCCCCAGGAGCCGTTCCTGTTCGCCGGGACCATCGGCGACAACATCGCCTTCGCCCGCCCCGACGCCTCCGAGGGCGAGATCCGGGAGGCGGTGGACCGGGTCGGGCTGACCGATGTCGTCGAGCGCATGCCCACCGGCCTCGACACCGTCGTCCACGAGCGCGGGCAGACCCTGTCGTCCGGCGAGCGCCAGCTGATCGCCCTGGCCCGGGCCTTCCTCGCCCATCCCCGCGTGCTGGTCCTGGACGAGGCCACCTCCAACCTGGACCTCCAGTCCGAGACCAAGATCGAGACCGCGCTCGACGCCCTGCTCGAGAATCGGACCGCCATCCTCATCGCCCACCGGCTGTCGACGGCGATGCGGGCCGACCGGATCGTGGTGGTCGATCGCGGTCGCATCGTCGAGGTGGGGCCCCACGCCGAGCTGGTGGCGGCCGGTGGCCTCTACGCGGCGATGTACACGACCTGGGTGAGCCAGTCCGACAGCTCCGAGGCCGGCGCGGCTGCACCCGGGCACTGAGTCCGCCGGCCCGTGACTGTGGTTCGATGAAATCGGTCCAGGGGGTCGGCGGATCACCCGTGCAACAACACCGGCACCGGGTTCGGATCGATACGCCCGTCCATGGGTGAGAGGTCCTACGTGGTCGCTTTCAGCAGCTCTTCGCCCCCCAAGGTCCGGAGACCGTCTGTCCTGCCGGCGAAATAGCGCACGCTGAGCATGCCCGCCGACACGTGTTGGGCCTCCACGAATCCGGTGCGGCGCGCCAATTCGAGCATTTCATCCGGGCTGTAGAAGCTGATGAAGGGCGTTCCACCTGCCCTTGCACCCCTCTCTGCCGCCTCGAAACCGGGCCGAAGGGCGTCATCGAAGAGTTCGGTTGGGAGGAGGAACGTCAGTGCGAGGGTCGAACCCGGGGCGAGACCTCCGGCTATCTGGCGCATGGAGGCCTCGTTGGCGTCTTTGGTGAGGTACATGGAGACACCAGTGGAAACGACTACTGCTGGCTGATCGGGGTCGAAACCGGCAGCCCCCACGAGGTCCCACCAGGACTCCCCTGCCTCGAAGTCGACAGGCACCAACCGCAGCCATTCCGGGACGCCGAAGCCCAGATCGATGAGGCGTCGGTGCTTCCACGCCTGGGGGCCGGGCTGGTCGACTTCGAACACTCGGATGCGGGAGGCGATCTCTGGCCTTCGCTGGGCGAACGTGTCCAGACCGGCGCCCAGAATCACGTACTGCATGACGCCGTGGCCAGCCTGCTCCGCAACCAGGTCGTCTACGAATCGAGCACGGGCAAGGATGCCCGCCCGAAACCATCGGGTGCTGGCCGGGTTCATGTCCGGGCGGCTGCGCCAACTGGCCTCCGGCGCAGCCAGCTGCAGGCCGATCTGGTCATGGAACACATGGGGCGGCGGATCAACCTCGATGTGCATGGCACGCCAGAGGGCGACCCGCTCCGCGCTGGTTTCCGCGCCCCCCGATCGTTCATCTGTGATGAGAATCTCGGACTCTCTGGACAGCGTTCACCAAGCACACGGTAGCGATCATTCGGGACGGTCGGGAGTGACCCTGTGCGCCGGCTCATCAGCTTGGTACGGAGGGCGCGTCGACTTGGGCCATGACGCTCGCAGTCGGTCACCGCCACCAGTGCCACTCCGCGGCGGGGCCACACTCCACGGCCGGCGACGTCAGTCGATCCGGGGGTGGCGGTCGCTCCACGGGTCGGCCTGCTCGAGCTGGGAGGCGACGGCCACCAACTGGGCTTCGCGCCAGGGACCGGCGACGATCTGCACACCGACCGGCAGGCCCGATGCCCCCGTGTGCAGCGGCAGGCTCATGGCCGGTTGCCCGGTGATGTTGAACACCGCGGTGAAGGCGGCCATGGCCACGATGTCCATGACCGGGGCGCCGGGGTCGGCGTGCACCGCCTCCAGCAGCCCGACCTTCGGGGGCTCGATGGTCATGGTCGGGGTGACCAGCAGGTCGAAGTCGTCGTCGAAGCGCCGGGTGATGGTCCGGGTCATCCGCTGCAGTTCAGCCAGGGAGCGGGCCAGCGTGAGGCTGTCGACCGCCTCCCCCGCGGCATGGCCGGCCCGGTTGTGCGGCTCGACCCGCGTCCAGTCGATGCCCCCCAGCTCGCCCAGCCCGGCGTTCATCACGTTGAGAAAGGGGCCGAGCCCGGCCGGATCGAACACGTCGGCGTCCAGGCTGAACACATGGTGGCCGGCCGCCTCGAGCAGCTGGCCCGCGTGTGCCACGGCGGCCATCGGGCCGTCGGCGACCGGCAGGCCCAGCGCTGACACCGTGCACAGCGCCACCCGGAGCCGGCCGGGGTCGGCCCCCACCTCCTCGACGTAGGGACGCTCGGGGAGGGGGGCGTTCCACCAGGCATAGGGGTCGGGGGCGCTGATGGCGTCGAGAAGGGCGGCGGTGTCGGCGACCGTCCGGGTGAGAGCACCCTCGGTGGCCATGCCCTGCCACCCGGGGACGGACGAGGCCACCCGGCCCCGGCTCGGCTTCAGCCCGACCAGTCCGCAGCATGACGCCGGGATCCGGATGGAACCCCCGCCGTCGCCGGCGTGGGCCACCGGGAACATGCCGGCCGCCACCGCCGACGCCGCGCCCCCGCTCGAGCCTCCCGGGGTGTGCGCCGGGTCCCACGGGTTGCGGGTGGCGCCGAACCGGTTGTTCTCGGTCACCGTGATGGATCCGAACTCGGGGGCGTTGGTCCGCCCGGTGAGGATGAAGCCGGCCGCCCGCAGCGCGTCGGCGACGGGCTCACCGGTCTCGCTGAGGCCGTCAGGGGCCCCCTCGGACCCGTAGGTCACCGGCTGTCCGGCCACGGCGAGGAGGTCCTTGATCGGGAGCGGCACCCCGGCGAAGGGGGGGAGGTCCCCGGCACCCCGGGCGATCCGCTCGCCGAGCGCCCGGGCCTCGCCCCGGGCCTCATCGTCGTTGCGCCAGATGACGGCGTTGAGCCGCGGATTGCGTTCGTCGATCCGGCTCAGGCAGGCCTCGAGCACCTCGAGCGGGCTCACCTCCTTGGCCGCGATGGCCGCCGCCACTTCGAGCGCAGATGCGTACTGGTCCATCGGCAGAGATTAATCAGTGCCGTGACCGGCGGCGCTTGCTCTGGTGAGAGTGCCTGGCGGGGGTTCCGACAGAGCCCTGGACATCCGCGGCGCACCCGGTGGCCTCCGGCCGGTTCCGCGCTGAGTGGGGCAGAGCCAAGCGATGACACTTCGTCATGGATTGTGCACCCGTCGCCATCGTCAGGGAGAGGTACCAGCAGGACGGTGCCGTGAGACCTCCCGCCGGGGCCTCCCCTGTGACACCCGTGCGCAATGCCGGAGCAGGACGGAGGGTTGCCGGAGCGGCCGAACGGGGGCGACTGATAATCGCTTGACTTCCACGAGTCCGGGAGTTCGAATCCCTCACCCTCCACCGTCTCACCAATTGCCGAAGGGGACCGCGTGGACGGTCCCCTCCAACATCACGCCTGACTTCCACGAGGCCCTCAGAATACCATCCTCTGTGACACGAGCAGCCCTACGCTCCCGCTGCCGGGGAGCAAAGCGCGGGCACCGTGTTCGCCTCAGCCACTCGGGATGGAATCGACCGGGGACGGCCACAGCCGGGCCCGCAGACCCGAGGCCCGTGCCACCGGGCGGCCGATGGCGGCACGGATCGACGCCTCGCTGCCGACCAGGGTGACCTGTTCCTTCGCCCTGGTGACCGCGGTGTACAGCAGCTCGCGGGTGAGGACGGGCGACGCGGAGCGGGGTAGCGACACCACCGCGTGGGGGAACTCGGAGCCCTGGCTCTTGTGGATGGTCATCGCCCACCAGGTTTCCACGTCGCCGAGGCGCGAGGGCGCCAGGTAGCGGAGTCCGTCCACGCCGGTGAAGGCCACCATCGGCTCGCCGGACACGGTGGCCACCACGACCCCGACATCGCCGTTGAAGACGTCGTTCACCGGGTCGTTGGCGGTGACCATGACGGGCCGGCCCGCGTACCAGGCCCGGGACCGGCTGACCCCCGGCAGGGCATCGGCCACCGCCGCCGCCATCCGATCACTCCAGTCATAGACGCCGAGCGGGCCGCGCCGGGTGGCGGCCAGGACCTTGATGCGGTGGGCGCCATCCAGGGCGGCGGCCGCATCCCCGCCCATCGCCGCCGACGCCATCTCGACGCCCGCGACCGCCACCGACCGCCGCACCCGGTCCAGGCCCTCGGCATCGTCGTCCCTCACCCAGTGGGCATCGGGGGATCCGCCGGCGAGCAGGTCCAACGCAACGTCGGCCTCGCCGGCGCGGATCGCCTCGGCCAGGGCGGCGATGCCCGATCCCTCGGCGAACCGGTGCATCCGGCGGAGCAGGGTCACCCGGCCGGCGAGGGGGGACCCGCTGGCCGGTTCCGCCTCCCCCGCCGGATCGGTGTCCTCCCCGGGACCGGCATCCGCCCCGGGACCCACCAGATCGGCCATGACCGTCCCCGCCTCGATGCTGGCCAACTGGAACGGATCCCCCACCAGCACCAGCTGGGCATCCGGCCTCACCGCGTCGAGAAGCTTGGCCATGAGGGGCAGGGACACCATCGACGTCTCGTCGACGATCACCAGGTCGTGGGGAAGCGGATGCCCTCGGTCGTGCCGGAAGTGGGTCCCGGGTCGCCAGCCCAGCAGCCGGTGGAGGGTCACCGCTCCCGGTCCCGTGAGTCTGGCGGCCAGTTCGGGGGTGATGAGCCCCGAGTCACTCAGGGCGGTCACCTCGGCGATGACCGCTCCCTCCATCCGGACAGCCGCCTTCCCTGTCGGAGCGGCCAACGCCGCCTTCAGCTCCCGTCCGTCGGCGGCAGCGATCAGGTGGGCGGCGGCCAGGACGCGGGCGACGGTGTGCGTCTTGCCCGTGCCGGGGCCGCCGGCGATGATCGACACGCCACTGCCGAGGGCGCGGCGCGCGGCCAGGCGCTGCAGGTCCACCCGGTCCGGGCCGTCGGGCTCGAACAGTGCGTCGAGCACCTGCGCCGAAAGCGCGTCGGCCAGGGTCGGCGACACCGGGTCGGGCTCGGGTCGGGCCCGGTCGACCCGGCCCGGCAGGTCCTCGGCCACCGCCAGTTCGTATTGCCAGTAGCGCTGGAGGTAGAGGAACCGTCCGTCGAAGACGAGCGGTCGCAGCCGTGCCGGGGCGTCGCCCGGAGACGAAACGATGCCCGACTCGGACAGGCACCGGGCCCACGCCTCCGCCGGCGGCCACGGCAGGGCTTCGGCCTCCACGCTGACCGCGTCCTCCCCGGGCTCGCCGGAGTCCCCGATCGGGACGATCTGGCGGGCCACCTCAGCCAGCTCCACGCACACGTGGCCGAACCGGGTGGCCCGGGCGGCCGCGGCCAGGGCCACGACCGCCTCGTCGTTCACGCCGGGTTCGAGCCGCACCACGGCGGCGGCCAGGTGCGTCTCGTAGGGACCGAAGACCCCGGCGTCGACGAAGGGGGCGAGGACCGCCACCTCCCCCGGCACCGCGCTCCCGCCGGGTGCCGCCGGGGGCGTCATCGGTCCACCCGACCGGCGGGCCGGCCGTCCAACAGGTCGCTCAGC
>DATBOO010000052.1:0-18589 GCA_036553725.1 Acidimicrobiales bacterium | reverse complement strand
ACCGACGGCTCGTGCCCGATGACCGCCATGGCCGACCTCGGGCTGGTGACCGACGCCCGGGCCCTGCTCGTCGAGCTGGCCCGCCGCTTCGGCGTGGAGGTGCCGGACGGACCGGTGCCGGACGGACCGGGGCCGGGCGACAGGAACGGGGACGCTGATGCCTGATCCCGAGACGGTGCCTCCGATGGGCCCGGGCCCGGCCGAGCCGGAGGCGTTCGACGCCGTGGTGGTGGGGGCCGGACCCGCCGGGTCGGCCGCCGCCCTGGCCCTGGCCCGCGCCGGCCGGAGTGTGGTCATGGTCGAGCGGGGCCCCTACCCCGGCTCCAAGAACGTCTACGGCGGGGTCGTCTACGGGAGGGTCCTCGACGAGATCGTCCCAGGCTGGTGGGAGGAGGTGCCCTTCGAGCGGTGGGTGGTCCGCCGGTCGACCATGATGATGACCGGGTCCCAGTCGCTGTCGATCGACTACCGGTCGGACGCCTGGGGTACGGCGCCCTTCAACGGGATGACCACGAAACGGTCGCGGTTCGACTCGTGGATGGCGGGCCAGGCGACCGCCGCCGGTGCCCGCCTCCTCACCTCCACCGTCGCCACCGGCCTGGTGCGGGACGGCCTCGGACGGGTGGTGGGCGTGCAGACCGACCGGGAGGGCGCGGCGCTCCGGGCCAAGGTGGTCATCGCCTGCGACGGGGTGAACTCGTTCCTGGCCAAGGAGGCCGGGCTGCTCCCGCCGGCCGAGGCCTCCCACCACACCCTGGGGGTCAAGGAGGTCCTGGCGCTCCCCCGGGAGGTCATCGACGACCGCTTCGGCCTGCAGCCCCACGAGGGCGTGGACATCGAGATGATCGGGTGCACCCGGGGCATCCCCGGTGGGGGGTTCCTCTACACCAACGCCGACACGGTGAGCGTGGGGGTGGTGGTCTCCCTCCCCCAGCTGGCCGAGTCCGAGGTCCGCCCGGAAGAGCTGATCGCCGACCTGAAGGAACACCCGGCCATCGCCCCCTATCTGCGGGGATCATCCCTGAGCGAGTACTCCGCCCACCTCATTCCCGAGGGCGGGTACGACACCATGCCTCCCCTGGCCATCGACGGGATGGTGGTGGCAGGGGACGCGGCGGCGATGACCCTGGCCGCCGGCCTCTGGCTCGAGGGGGTCAACTTCGCCATCGGCTCCGGGTTCGCCGCCGGCCGGGCTGTCGACCGGGCCATCGCCGGTGACGACTGCTCGGCGCGGGGGCTCGGCTCCTACCGGGCCGATCTCGAGGGCCAGTTCGTCCTGGCCGACCACAAGCGATTGCGCAAGGCTCCCTCCTTGCTGCTCTCCGACCGGGTCCAGCAGCGGTACCCGGGGTTGATCTGCGATCTGGCCGAAGGGATGTTCACCGTCACCAACCCCACTCCCAAGCCAGGGGGCCTGCGAATCACCCGGTCGGCGGCGGCCAAGCACGGCGTGACCCTGCGCCAGCTGGCCACCGACACCATCCGCGGCCTGAGGATCTTCGGATGAGCGCCTCGGCACCGCCCGGGGGCACGGCTCCCACACCCTGGCGCGGCATCTCCTTCGAGGAGCGGATGGCCACCGTCGACTTCCGCACCGGAGAGCGCGCCCACATCACCGTGGACTCCGATGTGTGCCGCTCGTGCACCACCCGCGCCTGCGTCACCGCCTGCCCGGCCAACCTGTTCGCCCCGACCGCGGACGGCGGCATCCTCTTCAACTACGAGGAGTGCTTCGAGTGCGGGACCTGTTACATGGTGTGCAACAACGAGGGGGCCATCACCTGGACCTATCCCGACGGCGGCGACGGCGTCGTCTTCCACTACGGATGACTGGGGCCCCGATCGCCTCCGGCCCCCCGCCGGCCGACGGGCCCCTGGTGGTGGCCTGCCTGCGCATCGCCGACCTGCATCCGGAGGTCCATCCGCTGACCGGCGCCGTCTCCCGGGACCCGTGGGGGGTCGGGCTCTCGGCCGCCGACGCCGCCGCGCTCGAACACGCCCTGCGCGTGGCCGAGGCGTGGTCGGGTCGGGTACTGGCCATCTCCGCCGGGCCGGCCACCATCGAGCCGGTCCTGAAGGGGGTGATGGCAGTGGGGGCATCCGTGGTGCGGATCGCCGACGAGGAGGCGGGAACCGAGCACGGTTACGCCGCCGAACTGGCCGGCGGCGAGGAGGCCCGGGCCCGGGACATCGCCGCTGCGCTCGCCCCCTTCGGCCGGCCCGCCCTGGTCCTGTGCGGCGACCGGTCCGTCGACCGGGGCACCGGTGCCCTTCCGGCCTTCGTGGCCCACGAACTCGGGGCGGCCCAGGCGTTGGGACTGGTCACCATCGAGGTCGAGGGCCCGACTGACCGCCGCCCGGCGAACGGTGGGCACCCCCGGTCACTGATCGGCGAGCGCCGGCTCGACGGCGGATGGCGGGAACGGCTCCGGGTGCCCCTCCCCGCGGTGTGCTCGGTGGAGGCCGCGGGGACCAGGCTGCGACGGGCGTCGCTGGCCGGGGCCCTGGCCGCCGAGGCGGCAGCCGTCCCGGTGGATCGGCCGAGAGGGCTGACCGGGGCCGGACCGGCTGAGGGAGCGGGCCCGACCCGCGTCGGCGTCACCCGGGCCTTCGCGCCCCGGACCCGGGTGGTGCCCGCGCCGGACAGCCCCGACCCGCGGAACCGGCTGCTGGCCCTGACCGGTGCGCTGGTCGCCCACGACCCTCCCGTGGTCGTCGGGCCCGTCGGGCCCGCCGAGGCCGCCGACGAGCTCATCGGGTTCCTCGTGCGCCATGGCTACCTCGAGCCGCCGGTCTCGTCCCCGCCCGTCGGAACGGCGGCCGCCGGATGACCCGGCTGGCCGCGTCGAGCTGGCCCGAGGTGGCGCGGCTGTCCGGTGACGGCATCCTCGTCCTCCCCCTGGGCTCGACCGAGCAGCACGGGCCCCACCTGCCGGTCACCACCGACACCGACATCGCCTCGGCCCTGGCCGACGGGGCGGCCGACCACGACCGTCGCCTGGTGGTGGCCCCGCCCGTGGCCTACGGGTCCAGCGGGGAGCACCGGGGGTTCGCCGGGACGCTCTCCATCGGGCAGGAGGCCACCGAGATGGTGGTGCTCGAACTGGGCCGGTCGGCCGGCGCCGACTTCGCCCACGTCGTCGTGGTCTCCGCCCATGGGGGCAACTCGACCCCACTGGCCCGGGCGGTGGACCGGCTCCGCCGCGAAGGGCGGTCGGTGACGGCGTGGTGGCCGACGTGGCCCGGCGACCTCCACGCCGGGCGGACCGAGACGTCGCTGATGCTGGCCATCGCTCCCGGGCGGGTCCAGCTGGAGCGGGCCGAGGCCGGCGACCGGCGGCCGCTGGCCGACCTGCTCCCGCTCCTACGCCGGGGCGGGGTGCGCTCGGTCAGCGCCAACGGGGTGCTCGGCGACCCGGCCGGCGCCAGTGCCGAAGAGGGACGCCGCCTGCTGGCCGACGCCGTGGACGACCTGGTGGGCTCGGTGGCGCGCCTCCGACCCGCCCCGAGCATGGAGGTAGGCCGATGGACCGGGTAGCAGTGGTGACCGGGGCGGCACGGGGCATCGGTGCGGCCACCGTGCGGGGACTGGCCGACGCCGGCTGGGCGGTGGTGGCCGTGGATAGGGCCTCCGACGATCCCCGGCTCCCCTATCCCATGGGGACCGGGGCCGAGCTCGAGGCCGTGGTGGCCTCCGCCCGGGCCGTGCCCCCCGGACCTGGGGAACCGGTCCCGGGCTCGGGCTCGAGCCGGGTCGTGGCCCACGTGGCCGACGCCACCGACCCCGACGGGCTGGACGCGGCGGTGGCGCGGGCCGAGGCGGAGTTCGGCGGGCTCGACGCCATGGTGGCCGTGGCCGGCGTCATCGCCGGCGGCGTCCCCCTGTGGGAGATGCCCGCGGCCCAGTTGGGGGCCGTCCTGGGCGTGGACCTCGGGGGGCCGGTCAACGCGGCCCGGGTGGGCATCCCCGCCCTGCTCCGGCGGCCGGCGCCGCGTCAAGGACGGTTCCTGGCCGTGGCCTCGGCCGCAGCCATCCGGGGACTGCCCGGGCTGGCCGCCTACGGCGCAGCCAAGGCCGGGGTGGCAGGCCTGGTACGCGGGCTGGCGGTGGAGTTGGCCGGCACCGGGATCACCGCCAACGCCGTCAGCCCCGGTTCGACGGCCACCACCATCCTCGACGAGAGCGCACGACTGTACGGCCTCGGCGACACCCGGTCCTTCGCCGATCAGCAACCCATCCGGCGCCTCCTGACCCCCGACGAGGTGGCGGCCGCCCTGGTGTGGCTGGCCGACGAGGGCAGCGGCGGGATCACCGGTGCGGTCGTCCCCGTGGACGGCGGCCTGTCGTTGTGACCGGACTGCCGCACGGGTTCCGGCTGGTCCTCGACCGCTCGGTCCGCTGCTTCCGGGACGGGACCGTCCTGGTCGGGGGGCATCCGGGCCGCCTCATCACGCTGACCCCGGACGGCGTCGGCGAAATGGAGACGCTGCTGGCGGGGGGTCCGGTGTCCGCGGCCGGGCACGACCTGGGCCGGCGCCTGGTCGACGCCGGCATGGCCCATCCCCGGGCCGCGGGCCCCGTCGAGCGCGCCGCGGCCGACGCCTCGGTGACGGTGGTCCTGCCGGTCCGGGACCGGATCCAGGCGCTCGACCGATGCCTGGCGTCGGTGGGAACGGGCATCCCGGTGGTGGTGGTCGACGACGCCTCTGGCGATCCGGGGGCGGTGGCCGAGGTGTGCCGCCGCCACGGCGCCCGTCTCATCGCCCGCACCGTCAACGGTGGCCCGGGGGTGGCCCGCAATGACGGAGTGGCCGTCGTCGGTACCGATCTGGTGGCCTTCGTGGACAGCGACTGCACCGTCCCGGCCGAGTGGCTGCGCCAACTGACCTGGATGTTCGACGACCCCTGCCTCGGGGCGGTGGCGCCCCGGGTGCGACCCGACCCGGCCGGCCCGCCGGCCGTCGGCTCCGCGCTGTCCCGTTTCACCGGGGCCCGGTCCGCCCTCGACATGGGGCCGGACCCGAGCGAGGTGGGACCCGACCGGCCGGTGCGCTACGTGCCCGCCGCCGCCCTGGTGGTGCGGCGTGCCGCCCTGGCCGCCGGGTTCGATCCCGACCTCCGGGTGGGCGAGGACGTGGACCTGGTGTGGCGCCTCCTCGACGCGGGGTGGCGTGTCCGCTACGAGCCGTCGGCCGTCGTCTGGCACCGGGAGCCCTCCTCCTGGCCGGCGTTGCTCGCACGCCGCTACCAGTACGGGACATCGGCCGGCCCACTGGCCAGACGCCACCCGGGTCGACTGGCTCCGGTCCGGTTGCGCCCGTGGCCGACAGCCGCAGTGGCCGCCGGCCTGGCCGGCCGACCACTGGCGGCGCTGGCCCTCGTGCTGGGCCATGCCACCATGCTGGCCCGCAGCGTCGGCCGCCATGGCGTGCCTTCCCGCCTGGCGATCCAGTGGAGCGCGCAGGGCGCCGGATGGACGCTCGTCGGCGTGGGCCACGCCGCCACCATGCTGGCCGGGCCGGCCCTGGCGGTCGGTGCGACGCGAGGCAGGCGGGTGGCGGTCGTCGCCGCCCTCTTGGTCCTCGTGCCCCCGGCCGTCGACTGGTGGCGCCGGCGCCCGGGGCTCGACCCCCTGCGCTGGGCGACGGCCTCCATCGCCGACGACGTGGCCTACGGCGCAGGCGTGTGGGCGGGTTGCCTGCGGTCGCGCTCCTTCGGCCCCCTGCTCCCCGGGCGCTGAGAAGCCGCGTCTCCGGTCGGTGGGCTCGGAGTGCGATCGGCGATGGAGATGGGGACCATCGCCAAATGGTGTCACCGCATTTGGCAAGGGGGATTTCAGCGCCAACTCGGTAAATAGTTGGTAAGAAACCGTCCGGTCTATCGCTATTTCATTGTGTCGGGCAATGAGAGAATTTGGAACTGTACTCCCAGTTCACCGCCATTTTCACCACCACCCTGATCCAGTGATGGAGACCGCGTCATATACTGTTGCAAATCGCCGTCGTCGGCTGGTCCAATCGCTGGCTGATCGAGACAACTCGTCAAACGTCGGGATCCACCTTCTGATGACAGCGACCAGCCGACACCGAGCATCCGGCTCGGCTCGCGCGGCATCGTGGCGATGAGGCCACCGGCCCATCGGACCATGATCCGGACCATCGACGAAATGAGTGGTGTCCCACGACGCAATCCCGGGCGTAACTAAACCGGCCGCACACCCTACGGCGCCACGCCAGGACGGACGATGCCTTCCCGCTCGCCGTCCGGGGACTGAATGCACCAGCCGCAGCCCGCCAACACCGAACAGAGCAAGGCGCAGTCGCGCCCTACGAAGGGAGGTGCCATGCGGACCCGCATTGCACTCGTGGCGATCATCCCGATCGCCCTGATCACCGTCAGTACCCTGACGCCGGCTGCCACCCTGCAGCCCGCCCGGGCAGCAGCAACGTCGTCCAGTACGACGAAAGTAGCAACCGCCGTGGCCATGCCTGCCCATCAGCTGGCCGCGTACCACCGGCCCGCGGACAGGACGAGGCCCGGACCAACGGGGCTCTTGTTGCCGCTCGACCCCGCCTTCGGCGGCGCACCGGGCGCGCCCGCCGTCGTCGCCGCACCGCGCGCTCCCACCGTCGTCGCCGCTCCGGCGACCGCTCCGGCCTCGCCTCCGCCGGCCACCGTGGCTCCAGCCGGGCCCGTGGACACGGTCACGCCGGCGCAACGGGCTGCATGGGAACGGGTGGCCATGTGCGAAGAGGGCGGCAACTGGGCCTACGCCGGTTCCCGCTTCAGCGGCGGACTCGGCATCAGCCGGGACAACTGGGCCGCCTACGGCGGCCGACAGTTCGCCCCGGTCGGCGCCATGGCCACCGAGGACCAGCAGATCATGGTGGCCCAGCGGATCCAGTCCAGCCCGCCCGATCAGTACGGCTGCCGCGGCTGGTAGTCGGGCACTCCTGTGACCTCAGGGGCGGGGCCGGCACCGGACCGGCCCGGCCCCCGGTCACGGAACCTGGAGGAGTGGCCATCCCGTAGGCTGGTCGGCACCGAAGGATGGCTATGGGCGCACGGAGAAACTTCCTCGGACCGGACGTCGGAGCCGGGTCGTTGACGGCCCGGCTCACCGGGCGGAGCCTGATCGCATCACCTGGCCTGGTGGCCAGCCTCCTGTGTTGGGCCGGCAGCGTGCTCCTGATCGTCTCGGCTGCCATCCACCTCCATCTGTGGTCGAACGGCTACGACCAGATCCCCACCATCGGCCCGCTGTTCCTGCTGCAGGGCATCGCCGGCATCGTGATGGCGCTGCTCGTCGCCCTCTCACGCCACTTCCTGGTGGCACTGGCCGGGGCGCTCTTCGCGGCCGCCACCATCGGCGGCCTGGTCATCTCGGTGGAGATCGGACTATTCGGGTTCCAGGACAGCTTGAGCGCCCCGTACGCCACGATGTCCCTCGTCGTCGAGGCTGCGGCCTTCGTGGTGCTGTTGGCATCCGCATTCATCGGGATGCGGCGCGCCGGGTGGGGCGCCCACCGCCCGGCCTCCGGGCGGGAGACATAGGCAGCATCCACTCAGCTCTGCCTGTGCGCGCCGTCATGGCGCCAGGAATGGGGGAATCGCCGACCGCAGGGCCGGCGATTCAGGGGAAGTCGGGACGCGGTCGCGGATCGACGTCGTGGGACGGAACCGGAACCGCGGTCAGAATCACGTCGGGGGCGATCCTCCACCGACCCCCGGAACCACACCACTCCGAGGATCGGGACCTCGGGGCTCCCGTGCTCTGCGGGATGCCGCCCGACGACCTTGACGGGATTCCCGACAAGGGCGCCGGGTCGACACCCGACAGAGGCCGAATCAGATCTTGCGGACCTGGCTCGCCTGCAGGCCCTTTTGGCCCTGCTTCGTCTCGAACTCCACACGTTGGCCTTCTGCGAGGTCGCGGAAGCCCTCCATCTGGATCTCGGACTGGTGAACGAAGAGGTCATCCCCGCCGCCGTCAGGCGTGATGAAACCGAAGCCCTTCTCGGCGTTGAACCACTTAACTGCACCTACACCCATAACTGTGTCTCCTTGATTCACGCACGGTAACGCGGGGATCCATTGTGAAGCCCAACATGCATCGGCCCGCGTGATTGGGTCGATGACCCCACAACACTAGGCGCTACAGGAGTCGCGCCGCTCAAAACGCCCGATCCCCTCCTCGGCAACCCGGACCGGGGTCCACCGGGCGGCCACGCCGGCGGGCCGGACACCCCCCACCGGCTCCGCTCCATCAACTCGACGAGCGACCACCGACGTGTGCGTGGGGACGCCCGTACCGGTCTCCGGCCGCCCCGCCGTCACCGGCGCCGACAGGCACCCGTTCGGCCCAGGCGGGGGCGCCGCGGTCCCGCCAGATCGGCTCGGCCACCTCGGCCAGGATCATGGCCGAGAAGGTCAGGAAGAAGACGGGCTCCACCAGCGTGCCCAACCGGTCGGTCAGGTACACCAGTCCGAGGAGCGGATAGCCGACGGCCAGCACCTTCACCAGACCGGAGTAGACCAGGGCCTCCCTGGTCCCCTCGCCGCGGGTCCGCCGCATGGCGATCACTGCGGCCAGGGTGAGGGTGGCGAACTCGGTGATGCCCGAGAGCACGTGGATGTAGTGGTGGATGGGGAGCTGCAGATGCCACTCGAGCTGCCGGCAGGTGGCGTTCAGGCCCTCGGCGCAGGCATAGGGGTAGCGGCCTCCCACCGCGCCGCCGATGGCGAAGGCGATCAGCCACTTCCACTCTTTGCGCACCACACCGTGGGCGCGCGAGCCGCGGAGCACCAGAGCCGCTCCTATCAACACCCCGGCCAACAGATCGGCATCCGACATCAGCGCGGCATGCGGTCTTCCGGTGGCTTCGAGATCGGAGAAGAACCCGTTGACCGACGGCATCAGCCGGGGCACGAAGGGAACCACCACCCACCAGTTGTAGGCCACCACACCGGCGACGGCCAAGGCCTTGGCTGCGGCCAGGCGCGCCGACCCGTCCTCGCTCGCCGACGAGGGCCTCAGACCAGAGGGGAAGGTCAGAAGCTGCACATCTCCTCCAACGCGGCCCTCGGAGCAATCATTCCCAGCTGGTTCCCAGCGGGAGGCCGGGCGAGCTCGCTCTTCTCACCAGGGACAATCGGTTCGCATCGACAATCGGTCACGGGATACCCGACGATGCGGGAGGTGAAATCTCATCGCCGGCGCCCACCCGTCCCGGCCAGCGAGCCCAGGCCATGAGGGGCCGCGTTGGGGACGCGCTGAGCTATCTTCTCGGCCCATGCCTGCATCCGTGTCCGGCCGGCCGTCCCGCGGATGGCGCCGGGCCCCGATGGTGGCCGCACTGATTGCCGGGCTGATCGCCGCCGGCGCAGGCGCGGCCGGCTGCGGCGGTTCCACCGCCAGCGCCGCCGGGAGCGCCGCCACCCACCCCGCGCTCAACGCCGCCCAGGCGACCCTGCCGGCCCTTCCCTCGCCCCCCCCGATCGTCTGGTCATCCTGCCCGACAAATCCGGCGCTGCAGTGCGGCGCGGTGTCGGTGCCGATCGACTACCGGCACCCCCTCGGCGGATCGATCCCGCTGGCCGTGACCCGGGCCCCCGCCCTGGACGGCTCTGGACCGCACGGGACGTTGGTGTTCAACCCGGGTGGACCGGGCGAGAGCGGCAATCAGATCCTCCCCGTCGCCCTCGGCAGTCTGCCGGCCACCGTCCGTCAGCACTTCGACATCATCAGCTTCGACCCTCGCGGAACCGGTGCCAGCGACCCCCTGCAGTGCGGCACCGATCCGGCGGCGGCGACCAGCGTGTCGCCAGTCCCCTCGGCCGCCGGCCAGCCCTTGCCCGGGACGGCGGTCTTCGCCGCCATGGCGCAGGGGTGCCGTCGGCCGACCGCATCCAACGCGCCGTTCATCGACACCGTCAACACCGCGCGCGACATGGACAGGATCAGACAGGGGCTCGGCCTGGCCGCCATCAGCTTCTACGGCCTGTCCTACGGCACCGCGCTGGGGTCGGTCTACGCGGACCTGTTCCCCCGGCGGGTCCAGACGATGGTCCTCGACGGCGCGGTGGATGTCAATGCCTCACTGGTCCAGCAGGCCACCGAGGAGGCGCCCGCCGCCGAACAGTCCCTCGACCATCTGCTGGCCACCTGCGCCTCGGACCCGACCTGCCCCCTGGGCCCGAACCCGCAGTCCTACTTCCGCTCCTTGATCTCGTCTCTCGGCCACCGCCCCCTCCTGGCGCCGGGCGGCAGCCCCTATCCGGTGACGGTGGGAGACCTCGACACGGCCACCCTCTTCGCCCTGAGCGTGCCCGGCTTCACCGCCGAGTTCTATGCCGCCCTGGTGGCCGCCCACAACGGCAACGGGGCACCACTGCGGGACATGGCCCTGTTGTTCGACACCGACATCGATGGTGCGCCGCTGGTCGATGCCCTGTGGGCGATCACCTGCAACGATGCCGCCCGACACCCCGACCCGGCAACGGCGGGCACCCTGGCCCGGTCGCTGGCCGGCCGCTATCCGTTAATCGGGGCCTACGCAGTGACCTACACGATGGGCGGATGTGTCTCGTGGCCGTCACCCCGTCAGCCGGTGACCGACCTGCACCCGATCGGCACTCCCCCGATCCTGTTGATCGGCAACACCGGCGACCCCAACACGCCTCTCGTCAACACCCGGCACCTCGCCCGCCTCTTCCCCAAGGCCAGCATGGTCACCTGGAAGGGCTGGGGCCACACCTGGCTGCTCAGCGGCCCGTCGGACACCTGCATGCAACAGGTGGTCGCCACCTACCTGGGGGGCGGTGGCCTTCCACATCCGGGCACCGTCTGCGGCTGAGGCGGAGGTGTCCTCCAGAAGGCGGGCACCGGTCGTCGACCTTTGCGCAACAGCCCTCTCGCCGGTAGCGTGTGCCCTGGCTCAGAGGATGTCTGCCCATGCGGTATCGGGCACCTCGTCGGCGGAAGGGGCGGTGACATGGCGGAAGAACGCAGCGTTCGCAAACGAACGCTGCTGGCGGCGTCCGTTGCGGGTGTTCTCCTGGCTGGCCTGGAGCTGGCCGGGCCGCCAGCCGCTGGTGGCAGCCAACCGGTTGCATCGCCCCCGCCGAGCCTCGTGGGTCCGGGCGCCGAGAGTCCGCTGTATTGCCTGTCTTCGGGTTGCCTACCGGGTGGTCGCGCCACGCCGACACCGAGGACTTCCGGACACCTGGACACCTCCGGTCCGCCTCCGGTGGTGACATTCGGCATGTCCTCGATGGCGGTCACGGCTGGCTCCCAGGTAGCACTGCATTGGGGAACCGCGGCCGATCGATCCTTCCTCCTCACCTCTACGGCACCCGATGCTCTGCCCAACTTCGGTTCGAGCACTGCCGTCACCTGGCCGGCCAGCCCAGGCGCCAGTTGGAATAGCACAAAGCAGGGGTGGGCCACGACAGGAGGAGCAGTAACGGTGACGGTCCCTTCCGGAGCCGCGGCAGGAACCACATTCGGTGTCCAGCTCTACACCTGTGACTCGACGAGCGGAATCTGCTCGAACTCCCCCGGTGGGGGTGGGAGCGCTCAGGTCTCGCTCACCGTTGCGGCGAACTGGGCGGTGGCGAGCTACAAGCAGGGATTTTCCAAGATCAGCACCATGGCCCAGGCCACTGGAGCGCCGCTGGACGTGGCATTCTCCGGGTCCAGCACGGTTTGGAACAGCAGTGAGTTCAGCGATGCGATCGGTGAGAGCACCAAGGGATCGACGCTGACCTCGATCCCCGATCCAACCGACGTTGCCAACCAACCCTTCGCCTCTTGCTTTTCGAGTCCGTGCCGGGCGAGCAGTTGGAGTGCACTCGGCGAGCGAGTGGTCTACGCCAACAAGCTGGTTTGGTTCACCCAGGGCGGTTGGTTGGGCTTCCCCGGTGGGACCGTTGCCAACCACTCCGAGATCGTCGCCTACAACCCGACGGTCGGAGCCTTCTGCACCTATCTCGTGCCGGGCAACGACAACGAAGTCACGGGTATGGCGATGACCGGAAAGGGCCGAAGAGCCCTCGTCTGGTTCATCGAATCCGACCTGGTGGGTGGGCATCCCACCATCGACTCCTTCTCACCCACCCAGGTCGGCGAGCGTTGCCCCAATGACTATTCGCTGACTGGATCCCGGAGCTTCCGGCGGATTCCCTGGCCTCAGGGCGACTTTCCGGGGCAGATTGCGGTGGACCCGAGCGGCACGGCCCTCTGGGTCACCGACGTATTCGGCAGTGCGGTCGAGAGGGTCGATGTCGCCACGGGCGCCATCACCCCCCACGCCTACCCATCCCGCAACTCGTATTCGCGGCTCGGCGCGGAGCCGTGGCAAGTGGTGGTCGACACGAACGACGTCTACGCCATCGACTATGGCGACAGCAATCTGATCAGGATCAACAAGGTCAACGGGCAAATCGACCAGGTGCCGATCCCGCTGACTTCGGATACCGAACAGGGCTACGGTCTGGCCCTCTCGGGCGGCAAGCTGTTCTTCAGCCTCGCCGACGATCTCCGGCCGGCATTCGGCGGCGCCTCGACGATTGGCTATGTCGACCTGTCCACCTGGGAAGCCGCGTCGTCCGCGTGCCCTCCGGGTGTGGACTGCGCCCCCGCCCCCACCACTGCGGTCGTCTACACCGGACTTTCCGCGGCCGCCGATCCCTCGACGGATGCGGATTTCCGGGGCATTGCGGTGAGCAGCCGGGGATGGCTGGCGATCGCAGACCTGCATCAGGTGGTGCGCCTCACCCCGTAGGGCGATCGCGCCCACCGGTGCGCCATGTCGGCGGCAGACCTCCGCGTCCACGGCCACGGGTGTCGCCCGCGCTACGGCGACCCTCCCACCGCCGGTCGGGCGGGGCGCAGCGGGAGTCGACCGCTCACGATGATGGCCACCCCGGCCACGACGGCCGGAAGCGCGAAGGCGATGGCCACGCCGGTCGAGAGCGGCCATCCCCGGTTGGCGCCGACGGCGACGGCGGCTCCACCCACGCCGGCCCCCAGCGCAGAGCCCAGCACGTCAGAGAGGTTCAATGATGCCGACGCCCATCCCTCCCTCCCCTCGGGCGCCTCGCGCAGCATCATCAGCGACATCGGTGCGTAGGCCAGCCCCATGCCGAGCCCGGCCACCGACCAGGCCACGAAGGCCACCGCCACCGGCACCGTCGGACGGAGGACGGCGAGCATGCCGACCGCACCGAACAGCACCAGGATCAGACCCACCCGCACCATGTCCTTCCCCTCCCACCGCTGATTGAATCGAGCCTGGATCCACGCGCCGACCGTCCAGGCCAGGGTCGACCCAGTCACTGCGATGCCGGCGGCGGCCAGGCTGTGGTGGCGCACGGTGACGATGGCCAGGGTGACGAAGGCGTCGGCCCCGAAGTAGGCGAAGGTCAGCAGCCCCCGGCTGAGGATGGTGGTGGGCAGCCCCGGGACGGCCCGGAGGGTTCCCCCCGGAAGCAGGCGGCGCAGGGCCGGCACCAGCACCGCCAACCCGGCCGCGACCACCACCCCGGCGACCACGTCGAGCCCGGCGGTCAGTCCCCCGATGATCAGGCCGGTTCCGACTGCCGCCCGGATCGCATCGACGAGCCGGTGCTCGACCGACGGCGGTGTGGTGGGCGGCCCCAGGTGGACCAGGCCGGGCAGGGCCAGGGTCCCGGTGACCGCCACCAGGGGCAGCAAGCCCAAGAAGACCCATCGCCACCCGAAGACGTGGGCCACTCCGGCGCTGATCACCGGCCCGACGATGCCCGGGACCACCCAGGCGGTGGAGAGGACCGCCATCATCCGGGCCCGCAGCAACTCGGGAAGGCTCCGGCCGATGGTCACATAGGCCACGGCCGGCACGGCTCCGGCCCCGATCCCCTGGAGGGTCCGCCCGATCACCAGCACCACCATCGACGGGGCGAGCCCGGCCACCACCAGGCCGGCGGCGAAGAGCACCACTCCGGCGACATAGGGTCGGGCCGGACCCGAGCGGTCCGCCTCCCGGCCGGCGGCCACGATGCCGACCATGCTGCCGAGGAGGAAGGCGCTGAACACCCATCCGTAGAGATGGATGCCGCCCAGGCTCCGGGCCACCTGCGGCATGATGGTCACCACCGCCAGGGCCTCGGCAGCGATCAGGGTGATGGTCAGCACCAGGCCGAGGGTCAGGGCCCTCCGCTCCGGGGCCCACAGGCTCTCGACGGGGGCCCGCCCCTCGGCGCTCCTCCGTCCGCTTCGTCGCCGGCCCACCGGCCCAGCCTACGAGGGGGACCTGTCGGCCCCGGGAGGCCGCCACTCCGCCTATCGATCCACCATCACCGTCTCGAGCAGGACCGCCCTGCGGGGACAGACGGCTGCGGCCCGGGTGGCCAGTTCCACGAGATGGGCGTCAACCGGGGTGCCGTCGACGATCGGGTAGCCCCACTCGTCGAGCGTGACCCGCTCGGGAAGGAGCTCGGCACAGTATCCGTAGGCGTCACAGGCAATCGGGTCCACCCGGACCCGGACGCCGATCCGTCGTGAGGGGCTCACCGCGCCCACCGGCCCGGCCCGGCCTCCGGGAGGGTCAGCACCGTCAGTGCGGCATGGCCCGCACAGGGACGGCCCTCGGCGTGGGCGGCGGCGTCGGCTCCGAACACGGCCAGCGCGCTCCTTACCACCCTCGCGACGCCGTCAGGGTGACCACACGCCCCGCGACCGTCGACTGCCGCCGCCCGGGTGGCGATGCGCTCGAGCACGCCCGGCCCGGCGCGACCCGCCCACAGCGCTTCGAGATCGACGGCGATGGCGGGCAGCCCGAAGACGCAGGGGCCGCACTGGCCGGCGCTCTCCCCCGCCATGTAGCGGACGATCCGAGCCGTCTCGGCCACGCCGCACGCAGTGGCCGGCAGCGCGATGGCGACGCCGACCCCCTGGACGGCGCCGGCGGCGGCCAGCGGGGCCGGGGCGTACGGAGTGGACAGGCGGGACGGGTCGAGCCAGGCACCGCCATAGCCGCCGAGCAGCACGGCCGACAATTCGGTGTCGAGGCCGGCCCGGGCCAGGATTTCGACGAGCGGGGTGCCCAGCTCCACTTCGAGCACGCCCGGCTGGCGGACCGCGCCGGTCACCGTCACCAGAGTGGAGCCGGGCGCCGCTTCGGTGCCCATTCCTCGGAACCACTCCGGGCCGTGCCGGGCGATGAGGGCCACCTGGCACAGTGTCTCGGCGTTGTGCACCAACGCCGGTCGACGGCCGATGCTCACGGGCACCGACTTGTCCGTCCGCATCGAGGGCAGTGCCCGACGGTTCTCGAGCCAGCCCACCAGGGCCGACTCCTCTCCGGTCACGTACCGGCCCGGCGGCCGCTGCACCGAGGCGCGGACGACGGCCGTCCCCGCCCGCCTCCGTTCGGCGATGGCCGCCTCGATCGACGCCGCCGCCGGTTGGCTGTGGTCGGCGATGCAGATCACGATGTCCGAAGCCCCGACCGCCGTCGCCGCCACGTAGGCGCCGTCGAGGACCAGATGCGGGGAGTAGGCGAGGAGCACACGGTCCTTGGCACTGGCTGGCTCGCCCTCCATGGCGTTGACCACCACCAGGGGCCGCCGGGATCGGCGGGCGACCGAGTCCCACTTGATGGCGGCGGGAAAGCCGGCACCGCCGCGCCCGACCAGGCCCGACGCGGCCACGGCCCGCAGGATCCCGGCCCTCCAGTCAGGATCCCTCCGGGTCGGGATGCGCAGGGCTCCGTGGCGGTCCAGGTGCGCGTCCAGACCCGGGCCGGCATTGCCACCGGGTCCCGACGGCAGCAACCGCTCGGCGCGAGCCAGGGTCAACGCGCTCATGAGGGCCCCCTCTCGAGGATCCGGGCGGCGGTGTCCGTGCGCCGGCGTGGGGGCAGGGTGGATCGGGTCGTGGTCCCCGATGACCGGGGCGGTGGCCACGAACGGGCCGGCGCCTGGCCCGGGGCCTCTGCGCTCAGCGGTGCGGCGTACCGCGCCGGCACGGCCCGGGTGCGGGCGCCTGTCGCCAAGGCCCGAGCCCTGCTCTGGTTGTGGTCGATCATCCTCCAGGCCAACGAGCCGAGGACGGCCAGTGAACAGGCCCCCGCCAGACCGGTCATCCACAAGCGGGAGGCGTCGGTGCCCATCCCGAGCGAATGGGCCATGGCCACCGGCCAGCTCCCGTAGGCCAGCCAGTGGATGCCGCGCCAAGTGCTCGCACTGATCCGCTGGCGCAGCGCGCTCGAGATGGCCACCGCCAACAGGAGATCGACGCCGACGGTTCCGAGCCCCGTCCACACCGGTCGGTACGACGAGGCGAAGGGAACGATGATGGCACCCCATCCCACGTCCACATAGGTGTCGAGGACCGAGGTGAGCACGTGGAAGGCCAGGAACACCATGGCCAGCAGCGAGACCCGCTTGTGGAGCTCGGCCTGGGCGAACGCGGGCCACGACCGGGCCCTCGCCCGACCGGCGGTCAGGATCCCGAGGACCATCGTGCCGGTCAGCAGCACGAGGGCCACGATGCCGGTGGCCCGCGTCGTGTACCACAGGGCGGTCGAAGAGGTGGCGAGCATCAGCGCGCCTCCCTCGACCCGCCGGCGGCGCTCCGGCCGTCATCGCCGTGGCCATCGGCGTCGGCGTCGAGGGGCCATCCGCCGAGCAGGACGATGTCACCGCCGGCACTCACCAGGCGGGCCGGAATCCCGACGGAGGCCAGGTTTCCGATGGCATCGTGGCCCCAGACAACGGCCGCCGTGCTCCAGGCATTGGCCTCCACGCAACTCGGCGCCATGGTCGACACCATTGACCAGACGGCCGGCGCCGGCTCGCCCGTCCACGGGTCGACGATGTGGTGGACGGTGCGCCCGTCCCGGACCCACGAACGGGCGGTGGTCCCCGAGGTGGCCAGGCCCCCGGCGGAGACGCTCACCACCTGGTCCACCGCCTCGAGGGGAGTGGTGCACTCCGGGGCGATCCCGATGGCCCACCCCCCGGACGGGGACGGGCCGGACACGGCCACGTCACCGCCGAGGTTGACCAGCACGCCGCACCGGAGGGCGACGGCAATGCGCCGGGCCGAGCGGTCGGCGACGAACGCCTTGGCCGTGGCACCGAGGTCGAGGTGCACCCCCGTGGGGACGGACGCCGTGCGGGCGTCCGGGTCCAACTCGACCTGCCACCAGCCCGGAGCCGGCCGGGGCCGAAAGGCAGAGGGAAGATCATCGGCCGGGATCTGTTCGAAGTCACGGTCATAGCCCAGTTCGATGAGCGCGGACCCGACCGTCGGGTCGACGATGCCGGCGGTCTGCATGGCCACCGCGCCCGCCACCTCGAGCGACTCGAACAGCAGTGGGCTGACCGCGACGGGCCTCCCGCCGCTTCGCTCCTCAACCCGGCGGATCTCCGAGTCGGGACGGAACCGGCTGCAGGCCGCATCGATGGCTCCGAGGTCGTCGGATAGGAGGGCCATGGCTTCGTCGACCCGTCCGGGGAGGGTGACGGCAATCGTCGCGCTGGTGCCGATGGCCCGCATCGAGCGCGTTGCCACTGGCAGATCGTCGCGCGCGACCACCGGCTCTCCATCCATCAGGGCGAGGTTCACGACTGGCCCGAAACCGTGGTCGGCCTCTTGGTCGTGGCGGCGGGGGTGGTCGTTGCCGATGACGAGGCCGATGAGGAGGACCCGGAGCTGCTCGTTGCCGAGGTCGTCGGCGTGGTGGCGGCGCCAGTGGCCCCGGACGTCGCCGTGTTCGCCGTCTGGCCGCTGACCGGTGTCGTATGGGCTGAGGCCTCTGAGGCGACAAGCACGCCGATGCCGGCGGTCCCGACCACCGCGGCGATGCCCACCGTGGCGGTGGTCCGGCGCACCCGCGACAGGGCCCGGTCTCGCGCCCGTGCGGCCGGCTGGGCGATGGGCTGGTCAGGACGGGGCTGTCGTTCCATGGCGTGGTCTTTCAGTGGGGCTCGGGTCGGGATGATCGGGGTCGGGGTGATCGGGGTCGGTCTGCGCCTCGGTGTCGACTCATTGGACAGCGGCGCCTGAAGACTCAGCTCAACCCTGACTGTGGACGGCCTGTGAATCCACGATCCGGGCACGAACCGCCCTCACAGCCGGCTCACAGGCCGTTCACACCCCGGGTCCAATCCGGGGTGCGATGCTGGTGGCCATCCTCAGCCGGACTGCAGGTCATCGCCGTCATCGCGCTCGGACAGTAAGGAGGAGTGGCGTGGAACCAACCCGCAGCCAGCGGATACTGGTGGTCGACGATGAGCCCTCCATCGTCGACGCCGTCGCCACCTCGCTCCGCTACGAGGGCTTCGGGGTGGACGAGGCGGTCAACGGCCGCCTGGCCCTGGCCGCCGCCCAGGAGAGCCCTCCCGACCTCATCGTCCTCGACGTCATGCTTCCCGATCTGGACGGCCTCGAAGTGACCCGTCGGTTGCGGGCGGACGGCATCCGGGTCCCGATCCTGTTCCTCACCGCCCGCGATGCCACCGAGGACAAGGTGGCCGGGTTGACCGTCGGGGCCGACGACTACGTGACCAAGCCGTTCGCGTTGGCCGAGGTGGTGGCCC
>DATBOO010000029.1:0-5809 GCA_036553725.1 Acidimicrobiales bacterium | reverse complement strand
AGCTCGACACCCATGTGCCTGGCCCGGTCGGCCGACACGAACGGGTCGTAAGCCACGATCCGCATGCCGAAGGCCATCGCCCGCTGCGCCACCAGGGCCCCCACCCGACCCAGGCCGACCACGCCGAGGGTCTTCCCGTGCAGCTCGACACCCTCCCACTTCGACCGCTCCCACTTGCCGGCCACCAGGGCGGCGTGGGCCTGGGGGATGTTGCGGGCCTGGGCGAGCAACAGGGCCATCGCCTGCTCGGCAGCCGAGAGGATGTTGGACTGTGGCGCGTTGACCACCATCACCCCCCGCTCGGTGGCGGCGGCCACGTCGACGTTGTCGAGGCCGATGCCGGCCCGGCCCACCACCACCAGGTCGGTACCGGCGGCGAGCACCTCGGCGGTCACGGTGGTGGCGGAGCGGATGACCAGGGCCTGCGCACCGACGACGGCCGAGACGAGGTCCTCGGGGGAAAGGCCGAGTTGCACGTCGACCTGGTGGCCGGCCCCGGCCATCAGGTCCAGGCCCGGCTGGGCCAACTTCTCGGTGATCAGCACCCTACCCATGGAGTTCCTTTCTGTCTGCGGTCAAGGACCGGTGATCAGCCGGCAGCCGAGGAACCGCGGCGTCCGCCCGGCCCGTCACCCTGCCCTCACGAAGCGTCGCTGAACAGCTTGGCGAGGCGGGAGACGCCTTCGACCAGATCGTCGTCGCCCATGGCGTACGACATCCGGAAGTAGCCGGGCGACCCGAAGGCCTCGCCCGGCACCACCGCCACCTTCGCCTCGTCGATGGCGATCTCGGCCAACTCGGTGCTCGACCCCGGGCGGTGGCCGCGGATCTCGCGTCCCAGCAGACCCTCGACCGAGGGGAACGCATAGAACGCCCCTTCGGGCAGGATGCAGGTGATGCCGTCGATTTCGTTGAGCATGGCGTGGATGGTCAGCCGGCGCCGGTCGAAGGCCCGGCGCATCTCAGCCACCGCCGACAGGTCGCCGGACACCGCGGCCACCGCCGCCCACTGGGACACGTTGGCCACGTTGGACGTCTCGTGCGACTGCAGGTTGGTGGCCGCGGTCACCACATCGGCCGGGCCGATCATCCACCCGACCCGCCACCCGGTCATGGCGTAGGTCTTGGCCACCCCGTTCACCACGATGCAACGGTCGGCCAGGTCGGGCACCAGCACCGGCATGGAGTGGTGCTCGGCGTCCCCGTAGACCAGGTGCTCGTAGATCTCGTCGGTGAGGACCCACAGCCCGTGCGCCGCGGCCCACCGGCCGATGGCCTCGATCTCCCCTTTGGGGTAGACCGCCCCGGTGGGGTTGGAGGGCGACACGAACAGCAGGACCTTGGTGCGGGCGGTCAGGGCCGCCTCCAGCTGATCGACGGTGACCCGGAAGCCGGCGGCCGCGCCGGTCGGGATCACCACGGGGACACCGCCGGCCAGGGCGATGGACTCGGGGTAGGTGGTCCAGTAGGGGGCGAGCACCAGCACCTCGTCGCCCGGGTCGCACAGCACGGCGAACGAGTTGGCGATCGCCTGCTTGCCTCCGTTGGTGACCAGGATCTGCGAGGGGGCGACGTCCAGCCCGGAGTCGCGCCGGGTCTTGACGGCCACCGCCTCGCGCAGCTCGGGCAGGCCGGCGGTCGGGGTGTACTTGTGGGACCGGGGGTCGCGGCAGGCCGCCTCCGCCGCGGCCACGATGTGCTCGGGCGTGGGGAAGTCGGGCTCGCCGGCGCCGAACCCGACGACGCTCTCCCCCTGGGCCTTCAAGGCCTTCGCCCTGGCGTCGACGGCCAGGGTCGCCGAGGGGGAGACGGCGGCCACGCGGGCCGAGATCCGCGGCCCGGTCACGGTGCCGCCGGGGTCCGGCCCGGGACCCGGGCGTGGCCGGTTTCTGTCGGCTGGGCCATGGGTGCCATGATTCCATACGTGACCGAGATCCCCGACATCGCCATCCCGTCGCACCTGCTTCCAACCGATGGGCGGTTCGGGTCGGGCCCCTCCAAGGTCCGCCCCGAGGCGGTGGCGGCACTGGCCGCGGCCGCCGGCGGCTACCTCGGGACCAGCCACCGCCAGAAGACGGTGAAGTCGGTGGTGGCCAGTCTCCGCCAGGGACTCCGCCAGCTGTTCTCCCTGCCGGACGGGTATGAGGTGGCCCTGGGCAACGGCGGCACCACCTGCTTCTGGGACGCCGCCACCTTCGGGCTCATCGACCGCAAGAGCCAGCACCTGAGCTTCGGCGAGTTCTCCTCGAAGTTCGCCGCCGCCGCCGTGGCCGCGCCGCATATCGGCGACCCGGAGGTCATCACTTCGGAGTCGGGCACCCACCCGGACCCGGCCGGCCGGGAGGACATCGATCTCTATGCACTCACCCACAACGAGACCTCGACCGGGGTGATGATGTCGATCTCCCGCCCCGAGGGTGCCGTGTCCCCAGCCGAGGGCGGCGGGCTGGTGGCGGTCGATGCCACCTCCGGGGCCGGCGGGCTGCGGATCGACCCGGGGCAGTTCGATGCCTACTACTTCGCGCCCCAGAAGTGCTTCGGCTCGGACGGCGGGCTGTGGGTGGCGCTCCTCTCCCCGGCCGCCCAGGACCGCATCCGGGCCATCGGCGCCACCAAGCGGTGGGTGCCGGCCTCGTTGGACCTGGCCATCGCGCTCGACAACTCCGAGCTCGACCAGACCTACAACACGCCGGCGCTGGCCACCATCTTCCTCTTCGACGACCAGGTCCGCTGGTTCAACGAGGGCGGCGGCATGGAGTTCTCCGCCGGCCGGTGCGACAGGTCCGCCGAGATCCTCTACACCTGGGCGGACAACTCTGACTTCGCCACACCGTTCGTGGCCCGCGAGCAGGATCGCAGCCGCGTGGTCGGGACCATCGACCTGACGGACTCGATCGATGCCGCCACCGTGGCCGCCGTCCTGCGGGCCAACGGGATCGTGGACACCGAGCCCTACCGGAAGCTCGGACGCAACCAGCTGCGGATCGCCATGTTCCCCTCGGTGGATCCCGACGACGTCGCCTGCCTGTGCGCCTGCATCAACCATGTCGTGGGGGCCATCGCCGGCTGAGCCGGGACCCCGGCTCCGGGAGGGACCCCGGTCACCCGGCCGGCGGCTCCACGCCGTCGACCACCCAGGCCGACCGGAGGTCGCTCAGCCACTCGGGCAGCTCGATGGCCGGGTCGGGCAGGGCCTCGGCGCCCGATCGGGCCAACGCCTCGGCGAACGCAGCGGGGTCGTCCCCCCACGATCGGGGATCGCCCATCATCACCTCGAGGAGCACGGTACCCTCGGGCCCGGCCACGAACGGCCCGAAGGCGGCGCCCAGGGGGAGCTCGACGTGGGTCCCGGCCGGGCAGTGCCGATCGCCGCACCACATGTCCCCGCTCAGCACGAAGAGCACGTGGGGGCTGTTGTGGCCGTGGCGGCGGATGACCATCCCGGGGTCCCACCGGGCATAGAGCGAGAGGTACTGGGGGTCCGGCGAGAACGCCAGCCACTTCTCCCACACCGACGACGTGGTCCCGTCGGCGTTCCGGACCGACTTCACCTGCTGCCAGGCCATGTCGGGATCGTCGAGATGCCGGAAGACGGGCCCGAGGCCCGACACCTTCTCGTCCGCTGGGCCTGCGTCGTCGCTCGGGGCTTCCTCGTCGTTCACCGCGCCGTCCTCTCGGTCCTGGCCCGTCCACGCCCGCCGGCGGGTGGCGGGCCCGGGCATCAGCCCCCGGAGATGTCCTGGACCTTCTGTTTTCCCGCGCTCACGAACGGCATCATGTCGCGGAGTTGGGCGCCCACCTTCTCGATGGGATGGTCGAGGCCGGCCTGCCGCAAGGCCTTGTAGTTGGGACGGTCCCTGGCGTTCTCCTCCACCCACTCCCGGGCGAAGGTGCCGTCTCGGATGTCGGCCAGGATCCGGCCCATCTCGTCCCGCACCGCCTGGTTGATGACCCGGGGGCCCCGGGTGAGATCGCCGTACTCGGCCGTGTCCGAGATCGAGTACCGCATGCCGCTGATCCCCTGCTCGTACATCAGGTCGACGATCAGCTTGAGCTCGTGGAGGCACTCGAAGTAGGCCGACTCGGGCTGGTAGCCCGCTCCGACCAGAGTCTCGTACCCGGCCTGCACCAGGGCGGTCAGGCCCCCGCACAGCACTACCTGCTCGCCGAACAGGTCGGTCTCGGTCTCCTCGGCGAAGGTGGTGTCGAGCACGCCGGCCCGGGTGGCGCCGAGGGCATGGGCGTAGGAGAGGGCGAGGTCGTGGGCCTGGCCCGACGGATCGGCGGCCACCGCCACCAGCGAGGGCACGCCCCCTCCCTCGGTGTACGTGCGGCGGACCAGGTGGCCGGGTCCCTTGGGCGCCACCATGGCCACATCGACGTCGGCCGGCGGGGTGATCAGGCCGAAGCGGATGTTGAAGCCGTGGGCGAAGAAGATGGCATCGCCGGCGTGGAGATGGGGGGCGATCTCCGCGGTGTAGACGGCGGCCTGCTCGGTGTCGGGCAACAGGATCATGATCACGTCGGCCTCGGCGGCGGCGTCGGCCACCGAAAGGACCCGTAGCCCGGCTTCTTCCGCCTTCTGCTTTGACGAGGAGGATCCGCGCAGCCCCACCCGGACGTCGACGCCGCTCTCCGCCAGGTTGAGGGCGTGGGCGTGGCCCTGGGAGCCGTAGCCGATGACCGCCACCTTTCGGTTCTGGATGAGGGTCGGATCGGCGTCCTTCTCGTAGTACAGCGTGGCCATCGTGGTCAACCTGCCTTCTCTGTGGTGGGTGCGATCGTGGGTCTCGCGGCGCGGAGCGGTGGGCGTCCACCGGACCGGTCAAGCATAGGCAAGGCCACCCGGCCCGTCCGCTGCATCTCGACGATCCCGTAGCTGCGGATGAGGTCCTCGAAGTCGTCCAGCTTGGTGGGGGCGCCGGCCAGCATCACTGTCAACCGGTCGTGCCCGACGTCCACGATCCGTCCCTCGAACACCCCGACCAGTTGGATGACCTGTCCCCGGGTGTCGGGACCGGCCTCCACCGTGGCCAGCAGCAGCTCGCGCTCCCGGGAGACCTCGGGGTCGAGCTCGGTGATCGACACCACCGGTATCAGTTTGTCCAACTGCTTGATGATCTGCTCCAGGGGCGAGGATTCCACGTCCACCACGATGGTGATCCGGCTGAAGCGCTCGTCGTCGGACGGGGCGACGGCCAGGGAGAAGATGTTGTACCCACGGCGGGAGAAGAGCCCGGCCACCCGGGCCAGCACCCCCGACTTGTTCTCCACCAGCACGGTCAGCGTGTGGTGGCGCTTGTCGGTCCCGTAGACGCTCATCCGCCATCACCTCCGGTGAGGGACGGGTCGACGATGATGTCGTCGTTCGACGCGCCGGCGGCCACCATCGGGAAGACCTTCTCGAAGGCGTCGGTGCGAAAGTCGATCACCACCGGGCGGTCGTCGATGTCGTTGGCCTTGTCGATGGCGGACGCCACCTCCTCGGTCGAATCGACGCGGATGCCCACGCATCCCATGGCCTCGGCCCAACCCACGTAGTCAGGCAGATCCGGCGAGAGGTAGACCTCGGAGTAGCGCTCCCCGTAGAACATCTCCTGCCACTGGCGAACCATGCCCAGGTAGGCGTTGTTGAGAATGGCGATCTTCACCGGGATGCGTTCGGAGCTGGCGGTCACCAATTCCTGTGCGGTCATCTGGAAGCAGCCGTCTCCGTCCACGGCCCACACCATCTTGTCGGGCCGGCCCACCTTGGCCCCGATGGCCGCCGGCACTGCGAATCCCATGGTGCCGAGGCCGCCCGAGTTGA
>DATBOO010000007.1:0-4511 GCA_036553725.1 Acidimicrobiales bacterium | reverse complement strand
GAGAGCGCGGGACGGGCCCGGCGTCGGCACGTACCCATCGCACCCCTGCCCTCATACCTGAACCCGATACCTGAACCCGACCCTGGGCCGACCACGGCCGGGCCCAGGGGCGCCGTTACCATGGGAATGTCATGGTCGGTACTCCTGAGCTCGCGCCTCCGTCCCCCGACGAGGCCACCTCTCTCGACCCCGACAACCGTTCGTACCAACCCACGTCCCTGCGCGGGCCGGCCCTGGCCGTGCTCGGGATCGCGGTCTTCATCGTCGTCGCCGGAGTCGTGGCGTCGACCTTCGGCTCCGGATCCAGCCCGACCCTGTCGATCCGGCACATCACCATTCCCGACGGCACCGCCGTCAGCCTCACCCCAGCCACCACGGCCATGCGGTCGATCGTGAGTGCGGGGGAGCCTCCCGCCGACATCCTGGGCAACCTGGCCGTCCCTTCGGGGAGCCCGGTCACCCGGTTCTCGAACGCCGACCAGGGCGTCAGCCAGTTCGACCGGACCGTCTCCTTCCGGACCGGCCTGTCCACTGACCAGGTGGTCGATGTCTATCGAGCCCTCCTTCCCCGCCTCGGCTGGCACGTGGCCTACGTGGGCTCCAGCTCGCGACAGGGGACATCGGACACCGAGGTGCTGGCCAAGCGGGGCAGCGGCGACGGCTTCTACTGGGAGGTGGGCGTGGTGGTGTCCCCCACCACCTCAGCCGGGATCACCCCGTTCTCCCTCCGGCTGTTCGAGCAGTCCGACGAGAATTGACCGGCCCCGGGCTGTTGGCGACGTGACGGTGGAGTGGACCCTGAGCTCGGGAGGAGCTGTCCGTCCCCCGCCACCGCCGGGTCGTCCGCCCGGCTCAGCATCCAGGCCCAGACGAACAGGTTGATCGGATAGAGCAGGTACCCGACCCGGGTGGCCGGCGCCAGCAGGATGGCGATCAGCATGACCCAGCCGGTGAGGCGGGCCACCTCGCCAGAATTCCGGGGTGGCCTCCTCATCAGGTATCGGACCAGCACCACGACCCCGACGGCGGCGGCCAGGACGACGTAGGCCCGATGGATGCCCGGGACCACCGAGATGAGAATGTGGCCGGGAAGGGCACTGGCCGCCGGGGACGAAACCCCGGCCAGGCCGAGGGGGAACCGGATCACATTGTCGATGAACGCCGAGGGGTCCCACAGAGCCACCGGAACCACGACGGGCACGACGACGGCCGCCACCCCGAGGGCGTAGCGGCCGATGGCCCGCTGCCGTCGCAGGTCGTAGGCGGCCCAGACGGCGATGACCACCAGGGGCCAGGCGGAGAACTTGAGCGAGGACGCCGCTCCCAGGGCCAGTCCGGCGAGCACCGGTCTTCGTCGCTGGAGCGCGACCAGTCCGAGCAGCATCAACGCCACCACCGGCATGTCGTCACCGCCGGTGGCCAGGGGAAGCGCCGCTGTCGGCAGCGCGGCAATCACCTGGAGGGAGCGGAAGCGCGCGTCGGTCCGCGGTGGGAGCCGGCTCAACGCCAACAGTGCGATGACCGCGGTGAACGCCAGGAATTGGATCCGGGCGTCGCTCAGGCCGGCGCCGAGCTGGCTGCCACTGAGGACACCGAAGAGGAGCATCCCGGGCAGATAGGGGTAGTACAGCTCGTAGGTCGGCACGGCGTGCTGGTGGATCAGGACGTGGCCCCCGCGATCCACCAGCCGGTAGGGATCCATGCCGTGGACGGCACGCACCCCGGCCCGCTCGACGACCGTCACTTCGGGCTGTACGTGCAGGGCGGCGCTCCCCTCGGTGCGCCAGACGACCTCGGCGGTCAACGGGAGCACCGTCGCCCCCAACAGCACGATGAGGAAGGCGATGACCCGGGCCACCTTCGAGCGGCTCCCGGCATGTCCGATCCCGGAACTGGTGGCGTGCGCCGCCGGTTCCGACACCGGGCCGTCGGCGGGCTCCGGCCCGTCCCCCGTCGACCGGTGGGCCACCCGCCGGGCCACCAGGATCATCAGGGCCGCGGCCAGGGCATAGGGGCCTACGGCCATCCGGCCCCATTGGCGATACAGGGGGATGCTCACCGCCAACGAGATGATCCCGGCAAACAGCGCCGAGCACCCGTAGAGCAGCGCATCCCGCCACTCGGATGACAGGGCTCCCAGGGCGTCGTGGATTCGGCGGGACCATTGGCGGGACCATTGGCGGGACCATTCGGAGGCCCGCCGCCACCGTGAACCGCCGGAGGAGGATGGTCCACTCCCGTGCGCCAGCAGACGGTCGGTCAGCACGGTCGAGGGTATCACCGGCGTCTCCGGCTACACCGCGTCGACGCATCGATGACCGTCGACGCCGGTCCGGTCAACGGGCGGGGTCGGCGGGCAGGCCAAGCGGGTCGCCGGCGTGGTCACCGGGAGGGTTCGGCCGACGGTCGGAGGACCCGCCGGCGGGCGGGTCGACGGGCGGTGTCAGAGGGTCAGCGCCGCCGGGCCGGGCCGCCGAACAGCGATCGGTAGAAGTCGAGCTCCGTGTCGAGGCTGGTCTCGATGGTGGCGGCCCGGCGGAAACCGTGGGCCTCCCCTTCGAAGATGATCAGCCGGCACTGCACGCCGTGGTCCCCGAGTACGGCTGCGAACCGCTCCGACTGGTCGGGGGGCACCACGGGGTCGTCCGCCCCCTGGAGCAACAGCACCTCCCCCGACACCCGATCTGGATGGTGGATGGGTGAGCGGTCCCGATAGGTCTGTTTCGCCTCAGGCCAGGGCCCGACCAGCGAATCGACGTACCGGGACTCGAAGTCGTGGGTGTCTGCGGCCAGGGCCTCCAGGTCGGTCACCCCGTACCAGGCGACGGCCCCGGCGAACCGGGTGGCCCGGATCAGTCCCGCCAGTGCAGTGAGCCCGCCGGCGCTGGTGCCCCGGATGGCCATCCGTTCCCCGTCGACCCAACCGGCTTCGTCCAGGGCGACGGCGTAGTTGACGCAGTCGTCGACGTCGGCTTCGCCCCAAAGGCCTTCGAGCCGCTGCCGGAACGCCCTCCCGTAGTTGCTGCTGCCCCGATAGTCGACGATGGCGACGGCCAGGCCGCGGCTGGTGAAGAACTGGACGACCGGGTCGAATCCGGCTTCGGCGGCGGAGGTCGGCCCCCCGTGGCAGAACACCACCAGGGGAGGAGGCCCCGTCGCCCCTGCATCCACCTGGGAATTGGTCGGGGGGAAGAAGAGGCCGGGGACCGGGCCGGCCGGCGTCGATGCGGTGAAGGGCCGCCCCACCGAGACATCCCCGGTGGAGACGGGGACCGACGGGGCCGCCGACATCCGCCGGGCCGGGAAGGCTCCGCTCGGGGAGACCTCGAAGACAGTGTGGGCCTCCGTCGCCGTCGAGCCGAGCAGGAACACCCGATCGCGGGGGCCCCGGGGTTCCGCCGCGCCTTCGGCACCGTCCGGTCCGGTGGCGGCCACGCCCGAGATGCCCACGCAGGGTTGGGCGATGACCTCGGCCGACCAGATCGGTCGGCCCGCCCGGTCGACGGCCCGACCCGGGGGCTGGAGCCGAACGAGCTGGTCGCGCCCGTCCTGGTGCCTGCGGCACACGATCGAGCCGTCCGATAGTTCGGCCATGGTGGCCTGGCCCAGTACCCAGTCGGGCGCGTGGAACTCGGCCTGGGCCTGGACCTGCGGCACGGCCTCCGGCTGGGGGGCGCCCAGTTGCTCGGCGGTCACCCGGTAGGGAAGCCACCATCCGCTGCGGTCGTCGACGAACAGGAGGCTCCCGTCGCGGCACCAGAGGGGTTGGCCGACCGACGTGCCCCGACCCCCCGCCACCCGACGGCCTCCCTGAAGGCCGATGCCGGCGTCCGACTCGTCGATCCGTGCCACCCAGACCTCGGAGCTGTCCCAGGGCATGTGCGGATGGTCCCAGGTCACCCAGGCCAGCCAGCGGCCGTCCCGGGAAGGCCGGGGGGCGGCCACGAAGTCCCGCTCCTCGACCAGCGGGACGATCCGCCGGGGGCCGACAGCCGCCACCGCCACCAGTCGGTGATCCGCTCCTTCTTCGTGCAGGCGCTCCTCCACGGACACCAGCCAGCGGCCCGACCGGGTGATCCGTCCGTCGGCATATCTGGTGCCCTTCTCCCGGGCCGGCGGGGCCGGGAGAAGGGGGACCGGAGGAACGGGCTCCGTGCCCCCCGGGCCGGACAACGCTCGGAGGTCCGTCCGGTACCACCCCTGGTCGGCCTGGTCCACGTGGAACAGCACCCCGTCGACCACGGTGGCCGCGCCGCCGCCGTACTCGTGCACCCGGGAGCGGACACTGGCCTCCGGAGGGGAGACGTCCGCAGGCGGGAGGTCGCCCTCCGCCCGCACCACGACCTGGCGGCCCCCCTCGTCGGGGCGGGTCTCCAACCAGTACACCGCACCGCCGTCGGCCTGCAGCCCGCCTCGGCTGACCTTGCCCGCCGCCACCACCGATGCCGGCCACGGCGACGGCCACCAGCCGGGGGCCCCCTCGGACGGTCCGCCGGGCGGCCGGCCGGCGT
>DATBOO010000197.1:0-5839 GCA_036553725.1 Acidimicrobiales bacterium | reverse complement strand
GCTGGCGGATGCTTCCGCCTGGGTGGAATTCGACCGTGCCACCGCTAGCCGAGTCGCCACCATCGTCAGTGTCGACCTCGATGACCCGTCCACCTTGGCCTGACCACAATGATGGGCGGCCGAGGAGTTTTGAACCTTCATCCGTTTTCGGTCCACGGAGGGAGACCACATGGTCGCTGTCCTCCCGACCGTATCGGTCGGGTCGATGTGATGATCCGGCTGCTGGCACTGACTAGTGTTCTGCGGGCACAGGCGATCGGTGGTGGGGGTAAGGGTGTGTCCAGTGGCTGATCGGAGCGTGATCCCGGAGCAGATCGTCGAGCGCATGCGCTGTCCCGAGTGCGGCGAGCCGGTCAAGGACGCCGGAGGCGACCCGGGCGTCGAATGCGGAAACGGCCACCGCTTCGCGGTGAGGAACGGCTATCTCGACTGCTCGGGGGGATCGGTGCCGGTGGGGTCGACCGATCGGACCTTTGCCAGCTTCGGCTTCGAATGGAACAGCTTCGACGACGTGCGGGCCGAGGACGAGGGCTTCTCCGAGGTCTACTTCCGGGACGTCGATCTCGACAGTTTGGACGGCCTCTGCGGCCTGGACGCCGGATGCGGGAAGGGGCGATACAGCCGGTTCCTCGCCGCCCACCTCGGCACCCTCGCCGCCCTGGACGGATCGTCAGCCGTCGAGGCCGCGGCGCGGAACCTGGCGGAGTTCCCCGCGGTGGTGGTGGTGAAGTCGGACCTGCGGGCCGCGCCGTTTGCTCCGGGGAGCTTCGACTTCATCGCCAGTCTCGGCGTGCTCCACCACCTCGACGACCCGCAGGCGGGGTTCGACCGCCTGGTGACCTACCTCGCCCCGGGCGGCCGGATACTCCTCTACCTCTACAGCCGCCCCCCGACCCTCGGGGTCAGGGCGGTGGCCCTGCGGCTGGCCTCGGCCCTGCGGGCGGTGACCGTGCGCGTCCCGCACCGGGTGTTGAAGGCGGCGAGCGCACCCATCGCCGCCCTCCTGTGGGGCGGAGTGGTGGCGCCGGGCGCGTACGGCCAACGCAACGGCATCCAGGCGCTGTCCGGGTTTCCGATGGATGCTTACCGGGGAATGCCCTTCCGCAGCCTGGTCCTCGACACCTTCGACCGCCTGAGTGCCCCGGTCGAGCACCGCTACGTCTGGGAGGATCTCGCCCCGTGGTTCGAGGAGGCGGGCCTGGTGGTGGACGCGGCACGGGACGAGACCGGCTGGTTCGTCCTGGCCCACCGGCCGTGAGCCGCGAGGCGGATAGTGAGGAGGGCGGCGGCGCGGACGGCGGCGCGGACGGCGCGGAACGGCGGATCATGGCGGTGGTGCTGACCCACAACGCACCCGAGTCCCTCGACCGCTGCCTCCGGGCCATCGCCGGCCAGAGCGTGCCGCCCGAGGCCGTGCTGGTGGTCGACAACGCCAGCCGTCCCCCGGCGACGATCGGGTCGGCGATAGCGTCCCCGGTGCCGACCAGGGTGGTCCGTTCGGAGACCAACACCGGGCCCGCCGGGGGCTACGCCCAGGCGCTGGGGGAGTTCGTCGGGTCCGGCTTCGGGCACGCCTGGGTCCTCGACGACGACATGTACCCCGAGCCCGAGTGCCTCGACCGGCTGTGGGCGGTGGCCGAAAAGGACCCGGAGTCGGCGTTCGTGTTCCCGATCTCGCGCCAGCCCGACGGGTCCCTCGGGTTGTTCCCCTCCTGGTGTGGCTTCATCGTGGCCCGCCAGGTGGTCGAGGCGGTGGGCCTGCCCAGGTCGGAGCTCTTCTGGTGGGCGGAGGACACCGAGTACCTGCAGTGCCGGATACCCGATCGCGGCTACCAACGACAGGTGGTGAACGACGCCATCGTCAACCACGATGCCATCCGCCAGGGCGACGGCGTGCCCCTGTGGAAGTACTACTACGAGGCCCGCAACACGCTCTATGTGCACCTCTACGTGAAGCGGAAAGTGGGGCGCTACCCGCGGAGCGTGTCCAAGCTGTTCGGCCGGGCCCTCCTGCGGGAGAAGGACGGGCGCCTCCGCCGGCTGGCCGTGATGGCCCGGGGGCTGGCGGACGGGGCCCGGGGCAGGCTCGGGATCCGCTATCCCGTCGAGCCGATGCGCGAGCGGCCCCGCTGACCGGAGCTCAGCGCAGCCGCCGGTAGATCCGTTTGAAGGACTCGGCCGAACGCGGCGATCGATAGGCGATCATCAGCGCCCAGCGCTTCCAGGGCGGTAACTCATCGGACTGGGTGAACTCGGGGAAATTCCTGACCCCGCGGCGGGAGCGCTCGCTGGCCACCAGGCCGACCGACTTCAGGTAGTTGCGCACGGCCCGCTCACCCTTGGCCGAGTAGTCCCTCCCATGGTGCGAATCGCTTCTCCCCACGGCCTCGAGGTAGGTGTCGGGAGGGGCCTTCACCGGAAAGGGTTTGAGGGCCCAGATGAACTGCTGCACGGTGCTGTCCGGGTTGTAGGCGGCCGACAGGACGCGCAGGGCGCCGACCATCTCGGCCGGCAGGCCATCGTTCAGGTCCTTGTCGTACTGGTCGGTGCGCACCGTCTCGAAGTTGTGGCGGGTGACGACCCTCCAGCCGCACCGTTCGAAGAGGCGCTCGAGCGTCTCCCCGGTGAAGAACCGGAGGTGGGTGCTGTCGAGCAGGCCGATTTCCGTGAGGTTCCACTGCCCGGACAGGAGCCGGAGCCCGAGGTCGAAGTGGGAGACATTGGGCACGGAGACGACCAGAGCCGGCTCTCCGTGCTTCAACGACCAGTCCGACAGCGCGCTCAGCAGCTGCTGGGGCTGGGTGAGATGCTCGAGGACATCGAGCATGAGGAGGGCGCCGACGTCGCCGAGCTCGTCGAGCTGGGTCTGTAGGCCCTCGGTGTCGGTGAGGTCGCACCGACTGGCCTCGATGCCGGCGGCGTGCATGAGGTCGACGGCGCCGGGGTGGAGCTCGAACCCGTGATAGGCGATTCCGGCCTGGCGCAGCGGGTGGCTGACGACGGCGGTTCCGGCTCCGAGGTCGACGACCTTGGCGCCGGGATCGATGGCGAGGCCCCGCACCAAGGAGGCGGCGTGGCCGACCGGGCTCTCGTGGTCGAAGGGATAGATGTAGTCGAATTCCGACTCCGACGACTCGCCCGTGCCGGGCCCCGTCGGTCGCAACTCGCCGGGGCGGGCCCCGGCCTGGTGGCGCGACCCCGACATGACCACCCGGGTGGCGTCGAGGAACGCCCGCCCGTAGCGCTGGTCGGGCTCGAGGTGATTTCCCTCCGCCCATTCGTTCCAGGCCACGATGAACAGGTAGTTCTCCTCGGCTCGCACCTCGGCGACCGATTCGACCGCCCGTCGGAGCCACCGCTCGTAGGCCTCCGGGGTGGCCCCGTCGAAGATGGTGGCGCCGTAGGGTCGGCGGGCCGTGTTGTCCCAGCCCACCATCACCGAGGGGAACCGCTTCCACGCCGGGGCGTGCTTCCGCAGCTCGGCCCGGTAGGCCGACCGGTAGTCGAGGATCCGGTGGCCGGCGGCTCCCTCCAGCGGGAGGAAGACCTGCTCGCCGGAGACCGGCAGGAATCCCACGCTGGCGTCGAAGCCGAACGCCTGGGGCCCGCCGGGCGGCGGCCCCCAGCTCTCCACCCAGCACAGGTAGAGGTCGGGGAAGCCGAGCCGCTGGGCCTCCCGGCGCCAGATGTCGGTGGTCCGCTGGGGATCGGGCAGCTGCTGGACCCGGTAGATCAGCATCAGCGGACGGCCGTCGATCTTGATATAGCGGTCGTCGGCGAAGGCGGTGGCCAGCCATCGGATGTGGGCCAGGTCGTCGGCGTCGCTGAACTTCTGGGGCATCAGGACCCGTCCGGTCTGGGCGTCCCAGTTCCGGGTCCACTCCTCGTTGGCCCAGCACAGGGCGAAGGGGAAGTCGGGCGAGCCCGAGGCCAGCACTTCGTCGAAGGGGCGCTCCAGCAGACGCTTCCCGTGGAACCAGTAGTGGTAGTAGACGAAGCCCGAGACGCCGTGTCCGGCGGCCAGGTCGGCCTGCGCCTGGCGGGCCTCGGGGAGGCGTAGGTCGTAGTAGCCGAGGTCGGCGGGCACGTGGGGTTGGTAGTGGCCGGGGAACAACGGCCGGGCCCGACTCACATTGGTCCACTCGGTGAACCCGGTTCCCCACCACTCGTCGTTCTCCGGAATGGGGTGGAATTGGGGCAGGTAGAAGGCCAGGGCCTTCGGAATGTTGCCGGTCACCCTGGTGCCCGCCCCCTGCGCTGCCATGGGCCCCGATGATACGGCAGCGGCCGGACGACGGTGTCGCAAGGGCGGGCCTACTCCCCGCCACCGGGCCGCGGGGCGCGGTGGATCGAGCCCGGCACGGCCCGGACGACCTCGACGACCCGGCCGAGGTCGGTCTCCGACAGAGCCGAGCCGCTGGGCAGGCACAGCCCCCGTTCGAAGATGGTGGCGCACACCTCCCCGCCGGCGGTGGGGGCACCCTTGAACGCCGGCTGGAGGTGGAGCGGCTTCCACGTCGGCCGCGACTCGATGTCCACCGCCTCCAGGGCCAGCCTGACCTGTTCGCGGTCCGCGCCGAACTGTGCCGGATCGATGGTGACGCAGGTGAGCCACCAGTTGGGCTCCCCGTAGTCGGCGACGGGCATGAGGGCGAGGCCCGGGAGGTCGCCCAGCGCCGACTGGTAGGCGCGGTAGGTCGCCTTCCGCCGCCGGATGCGGTCGTCGAGCCCCTTGAGCTGGGCCCGGCCCACGGCCGCCAACAGATTGCTCAGTCGGTAGTTGTACCCGATCACCGAATGCTCGTAGTGGGGAAAGGGGTCGCGGGCCTGGGTGGCCAGATGCCGGGCCGCCTCGACCAGTTGGCCCGATGCGGACACCAGCATTCCGCCTCCGCTGGTGGTGATGATCTTGTTGCCGTTGAAGGAGAACACGCCGGCCTGGCCGAATGAGCCGGCCTGGCGACCCCGGTAGGTGGCCCCGAGTGCCTCGGCCGCGTCCTGGACGAGGGGGATCTCGTACTCGTCGCACAGGGCCGACAGGGCGTCGTAGTCCGCACACTGGCCGTAGAGGTCGACGGTGACCAGGGCGGCCGGGAGCCGTCCGCGGCGGGCCCGTCCGGCCAACTCCTCGGCCACCAGGGCGGGGTCGATGGTCCAGGTGGAAGCGGCACTGTCGACGAAGACGGGAGTGGCGCCGAGGTAGGCGACCGCCGCGGCGGTGGCCACGAAGGTGAAGGAGGGCACAAGGACCTCGTCGCCCGGCGCCACCCCGAGCAGCATGAGGCTGAGATGGAGCCCGGCGGTCCCGCTGGACAGGGCCACGGCGTGCTCGACCCCGACCCGCTCCGCCAGTTCCCGTTCGAAGGCGTCGAGATCGGGCCCGGTGGGTGCGATCCAGTTGGAGTCGAAGGCATCGAGCAGCATCTGTCGCTCGACGGCTCCGACCTCGGGGGGCGAGAGGTAGATCCTGGTCAAGTCCTGGCCTCCTCGTCGTCGGGGGTGAGCGCGCCGGTGGCCCCGGCCAGGGCCACCAGCAGGACTGCCGCGGCTGCGTCGAGGACCACCGCCGCCGTCAACGAATGGCGGTGGATGGCCAGCAGTGTGCCCGCCGCCAGTATGGCCTCGATGGCCACATAGGCGCCGCTGGCCGCCGGCCGAGGCCACCCCCGGGCCACCAGCCGGTCATAGGGATGGCCGCGGTCGCCGGCCATGAGCGACCGACGCCCCCGGGCCCGACGGACCACCGCGAAGGCCACCTCGGCCACGACCACCGCCACCAGGGCCAAGGCGGCCGTACCCACCGGCACGGGCACTCCCGGCCCCCAGGCGTAGGCCAGCA
>DATBOO010000185.1:0-18710 GCA_036553725.1 Acidimicrobiales bacterium | reverse complement strand
TCGTCCACCGGGGGCGCACCGGGGTCGAGGACCAACCGTCGAAGCGCCGTACCCAGGGGCGTGGCCCCCGGCTCGAACGTGAGCAGGGCGCCGAGCCGATCGGCCACCAGCTGGGCCTGGGTGGACTTGCCGCAACCGTCGATGCCCTCCAGCGCGATCAGGCGGCCCTGTTCGCCGTCTCTCACCCCGGGCTACTGGTCCTCGCCACCGGCGGCCGCCTGGGTGGCCGCCACCGGCTCGGCCGTGCCCGGTGCGGCCCTCTTGGCCGCCGCTTTCGGAGCCGCCACCTTCTTGCCCGTCGCCGTCTTGCCCGTCGCCGTCTTGCGGGCCGGAGCCTTCTTGCGGGCCGGAGCCTTCTTGGCCGATGCCTTCTTGCGGGCCGGAGCCTTCTTGGCCACCTTCTTCCGAGTGGAGGGCCCCGCCGCCCGGCGTTCGGCCAACAGCTCTGATGCCCGTTCCACCGTGAGACTCTCGACCTCGTCTCCCCGCCGCAGGGAGGCGTTGGTGGTGCCGTCGGTCACATACGGACCGAACCGCCCGTCCTTGACCACCATGGACAGGCCGGTGTCCGGATCGTCCCCCATCTCGCGGAGCGGTCCCCTGGCGTTGCGGCCGCGGGTCTTGGGCTGTGCGAACAGCGCCAGCGCCTCGTCCAGGCCGACGGAGAGGATCTGGTCCTCGGTGGACAGGCTCCTGGTGTCGGTGCCCTTCTTCAGGTACGGGCCGAACTTGCCGTTGTGGGCGACGATCTCCTGGCTGCTCTCCGGGTCGGTGCCGACCACCCGGGGCACCCTCAGCAACTCCAGCGCCTGTTCGAAGGTCAGGGTCTCGGGGGACATCGAGGCGAAGAGTGACGAGGTGCGGGGCTTCGGGCCGCCGTCCACCAGCTCGCCCAGTTGCACGTACGGTCCGAACCGGCCGGCCCTGACCTGGACCGGCAGCCCGGTGTCGGGGTCCTCACCGAGCATCCGGTCCGACGAGGGGGCCAGGAGGAGCGACTCGGCCCGTTCGACGGTGAGCTCGTCCGGCGCCATGTCCTCGGGTATGGACACCCGGTCCTCGCCGTGCTGGAGGTAGGGGCCGTAGCGGCCGACCCGGGCCATGATCTCCTCCCCGTCGCTGCCCACGCCGATGGGGATCGAGTTGATCTCACGGGCGTCGATCTCGCCCAGGTAGGTGCTGACCTCGCGTTTCAGCCCGAGCCGGCCCACATCCCCGGCGCCGGGGCCGTCCGGGGAAGGGGCCCGTCCCTCGGCCCCGAAGTAGAACCGGGTCAGCCAGGGCAGGGACTCCTCGGCGCCGGCGGCGATGGCATCGAGGTCGTCCTCCATCGACGCGGTGAACCCGTAGTCCACCAGGTCGGTGAAGTACCGCTCGAGGAGGCCGACCACCGCGAAGGCGGTGAAGGAGGGGACCAGGGCGGTGCCCTTCTTCCACACGTAGCCCCGGTCGAGGATGGTGGCGATGACACTGGCGTAGGTGGACGGCCGGCCCACCCCGAGCTCCTCCATGGCCTTGACCAGGGACGCCTCGGTGTAGCGGGCCGGGGGCTGGGTGGCGTGGGATCCGGGCTCGAGGTCGCCCACCGACACCGGGTCCCCCTCGGCCATCGGGGGCAGGTGCACTTCGCGGTCGGCCAGCTCGGCTTCCGGATCGTCCTCGCCCTCGACGTAGGCCCGCAGGTAGCCCGGGAACTGGATGACCTTGCCCGACGCCGAGAACTCCGCCTCCGGCCCGGTCGCCCCGCCGGTCCCGGCCGACGTCCCGATCAGCCGGACCTGGGCACTGGTGCCGGTGGCATCGGCCATCTGCGAGGCCACGGTGCGCTTCCAGATGAGGTCGTAGAGCCGGAATTCGTCACCGGACAGCGAGCGGGCCGCCTCGTCGGGCGTGCGGAACGACTCCCCCGCCGGCCGGATGGCCTCGTGGGCCTCCTGCGCGTTCTTCACCTTGCGCTCGTAACGCCGGGGCTGGGCCGGCACGAAGGCCGGGCCGTAGAGGGCGGAGGCCTGGGCCCGGGCCGCCTCCAGGGCCTGGCTCGACAGGGTGGTCGAGTCGGTGCGCATGTAGGTGATCCAGCCGTCCTCGTAGAGGTGCTGGGCGACCTGCATGGCCCGCTTGGAGCTGAACCGGAGCTTGCGACCCGCCTCCTGCTGCAGGGTCGACGTCATGAACGGCGCCGACGGTGAACGGCGGAACGGCTTCTCGGTCAGCGACTTGACCGCGAAGGGCACGCCGGCCAGCCCGTCGGCCAGCGAGCGGGCCTCGTCCTCGCCCAGCACCGTCACCGACCCGGGCGATCGGAGCGCCCCCGAGTCGTCGAAGTCGCGCCCGGTGGCCAGCCCGACTCCGTCGACCGCCACCAGTGCCGCCGCGAACGACCTCGGTACCCCTTCGGTGGCCGGTGCGGCCCCCTCGGGGGTGAAGGTGGCATCGATGCCCCACCAGCCCGCCGACCGGAACCCCATGCGGGCCCGTTCCCGCTCGACCACCATGCGGGTGGCCACGCTCTGGACCCGGCCGGCCGACAGCCGGGGCATGATCTTCTTCCACAAGACGGGCGACACCTCGTAGCCGTAGAGGCGGTCGAGGATCCGGCGGGCCTCCTGGGCGTCGACCAGCCGGCGGTCGAGGTCCCGCCACTCGAGGACCGCCCGCTCGATGGCCGGCCGGGTGATCTCGTGGAAGACCATCCGCTTGACCGGCACCCGGGGGGCCAGCACCTCGAGCAGGTGCCAGGCGATCGACTCCCCCTCGCGGTCCTCGTCCGAGGCCAGATAGACCTCGCTGGCCTGTTTGACCAGCTGCTTCAACTTGGCCACCTGGGACTTCTTCTCGGTGGACACCACATACAGCGGCTTGAAGCCGTTGTCGACGTCGACGCCCAGGCGGGACCAGGCCTCCCCCTTGTAGGCGGCCGGGACCTCGTCGGCCCGGCGGGGGAGGTCGCGGATGTGCCCGATGGAGGACTCCACCACGTAGCCCGATCCGAGCAGGCCGGCGATGGTCTTGGCCTTGGCTGGCGACTCGACGATGACCAGGGGCTTCGCCCCGCGGCCGGGGCGCGGTCCCCCGGCGGCGCCGTTGCCGGTGCCGGTCTCTGCGGGCGTGTCGGTCAGGTCGGTTCGTACCATGGCTGTGGGCACAGGCTGAACGGTCGGCCGAGGCATTGTCAACCCCGGGAGGGTGCCGCCGTGTCCCCCGGAGCTCGGGGTCCCGGTGGGCTCAGTCGTGCGATGCGTCGACCGCCACGGTAGCGGCCCGGTCCAGGGCAGCCGCTTCGGAGGCGGGCAGATCGCCGTCCATGGCCTCGGTCTTCCGCTTGGAGAAGGCGATCGAGCCCAGCAGGACGACCAGGGCCACCCCGGCGATGGCCAGGCGGGCGCCGGTGTGGTGGCGCAGGGTGATCACCGCCGGCAGGATGAGCAGCGAGACCAGGTTCATCACCTTGATGAGCGGGTTGAGGGCGGGGCCGGCGGTGTCCTTGAACGGGTCGCCGATGGTGTCGCCGATGACCGCCGCCTTGTGGGCCTCGGACCCCTTGCCCCCCTCGTTGCCGTCCTCGATGTACTTCTTGGCGTTGTCCCAGGCCCCACCGGAGTTGGACAGGAAGTTGGCCATCAGCTGGCCGGTCAGGATGGCCCCGACCAGGAAGGCGCCCAGGGCGAAGTAGCTGATGCCGAAGCCCACGATCACCGGGCTCAGCACGGCCAGCAGGGCCGGGGTGGCCAGCTCCCGCTGGGAGGCCGCCGTGCAGATGGCGATGACCTTCCCGTACTGGGGCTTCTCGGTGTAGTCCATGATGCCGGGGTGCTCGCGGAACTGGCGGCGCACCTCTTGGACCACCGTGCCGGCCGACCGGCCCACGGCGCGGATGGCCAGGGCCGAGAAGATGAAGGCGATCGAGCCCCCGATGAGGACGCCGATGAAGATGGTCGGGTGGGAGACGTTGATCGAGGTCTGCGGCAGGTCGAACAGCCAGTTGACCGGGGCGCCCAGGGGCGGGTGCAGGCCCAATTGCGACCCGATGGTCTCGATGAACGAGGCGAACAGGGCCACCGAGGCGATGACCGCCGAGCCGATGGCCACCCCCTTGGTCACCGCCTTGGTGGTGTTGCCCACCGCGTCCAGGCTGACCATGACCCGCTCGGCCTCGCCGGTGAACTCGCCGGACATCTCCGCCACCCCGGCGGCGTTGTCGGACACCGGGCCGAAGCTGTCCTCGGAGACGATCATGCCCGCCGTCGACAGCAACCCGATGCCGGTGAGCGCCACCAGGTACAGCGTGAGCTGGATGTTGCCGCCGCCCAGGCCGATGGACACGGCGATGGCCAGCACGATGGCGATGATGGCCCACACCGACGACTCGAGGCCCAGGGCCAGGCCGGACAGGGTGAGGGTGGCCGGGCCGGTCCGCGCCGTCTCCGCCACCTCCTTCACCGGACCACGCTCGGTGGAGGTGAAGTGCTCGGTGATCTGGCTGGCCACCAGCATGAGCACCACCCCGGTGAGCACGGCGTAGAAGGCCTTCCAGTAGTGGAGGTAGGCCCCGGCCACCACCGCCGAGCCTGCGATGGTGAGGATGGCCGCCGTCCACACCCCCCGGTTGATGGGGGCCATGGCGTTACGGTCCCTCTGGCCGGCCCGCACCACGAACACCCCGATGATGGTGGCCAGGATGCCGATGGCCGGGATGGCGATGGGGAAGATGACCGTCTTGGCCGCGGCCCCTCCCCGTCCGATCGATCCGAAGGCGGTGACGCCCAGGATGATGGCGGCGATGATGGTGATGACGTACGACTCGAACAGGTCGGCAGCCATTCCGGCGCAGTCCCCCACGTTGTCGCCCACGTTGTCGGCGATGGTGGCGGCGTTGCGGGGGTCGTCCTCGGGGATTCCGGCCTCGACTTTGCCCACCAGGTCGGCGCCCACGTCGGCGGCCTTGGTGAAGATGCCGCCCCCGACCCGCATGAACAGGGCCAGCAGCGAGGCGCCGAAGCCGAACCCGATCAGCACCGAGGTGGCGGTGTTCTGGAAGACGAGCACGATGACGGTGGCTCCGAGCAGGCCGAGGCCCACGCAGAGGAGGCCGGTGATGGCGCCGGTGCGGTAGGCGACCTTGAGGGCCGGGGCCATCTTGCCCTCACGGGCGGCGGCGGCGGTGCGGACGTTGCCCCGCACGGCCAGGCTCATCCCGATGAAGCCGGTCAGGCCGGAGCACAGGGCGCCGGCGAGGAAGCAGATGACCCGGTAGATGCCGGCCTGGACGAAGGTGAGGTCGACCACGGTGTGGCGGACCACGATGGCGCCGCCGGCCACCAGGGCCACGTGGGTCTGGACGTGGGTGACTTTGGTGGCGGTGAAGAAGATGAGGACGGCCAGCGGGATGATGATGATCCCGATGGTCTTGAACTGGCGGGCCAGGAAGGCCTCGGCCCCCTCCTGGATGGCCTTGGCGATCTCCTTCATCGTGGCGGTGCCCTGATCGGCGGCCAGGACGCCCCGGACCAGCAGCAGCGCCACCACGATGGAGGCCACGGAACAGATGAGCGCGAAATACAGCCAGGTCTTCTCGGTGCTCGAGAGGATGAATGCCTGGTAACCCCCTTCAGCCAGGAGGTGGGTCATCGGTGAGGCTCCCTTCGGTTCACTGCGTGGTCACGTTCGAATGCCATGCGGGCTCCTGCGGTCGCGGTCCGACGCCACCGTCGAGAGGATCTGTCTCCCCGCGAAGCCGCGGCCTTGAGGCCCTCGGCCGGGGCGCGCCGGGAGGCACGCCGATTCCGGCAACGGGGCCAGAAGATACCGACAAACAGGTGCCCCGGCAAGGTAGCCACCCCAGCGGCTGCCGGCCCCCAGGTGACCGACCCGCGGCGAGGCCCCGGGGCACCGGGCGGTCAGACCGGTTCGACGTCGGCCTCCGGGCCGGCCACGAGCTCGTAGTCGGGATTGAGGATCGCCTGGCGGCGGGCCCAGTCACCCACCATCCCCTCCACCACCAGCCGGGCTCCGGGCTGGACGCCGGGGATGCGGCGCCGGCCCTGGAAGACCAGCAGGAGCCTGCCCGTCTCGTCGGCCAGCACACACTCCAGGTTGGAGGTGCCCGCCCGGGGTTGGACCCGCACCGACTTCACCCGGCCCGCCACCCGGACCCGGTGGCGCCAGGCCGCTTCGCTGATCGGGGTCGTCCCCCGACCCTGTTCCCCGAAGGCGGCCCGATCGAAGGAAGGCCGGGCCGGGTCCCGCGGGGCGGTCCGGCCCGCCGGCCGGCCGCCGGCCTTGTCCGTCCGGCCCTCCCGCCGCGGGCCGTCGCCCTCCGGGCGACGCCACTCCCGGCGACGCGACAGCCATCCCCCCATGAGCTGGTAGGGCACCACGGTGGCGTTGACGTGGGCCAGCTGCCCCACGGCGGCGGCGATCTGGTCGGCGGTCGAGTCGTGGAGCACCCGGTGCCAGCCGGCGGCGAACCCGCGGCGGGGCAGGAGGATGCTCAACTCGGTCTGGCCGTCGGCCACCGTCTCGGCGGCCAGCTCGAGGGTGGCGCGGGTGAGCCGCCGGTCCTCGCACTCGTAGACGTCCAGGGGGAGCCGGGTGAGGCCGAGGCGGCTCCACTCCGCCTCGAGGCTGGCGGCGACCCGGTTGTCCAGTGTGAAGTGGACGGCGCGGAGGTCGTCGGGGTTGAGCGTGCGCGCGTACTGCAGGGCGCGGGCCGTGGCCATGTCGAGCCGGTCCACCAGGACGACCACCACGTGGCGGTTGAGCACCGGCGCCTCGGCCGCCTCGGCCGCCCCCTCCTCCAGCTGGTGCTCCTCGTCGACGTACTGGCGGTGGAGCCGGATCAGCCCGAAGTACATGAGCGGTCCGACCACCACCACCACCCACGCCCCCTCCTTGAACTTCACGGTGGCGAAGATGAACACGATGAAGGCGGTGAGCAGTGCGGAGAACCCGTTGACCAGCACGCTGCGGCGCCAGTGCGAACCGCGGTTGTCGAGGTGGTGCTTGACCATCCCGGCCCCGGCCATGGCGAAGCCGGTGAACACGCCGATGGCGTACAGCGCCACCAGGCTCGAGACCTTGGCCCCGGTGGCCAGGAGCAGGGCCAGGGCCACCACGGTGAGGACGATGATCCCGTTGGAGAAGGCCAGGCGGTGGCCGCGGCGGGTCAGCCGTTTAGGGAGGTAGGCGTCCTCGGCCACGAAGCTGGCGAGGAAGGGGAACCCGTTGAAGCTGGTGTTGGCCCCGGTGTAGAGGATGAGCAGCGTGGCGAACTGGACGACGTAGAAAAGCACGTTGCCCACCGGGCCGTGGCCGAGGACGAAGCGGACCTCCTGGGAGACGACCGTCGGGGAGCCGCTCTCGTAGGGCACGGCGTGCGTCCAGTGGGCGATGAGGGTGACCCCGAGCACCAAGAAGGCCAACACGCTGCTCATGACCACCAAGGTCTGGCGGGCGTGCCGGGCCGTCGGCTCCCGGAAGGCGCCGACCCCGTTGGAGATGGCTTCGAGGCCGGTGAGGGACGAGCCGCCGTTGGCGAACGACCGGAGGATGATCACGAACGACGCCCCGTAGAGCAGCCCCGAGCCGGCGTGCCCGATGGGGACCGTCCCGGGTTGATGGACGCTGTGGACCGCGAGGGTTCCCATCGCCTTCTTCACGTAGCCGGCCACCACCACCAGGCCCAGGCTGGCGATGAAGAAGTAGGTGGGGAAGGCGAAGAACTTCCCCGCCTCCCGGATACCCCGGAGGTTGCCGTAGAGCAGGAGCAGGACCACGGCCACGGTGATCGGAACGGTCAGGGAGGTGAGGGCCGGGAAGGCACTGGTCAGCGCGTTGGTGCCCGCCGCGGTCTGGACGGCGACGGTCACCGTGTAGTCGATCAGCAGGGCCACGGCGGCCACCTGGGCCACCTTCGGTCCGAAGTTCTCGCGGGCCACCACGTACGATCCGCCGGCCTTGGTGTAGAGCTGGATGACCTCGAGATAGGACAGGGTCACGAACAAGAGCACGCCGAGAATGGCCATGGTGATGGGCACCACCAGGGCGAAGGCCGCCAGGCCGACGTAGGGGACCAGCTGGGTGAGCATCTGCTCGGTTCCGTACGCCGACGACGAGATGCAGTCGGGGGAGAGCACGCCGAGGGCGGCCGGCCGGCCCAACCGCTCACCCGACAGCTGATCATTGACCAGCGGCGGCCCGAGCAGCTTGTTCTTCAGCCGGTAGCGGAGGGTCTCGGGCAGGTCGACTCCGCCCGACGGGGTGATCCTGGGCGCCAGCCGCGTGGCCGGGGGGGGTGCGGTGGGAGACACGGCCACCCCCGGACCGGTCACCGGTCCGGCCGGATCCGCGCCTCCGGTCGACGTGGGGTCCACCTCATCAGTAAATCATGGGCACCGGCGTGGACCCGGACCGGGAAGCCCTGAGTTGTCATCCTCTGACGATGCGTGTTGCATGGTCGGGTGCACATCGTCATCGTGGGCTGTGGCCGGGTCGGCTCGGGCTTGGGTATGGGGCTGGTGGGACAGGGCCACTCGGTGGCCATCATCGACCGCAACCCCAAGGCCTTCCGGAGGCTCTCCGCCGGCTGGGCCGGGACCACCGTGGTCGGATCGGGCTTCGACCGGGACGACCTGGACCGGGCGGGTGCGGGTGGGGCCACATCGCTGGCCGCGGTGACCAGCGGCGACAACACGAACATCCTGACCGCCCGCATCGCCCGCGAGACGTACGAGATCCCGAACGTGGTGGCCCGGATCTACGACCCCCGGAGGGCCCAGATCTATCTCCGCCTCGGGATCCCGACGGTGGCCACGGTGTCGTGGACCATCGACCAGGTCCGCCGGCGGCTGATACCCGGAGAGGTCGAGTCCGAGTGGTCGGACCCCACCGGCACGCTCTCGCTGGTCGAGCGCGAGCTGCCCGAGCGCTGGGCGGGCAAGCGCCTGGCCGACCTGACGGTCTGGCGCGAGGTCACCGTGGTGGCGGTGACCCGGGCCGGGGTGGCCCGCCTCGACTTCGGTGACCTGGTGGGCCAGGAAGGCGACGTCCTCCATCTGATGGTCACCGATAACGCCCTCGACCGGCTGAACGCCCGGCTGGCCGGGAAGTCCCCGGCCTCGGCGGCGCTCGGAGAGCCCGCCGGCCCGGTGGTCGGCCCCGGAGCCGACGGGGCCGACGGGGCCGAAGCGGCCGAAGCGGGCGGCGAGCCCATCGCCGACGACGCCCCCGCCGGGGGGCGGTCATGAGGGTGGCCATCGCCGGTGCCGGAAGCGTCGGCACGGCCATCGCCTCGGACCTCCATGCCGGGGGCCACGACGTCCTCCTCATCGAGCAGGACCCCGACCTGGTGGCCCGCATACGCAGTGACCTCGACATCACCTGGGTGGTGGCCGATGCGTGCGAGGTCTCGTCACTCGACGCCGCCGGGCTGGCCACCGTCGACGTCGTGGTGGCGGCCACCGGCGACGACGAGGACAACCTGGTCGTCTCGTTGCTGGCCAAGCAGGAGTTCGCCGTGCCCCGGGTGGTGGCTCGGGTCAACCATCCGAAGAACCAGTGGCTCTTCACCGAGAGCTGGGGCGTCGACGTCTCGGTCTCCACCCCGCAGCTGCTCACCGCTCTGGTGGAAGAGGCGGTGTCGGTGGGCAGCCTGGTCCGCCTGCTCCGGTTCGAAGGCGGGACCGCCCACCTGGTCGAGGTCACCCTGGCCGACGACTCGCCAGCCGCCGGCGTCTCGCTGGCCGACCTCGGGGTGCCCCGGGACGCCACGGTGGTGGCGGTGGTGCGCGACGACCGTCTGATCGTGCCCCGGGGTGACACCCGGCTGGCGGTTGGCGACGAGGTCCTCGCGCTGGTCACCGCCGACGCAGAGGATGTGGTGCAACAGCTGCTGGTGGGACACTGAGCCGATGAGGGCGGCGTTCTTCGACCTGGACAAGACGGTCATCGCCAAGGCGTCCATCGCCGCCTTCGGCCGGCCACTGTACCGGGGCGGCCTGATCAACCGGCGCCTGGTGCTGAGGGCGGTGGCGTCCCAGCTCATCTACCTGCAGCTGGGGGCCAGCGAGCAGAAGCTCGCCCGGATCCGGGAGTCGATCCTCATGCTGACCAAAGGGTGGGACAACGACCAGATCCGGGAGATCGTGCGGGAGGCGCTCGAAGAGACGGTCGAGCCGATCATCTACGCCGAGGCCCTCGACCTGATCGAGGCGCACCGCGCCGCCGGCCACAAGGTCTACCTGGTCTCGGCGTCACCCGAGGTCATCGTCCAACCCCTGGCCGAGCACCTGGGCGTCGACGGCGCCATCGCCAGCCGGCCGGTGGTCGACGAGGACGGCCGCTACACCGGGGAGATGGACTTCTACGCCTACGGGCCCTTCAAGGCGGACGCCATGCGGGAGATGGCCGAACGAGAGGGGATCGACCTCGAGGACTCGTCGGCCTACTCCGACTCCTACACCGACCTCCCGATGCTCGAGGCCGTGGGCCACCCGGTGGCCGTCAACCCCGACCGGGTCCTGGCCAAGGTGGCCAAGGAACGCGACTGGGAGGTCATGCAATTCACCAAGCCGGTGCGCCTGCGCGACCGGATGAGCGTGCCGAGTTGGTCGATGACCGCCACCGCGGCGGGGATCACCGCCGCCGCCTCGGCCGGAGCGCTCGTGGCCTGGCGCCTGGCCCGCCGACCCCGCCGCTGAACCCGCCACCCCACCGCTGTAGCCGGTCGCCGGAACCCGGTCATGGCGCGCCGAGGGCGCGCCCCACGAAGCGTGGTAGGCGCGCCCGGCGTGGTGGTTGGGCTGCTCAGGAAGGACGGAGCCGCTTGGCGGCGACGACACCCAGGGCAACGATGATGGCGAGGATCAGGAGCTTCTTCATGGACAGAATGGTATCTGCTCTGCCGCCGCCCTGTCGCCGACCCCTGCCGGGTGGGGCCGGGGCTGACGTCAGACGGTCAGGAGATCGCGGGCGCCGGTGTCGGAAGAGGGATGGCGCAGCTTGGACATGGCCCGGGCCTCGATCTGTCGGATCCGCTCACGGGTGAGGTTGAAGTGCTCGCCTACCTCTTCGAGCGTCCGGGGCTCGCCGCGGTCGAGGCCGAAGCGCAGCCGGAGGATCTCGCGCTCCCGCTCGTCGAGCGGCGAGAGCAGGCGCCCGATCTCCTCGGGGAGGAGGGACACGGCGGCCACTTCGAAGGGTGACTCCGCCGAGCGGTCCTCGACCACATCGCCGAGCTCGGCGTCGCCGTCCTCGCGCAGGGGCTCTGAGAGTGAGAGCGGCTCGGCCCTGAACCGCAGGGCCTCCACCAACTTGTCCTCAGGCATCTCCACTTCGGCACCCAGCTCGGCCAGCGTCGCCGGCCGGCCGTACTTGAGCTCGAGGCGGGCCTGCGCCTTTTGGACCCGGGCCAGCGTGTCGCCGGCGTGCACCGGCAGGCGGATGGTCCGGCCGGTGTTGGCGATGCCCCTGGTGATGGCCTGGCGGATCCACCAGGTGGCGTAGGTGGAGAACTTGAAGCCCTTGCGCCAGTCGAACTTCTCGACCGCGTGCATCAGGCCGAGGTTCCCCTCCTGGATGAGGTCCAGCAGCGGGAGGCCGGAGGCCTGGTACTTCTTGGCGATGGAGACGACCAGCCGGAGGTTGGACTGGACGAACGTCTGCTGGGCCCCCTCGCCCTGCAGGGTGGTCCGCCGCAACTCCCGCTTCTTCGCCGGCGTCAGGCCCTTCGGCGCCGAGGCCAGGTGGGCATCTGCTTCCCGGCCGGCCTCGATGGCCTGGGCCAGGCGGACCTCGTCGTCCTTGGTCAACAACGGATACTGGCCGATGTCGGTCAGGTACAACCGAACCAGGTCTTCGTCGTCTCGTTCGAGGCGCTCCTTTGCCAACTTCACCGGGTCCTTCGTTTTCCCCACGACAGGTGGGGGACGGCCAATCCTCGCTCAGCGGTACCGTCGTACCGGGTATTCGCTGATTTCGGTTGTGGCTCTTTCGGGCGCAACGATTGCTGCCTTCGAAAGTTTACCGGACGCGTCAAGCCCTCCGTACGTCATCGCTGGTCGCAAGGCCCCCGGGCGGGGTCACTCCGCCGGGTGTGACTCCGGGAGGAGCACCAGCCCGGACCGGGCGCCGGCCCCCACCGCGGCCGATTCGAGGCGCCCGAGGAACTCGTAGACGGCGGCGACGTCGTGGGGCCGGGTCACCAGGCGCTGGACGAGGCGCTCCCCCGCCCGCCAGTCGTCGATCTCATCGTTGAGCACCAGTCGCAGGGCCCGTCGGACGGGCCCGTCGGACACCTCGCCCGCCACACGGAGGTGGCGCTCGTAACTGGTAACCAGCCGGGGGAGGACCACCCGGTAGAGGCCGGCCAGCCGGGGGAGGGCCCCGGGCGGCCCCGAACCCCCTTCGTCCTCCGGCCACGGCGGGCCCGGACCACCCGTCGGCGACGGGTCGCCGGCCAGAGCGGCGAAGACAGCGGCGCTGGGGGCGGACGGCACCGTCAGGGCATCGGGCTCGGCGCCGTCCAGCACGGGAAGCCGTTCGGCCCACAGCTCGGCGTGCCAGGCGTGGCGCATGCTCTGGCCGTCGAGATGGACCTGGACGGCGGGGATGGGCACGTCCGTCACCCACTCGCCGAGGGCCCGGTAGAGCGCACCCTCGATCCACCGGTACTCGCCGACCAGCGCCGCCGTGGTCCCGAGTGGGAGCGGCAACCCCCCGGACAGTCCGTCGGCGAGCTCAGACAACGGCCGGCTTCTCCCCACCCGGCTCGACGGAGGGGCGAGCCGGGCCCGCCGTCCCCGATGCCGTCTCCGCCGCCGTCCCCGACGCCGTCCCCGACCGGTAGTGATTGGTGATGGGCATCCTGCGATCCTTACCGAAGGCCTTGCCGGAGATCCGGACCCCGGGCGGCATCTGGCGGCGCTTGTACTCCGCCCGGTCCACCAACCCGACCACCCGGGCCACGGCCTCGGGATCGAGCCCGGCGGCGATGAGCTCGTCGGGAGACCGGTCGCCCTCCACGTATCCGGCCACCACCGGGTCGAGGATCGAATAAGGCGGGAGCGACTCGTCGTCCCGCTGGTCCGGCCGCAGCTCGGCAGAGGGTGCCTTGTTCAGGACCGGGTCGGGGATCAGATCGCGGCCCGCCCTTCGGTTGCGGTAGCGGCACAACGCATACACCAGGGTCTTCGGCACGTCCTTGATCACTGCGAACCCTCCCGCCGAGTCGCCGTACAGGGTCGAGTAGCCGGTGGCCATCTCGCTCTTGTTGCCGGTGGTGAGGACGATCCAGCCGTTGGCGTTGGACAGGGCCATGAGCAACATCCCCCGGATGCGCGACTGCAGGTTCTCGTCGGTCAGGCCGGCCGTTTCTCCGCCCAGCAGGGGGGCGAGGGTAGCGGACAGGGCGCGGTGGGCCTCCTCGATGGCCAGGGTGGCGATGTCGATGCCCAGGTTGGCCGCCAGGGTCACCGCGTCGGCGACCGATCCCTCGCTCGAGTAGCGCGACGGCATGGTCACTCCGTGCACGTGGCCGGGGCCCAGGGCGTCCACGGCGATGGTCGCCACCAGCGACGAGTCGATCCCCCCCGAGAGCCCGATGACCGCGTCGGTGAAGCCGTTCTTGGCCACGTAGTCCCGGGTCCCGAGGACCACCGCCTCGTAGACCTCGGCCTCCGGACCGAGGACCGGTGCCACCGGATTGGCGGCGGGGCCGCCCGCCGTCCGCCGGGGCCGGGTGGTCACCGTGGCCGAGGCCCCCGCCACCCGGGGGCCCGGGTCGACGTCGACATCGGCCACCAACACCTCCTCGACGAACTGCCCGGCCGAGGCCACGACCGTGCCGCCCGGGTCCATCACCAGGGACGCCCCGTCGAAGACGAGCTCGTCCTGGCCGCCCACCTGGTTCACGTAGACGACCGTGCCGCCGGTCTCGGCCACCCGGTCGGCCAGCACCTCCAGCCGCTGGCCCCGGCGCCCGCGCGAGTAGGGGGAGGCGTTGAGGTTGACCAGCAGCCGGGCCCCGGCCCCGGCCTGGTCGGCCATCGGCCCCCCGGCGAACCACATGTCCTCGCAGATGGTGATCCCGACCGGCACGCCGGCCACCACGTACCGGGCCGGGGGCCCGGTCCCCGGGGTGAACCACCGCTGCTCGTCGAAGACCCCGTAGTTGGGCAGCAGCCGCTTGGCATAGCGGCCGACCACCCGGCCTTCGCAACAGAGCGCCGCCGCGTTGACCAGCCTTCCCGACCGGTCGGTGTCCACGTAGCCCACGACGGCGGCGCAGGGGCCGCTGGCGGCGGCGATCCGGGCGAAGGCGGCCTGGTTGCCGGCGATGAACGCCGGCCGGCTGAGCAGGTCTTCGGGCGGGTACCCGGTCACGGTGAGCTCCGGGAAGACGGCCAGGTCGGCCCCCGCCCCCTCGGCCTCGGCCAGCGCCTCGAGGATGCGACCGGCGTTACCCCCGAGGTCGCCCACCACGGTGTTGATCTGGCAGGCGGCTACCCGCACTCGAGCCATGCGGTCAGCCTACCGGTGACCCTGCCTGGCCTTTCAGGCCCGACGGTGCCGTCCCGACGCCTCTCACCCGGGCCGCCGGGGCCGGGGCCGCCAGTTCACGCGGCGTTCACATCGGGGTAACGGATGGGAAACGGCCCCCTGGCATATTGGTTGCGTCCGTCGGACCCCCACCCCCGTGCCACGGCCCGGAGCGTTCGAGTGGCACCCGCCCTGCTCGGTGGTGGGACTATGGAACGGGTCGGTGACGTGGTAGAAAAACCGGGCGACAGAGGGAGAACACGTGCCTTACCAAGCTGAGTACATCTGGATCGACGGGACCGAGCCTTCGCCGCTCCTGCGGTCCAAGACCAAGATCGTCCCAGACGGGCAGGAGCCGGGCATCTGGGGATTCGACGGATCCAGCACCAACCAGGCCCTGGGCCACGATTCCGACTGCGTGCTCCGCCCGGTGTTCAGCTGCCCCGACCCGCTGCGGGGCCCCGACGACAAGCTGGTCATGTGCGAGGTGGAGCTCACCGACTTCAGCCCCCACCCCACCAACACCCGCGCCCCGCTGCGCGAGGTGGCCGAGAAGTATGCCGACCAGGAGCCGATGTTCGGCGTCGAGCAGGAGTACACCTTCTTCAAGGACGGCCGTCCGCTCGGGTGGCCGTCCACCGGTTACCCGGCTCCCCAGGGGCCCTACTACTGCGGCGTGGGCGGCGACAAGATGCCCGGACGCGAGATCGTCGAGTTGCACACGGCGGCGTGCATCGACGCCGGCCTCGGCATCGAGGGCACCAACGCCGAGGTGATGATGGGCCAGTGGGAGTTCCAGGTGGGCGTGCTCTCGCCGCTGGACATCTCCGACCACCTGTGGGTGGCCCGGTGGCTGCTGTTCCGGATCGCCGAGGACTTCGACGTCTTCGCCACCTTGGAGCCCAAGCCGATCATGGGCGACTGGAACGGGGCCGGGGCCCACACCAACTTCTCCACCAAGGCCATGCGCGAGGAAGGCGGCTGGGACGCCATCATCGCCGGGTGCGAGGCCATCGGCAAGAGGATCGACGAGCACATTGCCGTTTACGGCGTGGGCATCGAGACCCGCCTCACCGGGGCCCACGAGACCGAGCACTTCACCAAGTTCAGTTACGGCACCTCGGACCGGGGCGCCTCCATCCGCATCCCCTGGGCGGTGGCCAAGGCCAAGCGCGGCTGGCTCGAGGACCGGCGACCCAACGCCAACATGGACCCCTACCAGGTGACGGCGGTGATGGTCGAGACCGTCTGCGGCGCCGCCGCCGGGGGCTGACCGGGACACGGACCCGGGCCCACACCGCCGAGAGGGGCCGGCATCGTGCGGCCGGTCGCCGCCGCTGACCGGAACGACCCCGACTCCCCCGGGGCCGGCCTCCCCGCCGTGCGCCGATGCCCGTAGGACGACCCGGCTCCGGCCTGCGACAATGTTCCCATCGACTCCGACCACCCCCTGACCGCCGCCCCGAATCGTCGGGAGGTTCCCGATCCCATGAGGAGCCAAGAGGAATACGTCCTCCGGACGGTCGAGGAACGCGGCATCAGGTTCGTCCAACTGTGGTTCACCGACGTGCTCGGCACTCCGAAGACGTTCAGCATCACCCCCGCCGAGCTGGAGAATGCCCTCGACGAGGGAATGACCTTCGACGGGTCGGCCATCGACGGCTTCAGCCGGGTCCAGGAGAGCGACGTCCTGGCCCGGCCCGACGCCAACACCTTCCAACTGCTCCCCTGGCACGGGCACGGCCAGGCCGGCTTCGACGGCGAGAACACCCAGACTCAGGTGGCCCGGGTGTTCTGCGATGTCGTCGACCTCGACGGCTCCCCCTTCCAGGGGGACCCCCGCCACGTGCTGCGCCGCAGCCTCGACCGGGCCCGTGACCGGGGATTCACCTTCTACGCCGCACCGGAGATCGAGTACTTCTACTTCGCCGACGCCGATCCGTCCCACCCCCCCGAGGCACTGGACAGCGGGTCGTACTTCGAACTGACCGTGGCCGACCGGGCCAGCGACATCCGCCAGCGCACCGTGCTGACCCTGGAGGAGATGGGCATCCCCGTCGAGCACGCCCAGCACGAGGATGCGCCCAGCCAGCACGAGATCGACCTCCGCTACACCGACGCCCTGACCATGGCCGACACCGTCATGACCGTCCGGCTGGTGGTCAAGGAGATGGCACGCCAGCAGGGTGTGTTCGCCAGCTTCATGCCCAAGCCCCTCGCCGGCGTGCAGGGCTCGGGGATGCACACCCACATGTCCCTCTTCCGCGACGACGCCAACGCCTTCGTCGACCCCGGACGACCCGGCGGGCTCTCCGAGGTGGCCGAGGGGTTCATCGCCGGACTGCTGCGCCACGCCCCCGAGATCACCGCCGTGACCAACCAGTGGGTGAACTCCTACAAGCGGCTGGTCTCCGGCTACGAAGCGCCCATCCACGTCTCGTGGGCCCGCAACAACCGGTCGGCGCTGGTGCGGGTGCCGGTGGTGAAGCCGGGCAAGTTCGAGTCCACCCGGATCGAGTACCGGTCCCCGGACAGCGCCTGCAACCCCTACCTGGCCTTCGCCGTGATCCTGGCTGCCGGCCTCCAGGGCATCGAGCAGGGCTACGGGCTCCCGCCCGAGGCCGACGCCAACCTCTTCGCCCTCAGTCCCGAGGAGCTGGCCGCCAAGGGCATCCTGCATCTGCCCGGCAGCCTCGGCGAGGCCCTCGGGCTGATGGAGTCCTCCGAGTTGCTGGCCACCACCCTGGGCGAGCATGTATTCGAGTGGTTCATCCGCAACAAGCGGGCCGAGTGGGGTGAGTACAAGGCCCATGTGACCCAGTTCGAGCTCGACCAGTACCTCCCGCAGCTGTAGTCGGGAACTGGGCGACCGGGCCGCATCTCAGGAGGAGGGGGAGGACGATGGAGCCACTGCTGTGCTTCCCCGCCGAGCCGCCGACGGCGGTGACCGCCGTGCTCGACCGCGCCGGCTACCCTTGGCGGGGCATCGACGAGCCCGAGACCGCCGAGTCCGAAGAGCCCGAGGACGGCTGGTCGGGGGCGGTCGTCTCCAGCGGCGACGACCCCATCGGCGCCTTCTCCCTGTGCCGGCACCTGCGCAAGCGCGAGGTCCCGCTGGCGCCGGTGATGGTGGTCGTCCCCCTCGGCCAGCTCGGCGAGCTCGAGCTCCGCGAGGACCTGTTCGACGACCTCTGCCTCGAGCCGGTCAACGCCGACGAGCTCACCGCCCGGATGGCCCACCTGTTCTGGAGAACCGGACGGGGATTGCGGCCGGATCTCCTCGAACACGGCCCCCTCGTGCTCAACCTCGAGACCTACCAGGCGGCAGTGACCGGCCGGGTGCTGGACCTCACCTACATGGAGTACGAGCTCTTGCGTTTTCTGGCCGGACGGCCGGGCAAGGTGTTCACCCGGGAGACACTCCTCAGCCGGGTGTGGGGGTACGAGTACTACGGAGGGGCCCGCACCGTCGACGTGCACGTGCGCCGGCTCCGGGCCAAGTTGGGCGAGGAGCATGCCCACCTCATCCAGACGGTGCGGTCCGTCGGCTATCGGTTCGGCCAGACGACCTGGGCGCCCTGACCGGGCCCGTGGTACGGGATCCTTGGCCCGCGGGCGGGGCCGCCGTTTTGGTGCCCTGACCGGGCGGCACAAGGCGTCCCATGGCGGAGGCGTCTCCGTCAGGTGCTACCGAGGTAGGCCCACAGCTCCACTTCGACCGACGCCCCCATCGGAAGCCCGGCCACGGCGACGACCGAGCGGGCCGGCCGGTGGTCGCCGAAGAAGGCCGCGTACTCCTCGTTCACCGCGGGGTAGTCGGCCATGGCCGCGAGGAACACCGTCGTCTTGGCCACCGCGGTGACATCGGCGCCCTCGCTTCGGAGCAGGCCGGCCGCATTGGCCAGTGCCTGTCGGAGCTGGGCCACCACCCCGCCCTCGACGAGGGTCGGCGGGCTGTCCGGCGGAACGTCGGGCGGGGCCAGGCCGAGCTGGCCGGAGCAGATCAGCCACGGACCGGCGCGCACGATGGGGCTGTAGGGACCGATGGGAGCGCTCACGGCCTGCCTTTCTACTCGGGACGACATGGCCGTGTCAGCGCCGGGACGACATGGCGGTGTCAGCGCCGGGCAGACATGGCGGTGTCAGCGCCGGCTGGGCCAGGTAGGCGACAGGCC
>DATBOO010000156.1:0-14797 GCA_036553725.1 Acidimicrobiales bacterium | reverse complement strand
GTCGCCCGGCCCCGGTCCGTCCGGCACCGGTCCGTCCGGCACCTCCACGCCGAAGCGGCGGGCCAGCTCGACGAGCAGGGCCCGGGCGTCGGTCACCAGCCCGAGGTCGGCCATGGCGGTCATCGGGCACGAGCCGTCGGTGTTCACGCTCACGATGTGCCGGGGGTTCCCCAGCCCGCCCACGTGCTGCGCCGCCCCCGACACCCCGAAGGCGAGGTAGAGGTCCGGGTCGATGGTGACCCCGGTGGTCCCGATCTGGCGCTCGTAACCGGTCCAGCCGGCGTCGGTGGCCACCCGGGTGGCCCCGGCCGATCCGCCCAGGGCAGCAGCCACCTCTCCCAACAGCGCGAACGTCCCGGCGGCCAGGCGGTCGTCGAGGCCGGCGGCCAGGCCGGCGCCGCCGGACACCACCCGGGAGGCGTCGGACAGGTCCATGGTGTGCAGGTCGGGCTCGACGAGGGCGATGAGCTCGGGGTCGGGACCGACCTCGACACCCGCCGACCCGACCTGCTCCGGCTCCGGCAGGGGCCGGACGGAGGGGGCGGTCCCGGGCCGGGCCGCCCCGGGGAGACCGGGCGCCAGGGTGACCACCGCCGGACCGTCGATCTCGACCGGCACCAGCACCCGGTCGTCGATGCGCGACACCAGCGCCCGTACCGAGGGCGTGGCCGCCGGTCCTCCCGCACCCCCGCCGGCGGAGTGACAGGTGGCGCACACCGCCCCGGCCACCAGCGGCCGGCCCAACACGGCCGCCAGCCGTGGCGCCAGGTCCCGGCCGTCGGGCGACGCCGGCATGACCACCATGGTCAGGTGCTCCACCCGGGGGGCCAGCCACGTGGCCAGCGCGCCGGGACGCAGGCCCGGCCCGGTCTCGGACCACCACACCTCGTCGGCCCCCACCAGTGCGCCGGCGCCCGCCTCGGCGCCCGAGCCGACGACGACGGCCCGGCCGCGCGCCTCGTCCACGGCCTGGTGGGCGCCGATCGGCAGCCGCCCGTCCCGGGCCACCACCACGGCGGCGGTGGGCCCGGTGGGCCCAGGTCGGGGCGGGCTCACAGCGACACCGCCACCCGGTGGCCCTCGACCACGGCGGCGTGGGCCCGGCGGGGCGCCAGGCAGTCGCCGACCCGGTGCACCGCGAAGTCCTCATCCCGGAGCGCCCGCCACAGCAGGTCGTCGGGCTGCTGGTGCACGGCGCAGACGACCCATTCACAGGTCCGCTCCTGGTCGGTGCCGGTCGGATGGTGCTGGAGGGTGAGGACCAGGCCGCCTTCACCCGCCTCGGCTCCCTCGCCGGGGTCGGTGGCCCGCACCCCCATCGGGACCAGGTCGACGCTCTGCCGGATCGACTTGGCGTGGGCCTTGACATTCCAGGTCTCCATGTCGAGGGTGATGCCGAGGTCCTGCCCGACCACCATGGCGTTGGTCACGATCTCGACCGCACAGCCGCGGTCGGCCAGCAGCTCCGCCGTCGAGGTGGCCTGGTGGAACCCGAGTTCGTCGACCACCACCACCCGTCCGTTGGGGTGGGCCCTCCCCTCGAGCACGTCACGGATGTCGATGACCCGGGGATGTTCCCCGGCCCACCAGGGACGGGCGGGTCGGGCACCGGTGGCCACGATCACCGCGTCGGGATGCTCCGCCCGCACCGCCTCGGGGGTGGCCTCGGTGCCGGTCCGCAGCTCCACCCCCTGGCGTCGGGCGGCCACGATGAGGTTGCGGGTGATGTCGAGGAACTCGGCCCGGCTGGGGACGGTGGCGGCCACCTGCACCTGGCCCCCCAGCCGGTCGAGGCGTTCGAACAGCGTCACCCGGTGTCCGTTCTCGGCCGCGGTGACCGCGGCCTGGAGCCCGCCCGGGCCCCCGCCGGCCACCACCACCCGCCGGCGCCGGGTGGGGAGGGGGACGGCCGCGGACTCCCGCCCGGTCCGGGGGTTCTCGATGCACCCGAGCCACCGGTTGAGCCCCATGCGGCCGACGCACTCCTGGTTGCACGAAAGGCAGGTGCGGATGTCGGCGGCGTGGCCCGACCGGGCCTTGGCGGCGAAGTCGGGATCGGCGATCTGGCCCCGCACCACTCCGACCAGGTCGCAGAGCCCCTGTTGGAGGGCGCGGTCGGCCTGGAGGGGGTCCTTGAACCGCCCCACTCCGACCACCGGGACGCCGACCACCTCCCGGATGGCGCTCGGGATGAACATGGCGTACCCGGGCGGGACCTGCATGCTCGCCTCGATCATGTAGAGGGTGGCGGTGGCGACGCCGATGGAGGTGTTGATGTAATCGACCAGGCCGGTGGCCTCGACCAGCCGGGCCACCTCGACCGCGTCCTCGATGTCGGTACCGCCCTCGATGAGCTCGTCGCCGCAGATCCGCACCCCGAGGGCGAGGCCGGGCCCGATCGTCCCGCGCACCGCCTCGGCGATCTCGAGCAGCAGCCGGGCCCGGTTGGCCAGGGCGCCCCCGTAGTCGTCGTCACGCTTGTTGGTGGCGGGCGAGAGGAACCCGCGCACGATCGAGGAATGGGAGCATTGCAGTTCGATCCCGTCGAATCCCCCGTCGGCGCAGTGGCCGGCGACGGTGGCGTACCCCTCCACGATCTCGCGGATCTCGTCGGGCTCGACGGCCTTCGGCACCTCGCGGAACAGCGGATCGGGTACGGGGCTCGGCGCCCAGACCGGTCGACGCGAGTACATGCTCGAGGCCTGGCCGCCGTTGTGGTTGATCTGGGCGAAGACGGGAACGTCGTGGGCGTGCACGGCGTCGGTGATCCGCCGGTAGCCGGGGACCACCTCGGGGCGGAAGCCGTGGATGAGCTTCTCGTAGGGCCAGTCGGTCGGATGGGTGGAGTGCTCCTCGGTGATGATCAGCCCGGCCCCACCCGCCGCCCGGGCTGCATAGTAGGCGGCGTGCTGCTCGGTCGGCAGGCCGTCGGTGGCGTAGTTGGTGAGGTGGGCCGAGAAGACGATTCGGTTCTGCACGGTGACCGGTCCGAGCCGGAGCGGCGAGAACAGGTGGCGGTAGCGGGCGCCCGAGCTCATCGTTGCTCCCGCCTCAGCGCGCCGACGCGCCGGCGTCGACCGTGAGGGTCAGGCCCGTCACATACCTGGACTCGGCCGAGGCCAGGTAGACCAGCGCGTCGCTGACGTCCTCGGAGGACACCACATCCACCGGCAGCGAGTTGAGGAAGATGGACCCCGTGTCCGGGCTCGCTTCGATACGCTCGGTCAACCCGCCCAGCCCCACGAGCATGGGCGTGTCGACGCCGGTGGGGTGGATGGAGTTGACCCGGATGCTGTGGGCGGCAAGCTCGTTGGCCAGCACCCGCATCACTCCCACCATCCCGTGCTTGGACACCACGTAGGGCGCCAGGAAGGGCTGGCCCTTGAGGCCGGCGGTGGAGCTGATCAGGATGATCGAACCGGCTCCGGCCTCCAGCAGGTGGGGGATGGAAGCGACGCAGGTGTTCCAGGCGCCGGTCAGGTTGGTGCCGATGACCGCGTCCCACACCGCAGGGGTGACCTCGTCCCACCGCTGGATGGTGCAGACACCGGCGTTGGCCACCACCACGTCGAGCCGGCCCAGACGCTCCACGCCGTCGGCGACCACCGCGCCCAGGGCCGACGGATCCCGCACGTCCGCCCGCCCGGTCACGACCCGGGCGCCGGCCTCCTCCACCATCCGGGCCGTCTCGGCGAGGTCCTCCGGTGTGGCCAGCGGGTAGGGGACACCTTCGATGTCGGCGCAGAGATCGACGCCGATGATGTCGGCTCCCTCGCGGGCCAGCCGCACGGCATGACTCCGACCCTGGCCCCGGGCCGCGCCGGTGATCAGGGCTACGCAGCCGGCCACCCGCCCGGGCCGTCCGGCGCTTCGCAGCGCTCCGTCACCCATGGAGCCACCCGGGCCACTCATGGGGCCACCCCGGCGCCGGCGGGCACCCTGGGGCTCCGGCCGCCGCCGACGTCCATGGCCTGCCTCCGGCCCTCGAGCACCGCCTCCAGCACGGTGCGGGGCGCCACGCAGTCCCCGGCGCGCCGGGTGCCAGGCCGGGCCAGGTAGAGGTCCTCTTCGGGGAGACGGTGACTGCAGTCCACCACCGCCCCGCACTCCACGGTCCGCTGTTCGCCGGTCCAGACGTCTTCGAGCCGGACCCGTCCCCCTTCGATGCCGCGCAGCCGGGTCCGCAGCTCGCGCCGGATGCCGGCCCGCTGCAGGCGGGTGTTGGCGTCGGCCAGGTCCCCGGTCAGCGACAGCAGGGTCCCGGCCACCTGGTCCTGGGTGACGATGGCCACCGTACGGCCGAAGCTGGCCAGCCATTCGGCTACCCCGATGCCGACCGGGCCCCCGACCGGGTCGTGGACGACGACCGGGCCGTCCCCGAGGACCCCGGGCCCGCCGGTCAGGAGGGTCAGGACGTCCACCACCGGACACGAGCCGTCCGCCGGGAAGGCGAGCGGTGACGGGCGCGACCCGGTGGCCAACACCACCTCCACGCCCGCGGCCCGGGCTGCGTCGAGGTCGGACGCCGTGATCTCGACCCCGGTCTCGATGGTCGCTCCCTCCGCCCGGCATTCGGCGGTCAACCACTCGGCCAGGAGGGCCAGGCGCCCGCGCCCGGGGCCGACCGCCGCGGCCCGGAGCACCCCGCCGGCCCGGTCGGATCGTTCGACCACCCGCACCCGGTGGCCCCGGGCCGCCAGGACTCGCGCGCACTCGAGGCCGGCCACCCCGGCCCCGACGACCAGGACCTCCCGGCCGGTGTCATCGGTCCCGTCGGTGCTCGCCTCCACGGTCTCGTGGCCGCTGGCCGGCTGGCCCACACAGCTCACGATGGGGTTGCGATTGTCGCGCACGTGACAGGCCTGGTTGCAGAGGATGCACGGCCGGGCCCGGGACCCGTCGCCGCCACGGACCAGGCCGACCAGTCGGGGCTCTGCGATCTGGGCCCTTGTCATCTCCACCAGGTCGCAGGCCCCGTCGTCGAGGGCACCCTGGGCCGTGGCCGGGTCGACCACGCTGCCCTGCAGCACCACCATCGCCCGGCCGTCAGCGGCTCCTCGCATCCGGCGGCAAAGGTCGAGGTTGAAGTTGGCCGGCGTGTGGGCGTCGGGTCGGTAGGCCGAGGCCGAGAACGGGCCACCGCGGACGACCACCACCACATCGACCAGGCCGGCGAGGGCGGCGACCTGGTCGGCGGCCTCCTCGGGAGTCACGCCGGCCCACGGGGCCAGCTCGTCGCAACAGAGGCGGAGGGCCACGATGCGCTCATGGCCGACCACGGCCCGCACCGCCTCGAGTACCTCGGTGGTGAGGCGGAGGCGGTCCGACCCGTACGCATCCGGACGTTGGTTGGTGAGGCCGGAGTGGAACTGGCGGAGCAGGGAGGAGTACCCGGCGTCGATCTCCACCCCGTCGAGGCCCGAGCGCACGGCCAGGCTGGCGGCTCCGGCGAAACCGCGGACCAGGGCATCGATGTCGTCCTGGTCCATCTCCACCGGCATCTCCCGGTTGACGGCGTCGGCCACCGGGGACGGCGCCCACAGCACCGACTGGGAGTTGGCGCTCGAGCCCTGTCCCCCGGAGTGGCCGAGCCCGGCAATGGCCAGACAGCCGTAGGGCCGGCAGGCATCGGCGACGCCGGCCCAACCCGGCCCGCACGCCTCGGCCAGCGGGGCCCGCTCGTAGGGCCAGTCCGAGGGATGGACCGAGGCGGTCTCGGTGACCACGATCCCGGCCCCTCCCGCGGCCCGGGCCCGGTAGTAGGCGACATGGCGCCCGCTCAGTCGGCGCTGCTCGGCCAGGTTGGTCTCGTGAGGGCCGAACATCACCCGCGAGGGTGCGGTTCGCCCGGCCACCGCCACGGGGTCGGTCAGGCCGGCCACCGGTCAGCGGGGACGCGGCCCGAGGGGCGACGCGGCCAGCGGGCTCTCGTCGCACGTCCGCCCGGGTCGGCGGGGGAGCATGGCCACGGCCACCCGGCGGGGCCGGCTCGAGTGGTCGGGCGACGGCCTCGGAAGAGCGGTCTCCCCTCGCGCCGCCAGCGAGCTCTCTCCATGGCCGAGGACGCACTCGGGGTCGGGCCCGTCGAGGGCGAGCCCGGTGAAGAACTTCGCCGCCATGCACCCGCCCCGGCAGGCGTCATAGTGCCCGCACGACCCGCAGGCTCCGGCGCTCTGCGGCCGGCGGAGCTCGGTGAACAGGTCCGAGTGGCGCCACACCCGGGTGAATCCGCCGGGCGAGCGCACGTTGCCGGCGAGGAACGCATCGTGGATGGCGAACGGACAGGCGTACACATCGCCCACCGGGTCGACCAGGCAGACCACGCGGCCCGCGCCGCAGAGGTTCAACCCCGGGAGCGACCCGCCGTAGCCGGCCAGGTGGAAGAACGAGTCACCGGTGAGGACGTCCTCACCGTGCTGCATGAGCCAGTCGTAGAGGATCCGCTGCTGGTCGGCGGTGGGATGGAGCTCGCCCCAGACGTCGGCCCCCCGCCCGGACGGCCGGAGGCGGGTGAGGCGGAGCTGGGCGCCGTGGTGGTCGGCGAGCGCTTTCAACGCGTCGAGCTGGGCGACATTGTGGCGGGTGACCACCACCGAGAGCTTGAATCCGGAGAAGCCGGCTTCGGTCAGGCGGCCCATGGCGGCGACGGCGGTGGCAAAGGAGCCGCTGCCCCGCACCGCGTCGTTGACCGCGGCAGAGGCCCCGTCGAGGGAGATCTGCACGTCCACGTAGTCGCTGGCCGCCAAGCGAGCGGCCACCCCGGAGGTGATGCGCGACCCGTTCGTCGAGAACTTGACGCCGACGTGGTGGGCGGTGGCGTAGTCCACCAGCTCCCAGAAGTCGGAGCGGACGGTGGGCTCACCCCCGCCGATGTTGACGTAGAAGATCTGCATCCGCTCGAACTCGTCGATCACCGCCTTGCACTCGTCGGTGGTCAGCTCGTTCGGATCGCGGCGCCCCGAGCTGGACAGGCAGTGGACACAGGCCAGATTGCAGGCGTAGGTCAGCTCCCAGGTCAGACAGATGGGGGCATCGAGGCCGCGTTCGAACTGGTCGACCAGCCTTCCGACGGGGGCAGGGGCGGCTACCGGCCCTTGGCTGACCGCCGCGGGCGCCCCGGCAGTCAGCGTCACGATGCCGCCCGTTCGCAGATCATCCCCGACTCGGCCAGGGCGGCCAGGGCCCGCTCGTAGGCGTCGAGCTCGCCGGCGGTGACCCCGGCGGCCCGGCATGCGTCGTGCCCGGTCGGCTGGTCGGCCAGCGACTCGACCACCGCCAGCAGCCTGGTGCTCTTCAGGAAGGAGAGACGGCGGGTCCCGAAGTGGTAGGCCAGCGCCCCGAAGGACTCGGGTCGCAGGGACACCTGGGGATGGAGTGCCCAGGGACGGGAGCCGTCGAAGGGGGCGCCGCCGGTCGGCGGCGGGACGGGGGGCATCGGTTGGCGGTGCTCGGAGGTCGGCGGCGGCCTAGTAGACGCCGCACATGCCGTCGATGGAGACGTCCTCTACCAACAGGTCCTCCTCGACCAGGGGGGCGGCGCCGGCGTCCGTCGGAACCCGGGGCTCCACACCGGCGGCGACTGTCAGGGTGGGGTCCGGGCTGGTGTCCTGAGCGGTGGTTGCGGTCATGCGGCCTCCCGGTGATCGGCCGGCCGGGGCCGGGCGGAGATGGTGGTTCCAATTTATAGCACTCGATGCCAAAATGGAAGCCAGATGACCGTCTCGGAGCACACCGGGCCCGGCGGGGCACCCGGATCAGCGCGTGGGCGACGCCCAGCCACCTCCCGCGAGGAGGTGGCGCGGGCGGCCCTCGACCTCTTCAACCACCAGGGGTACGACGAGACGACGGTCGACCAGATCGCCGCGGCGGTGGGGGTGAGTCGCCGCACCTTCTTCCGCTACTACGACTCCAAACGCGACGTGGTGTGGGGCGAGTTCGATGCCGAGCTCGTCCGGTTGGAGCACCAACTGGGATCGGCGCCGGCTGACGAGCCGATGATGGACGTGCTCCGCCGAGCGGTGGTGGCCACCAACCGGTTCGGCGCCGGCGAGCTCGACGAGCTGCGCATCCGGATGGGTCTGATCAGCTCGGTCCCGACCCTGGTGGCCCACTCCGCCATCCGCTACGCCGAGTGGTGCGACGTGGTGGCCCGCTTCGTGGCCGGCCGGATCGGCGGAGACGCCGACGATCTGGCGCCCCAGACGGTGGCCCGCGCTGCCCTCGGCGCGGCCATCGCCGCCTTCACCTGCTGGGCCCGTTACGACACCGACGACCTGACCGGCGAGGTCGACCGGGCCCTGCAACTGCTGGCTACCGGGTTCGACGAGGGAAGCCTGCGGGGATGACTCGAGGGGATGGTCTGCGGGGGTCGGCCGATGGCGTTCCCGCACGACCCCGGCTCGACGCGGCTCCGTGGATGGCGCGATGCTGGGGCCAGAGCCATGCGGCGCCCGCGGCGCCGTCCCAAGGGGAGGACCACCCATAATGAAGATTCGCGCTGCTGTCTGTTCGGGGCTCAACGAGCCCTGGAAGGTCGAGGAGGTCGACGTCGAGGCCCCCGGTCCCCACGAGGTGCTGGTACAGATGGCCTATGCGGGCATGTGCCACTCCGACGAGCACCTCCGCACCGGGGACATGAGCGCCCCGACCGAGGTGCTCCAGGTCTTCGGCGTCGACTCGATGTTCCCGATGATCGGTGGCCACGAGGGCGCGGGCATCGTGGCCGAGGTGGGCCCCGGAGTGGAGTCGCTGGCGGTGGGCGACCATGTGGCCTCTTCGTTCATCCCGGCGTGCGGCCGGTGCTTCTGGTGTGCCTCGGGCCGCCAGTACCTCTGCGACCTGGGGATGACCATCCTGGCCGGCCCGATGATGTCCGACGGGCAGTGGCGCCACAGCCTGGACGGCCAGCACGTGAACCGGATGACCCAGCTCGGGACCTTCTCCGAATCGGTGCTGGCCAACGAGGCGTCCCTGGTCAAGATCGACCCGGGCGTGTCGCTGAGGGCGGCGGCGCTGATCAGTTGCGGCATCTCCACCGGCTTCGGGTCGGCCGTGGACCGGGCCAAGGTGAAGCCGGGAGAGACGGTGGTGGTGGTGGGATGCGGCGGCGTCGGGTCGGGTGCCGTCCAGGGGGCGAAGATCGCCGGGGCCCGTTACGTGATCGCCGTCGACCCGCTCCCCTTCAAGGTGGAGAAGGCCAAGCAGATCGGCGCCACCCATGGAGCGGCCTCGATCCTCGAGGCGAACCTCTTGATCCCCGAGTTGACCGAGGGACGGATGGCCGACGTCGTCATCCTCACCCCCGGCGTGCTCACCGGGGACATGGTGGGCCCGGCCATGCAGCTGGCCTCCAAGGACGGCCGGGTGGTGGCCACCGCCATCGCCCCGTTCAACCAGGACCAGGTCACCCTCAACCTGTTCAACCTGGCCATGTTCAACCAGGCGCTGCTCGGGACCGTCTTCGGCTCGTGCTCCCCGCGGGTCCAGATCCCCAACCTGCTCCGCCTGTACCAGGCCGGCCTCCTCGAGGTGGACGGCCTGATCACCCAGGAGTACACCCTCGACGAAGTCCAGAACGGCTACGACGACCTGGCCGCGGGCTCCAACGTCCGTGGCGTGGTGAAGTTCGACATCTGAGCAGGGTATCGAACTGGCTGGCCGCCGACCGAGACCTGACCTTCCCTCGATCCGACAAGGATCGGCAGCACCTAACCCCCGGACGGGACTGCCGTACAGGCGCTGGCGCCGCACGGGTCGGTGACCACCCCCTGCAACAGGAAGGTGGTGCCCTGCAACTGGGCATCCGGCTGCGCCCGGGGGACACCGTGTGGATCCGCCCCCGCCCGGTTGGGCGTATTGGTCAGGGGTGGGGCCGGCGTGCCGCTGTCCCAGACGAACAGCGCCGAACCCTGGGAGATCGGGCCCGATAGTGGCTGGATCCCGTAGAAGGGCACGACGTCAGGCGACCGGCCCGGGGCCAGCGCAGGCTGGTGGATGGCGGCGCCGATGGTCCGGGCCTCGGTCTCGGTGGCGATATTGGCCACCTGGTGGTCGCCGAACGCCTCCTCCAACAGCACCTGGTGGGCCGGGGTGCCCGGGAGCGGGTTGTCGGTCATGAACTGGGCATAGCCGTCGGCCTCGGAGCGGTCCCACAGCATCTGGATCAGACCGAGGCCGATCTGCTGGACGAGCTTGTCCGGATAGCTCGAGTTGAGGACGGCCTCGAATGGATCGAAGTCGACGCTCCGGTTGAGCAACAGCGAGTAGTCCATGCCGGGCACGCCCAGGACGGAACGGGTGAACTCCTGGGACACGGCGGTGAGGGCTCCCCCCTGGATGCCACCTTGGCTGTTCCCGTAGTAGGAGAGGCCGCCCGAGGTGTCGATGGTCGGGTGGGCCGAGCCGGCCTGAAAGGCGGGACTGGAGACGAAGCCGGCCGCGCTGGTCATCAACCGGCCCAGGAACAGGAAGTCCAGCATTCCCTGCTGGCCGCGGTCGGGCAGGATCGGGAAGTGGGAGAGGTCGGTGAGGATCCCGGCATCGGTGCCGACGTCCTGGCTGGCCAGTCCCAGCCAGTCGGTGCCGCACACGACGAAATTGCCCACCCCGGCCATGCTCTCGATCACCGAGTCGTTGACCTCGTCGGCGCTGCCGAGGAGGCCGTGGCCGTAGAGCATGGCATGCCCGGGGTAGACGGTGGCGGTGGAGGAGGACCCGTCAGACACCACCGATCGGGGAATGTTGCATTCGAAGTTGGCGGTCTGGACGTTGCCCGGCATCTGGGCCGGCAGCCCGTCGGGGCCCAGGTTGAACTGCGACCCCGGGGGCCCGCCCGGCTGGTCGAGGTAGCTGGGGACGGAGAAGGTCCCGGCCACGTGCCGGGCGATGAGCGGGTCCTCCGCGGTGGTGAAGTTGGTCACGCTGGCCACTGAGAATGCCGGGGCGCCGTTGCCCAGCTGGTGGAAGGCGTCGTCGCGGATGTGCAGCATCGGCCCGGTCAGGCTCTGCTGGCTGGCCACGGTGAAGTCCCAGGCCAGATACAGGCTGTGGCGATCGATCCCGGCCGACTGCAGGGAGTTGAGGATCCGATCCATGTGCGGCTGGCGGCGCTGCTCCGCCTTGGTGGCGAGGGGGGTGCCGTCCCGGTAGGCCTGGAACACGGCGTTGGGCGGGATGGCCTGGCCGCTGCCGTCCACCAGGTTGCGCAGCGCCACGATGTACCGGTGGCCGTCCAGGTAGTCGACCCCGGCGTGGATGATCAGGGCCTGCTCGGCCGGGTTCGGGTCGTTGGCGTCGAGCTCCGCCCAATAGGGGACCCGCTTCCCGGTGCGGGCATCGATGATCACGATCGGCGCCGGCGCGTCGAGCGAGGCACCGATGTCGGTGATCGGTGCGACCTTGCTGCGGGCGAGGTCGATCCCGTTGACGTGGAGCAGCACCGGTGTGCCCGGGCTGAAGCCGTCGTTCCGGTTGAAGGCGGTCGGATCGATCGGGACCCCGCTCGCATTCTGGGGCATCGCCGCCAGGGGGAAGTCGACCCGGCGGCCCGTCGGTGTGGACCGGTCGCGGACCGTGAAGAAGTTGTCGGGATAGGGGAGCAGGCACTGGGTCGGGTCGATCGGGTCACAGCCGGTCGGCGCGGCGTCGACTCCCGCTTGAGGAGGGGTGGACGCGGCCGACGGGGCTACCGGGGTACCGGTGGTGGCTGACGCGCTGGCCGGGGTGAGGGCCGAGACCGGTGTGGCCGGACCGGCGGCTGACCCAGCGGACACCGGTGTGCCGACGGTGCTGACGGTCAGCGCCCCCACGACGAGCGCGACCACGACGGCCCCGGTGTGGGAACGGGCCCGCCGCGCAGAGGCCCTGATGGGCTGCGTTCCGGTGCGCATGTTGTCTACCTCCCCTGTGCCGCCATCGTCGGACGGCACGTAGTGGCGGCTCACCGTCAGGTGCCGAAACCCGGCCGGCGAGCAGACGACCCGATCGTAGCAACGCCCTCGGGGGCGGTACCGGGAGTCGACGGCGCCGGCCGGCTCGGCCCCGTACGGTCCCGGGCGGGGGCCGGTCCGGCACCTACGCACTACGCTGATTGCACCCGCGCCGACCGACCGGAGAGTGACCGTGCCGTTCGACCTCGCCACCCTGTTGGCGGAACACCAGGGTGAGAGCTTCGAACTCCACTCCCGGTTCATGAACCCCCAGTTGGTCCGGCCGCCCAAGGAGGCGCTCGAGCGCGCCACACGTTGGTTCGTGGAGTCCGGCTACGTGCGGGCCGACCGCGCCAAGCGCATCAGATGGGAACATCGGTGATACAGACGTCGACGGCGAGGAGCACGACCTGATGCGCCTGGTGATCGGCTCCGACCACGCGGGATACGTCTTGAAGGGCGCGGTGGTCCGGCACCTCGAGGACGGGGGCCACCAGGTGGAGGACATCGGAACCTACTCGGAGGAACCGGTCGACTATCCGCCCATCTGTGCCGACGTGGCCCGGCGGGTGGTCCGGGGTGACGGTGACCTCGGTATCGTCATCGGCGGCAGCGGCCAGGGCGAGGCCATCGCGGCCAACAAGGTGCACGGGGCGCGTGCGGCCCTGTGCCACGACGAATACACCTCGCGCCTGGCCCGACGCCACAACGACGCCAACGTCCTCTCGTTCGGGGCGCGGGTGGTCGCAACCGAGCTGGCCTTCGACATCGTCGACGTGTTCCTGGCCACTCCCTTCGATGGAGGACGGCACGTGGCCCGCATCGAGGAGCTCGCCGTCATCGAAGCCGAGGAGTCGGCCCGTGGCGGCGGACGACCGGCGGCCCCGACCCGGTGACTGACAAGGTCGGCCCGCCCGGGACCGCCCCGCCCGTGCTGTCTGCGACACGCGAGACCGTGCGCTACCTGGCGGATGCGGTGGTTCCGTGTGACGGCGGAACCCAGGTCTTCCGGCCCGGTGTGGTCGAGGTGTCGGGGTCAGCGATCACCCACGTCGGTCCGGCCGGCTCGGACAACCGAGGGCACCCTGTGGCGCGGGAGGTACGGGTGAGTGGCGCACTCCTGCCGGGCCTGGTCAACGCGCACTGCCACTCACCGATGACCCTGTTCCGGGGGTCGGGCGACAACCTCCCACTCGACCGCTGGCTCAACGAGGTGCTCTGGCCCCAGGAAGCCCACCTGACCGAGGAGGATGTGTACTGGGGGATGACGCTGGCGGCCGCCGAGCTGCTGTGTTTCGGCGTGACCACCACCTGCGAGGCCTACTTTCACGAGGACGCTCTGACTGACGCGGTGGTGGCCGCCGGCTCGCGGGCGGTGGTGACGCCGGGGGTCCTGCAGCTACCGGGCGGGGGATCCGGCGACGAGTGGTGGGCGGAGCGCATCGCCGAGATCGTCGACTTCCACGGGCGACGCCACGGCGAGGAGGGAAGGATCGAGGTCGGCTTCGCGCCCCACGCGGCCTACACCGTGCCGATTCCGGTGCTGGCCGACATCGCCGCCGCCGCCCGACCGATCGACGCACTGTTCCATATCCACCTGGCCGAGACCGAGGCGGAGGGCGTCCGCTTCGCCTCCGAGCACGGGGCCTCGGCACCGGCGGTGCTGGAGAAGGCCGGTGTCCTCGACGGGCGGGTGCTGGCCGCCCACGGCATCTGGCTCTCTCCCGAGGACATGGCCATCTGTCGGGACCACGACGTGGCCGTGGTCCACTGCCCGCAGAGCAACGCCAAGCTGGCCTCGGGAGTCGCCCCCCTGGTCGAGCTCCTGACCATGGGCATCCGGGTCGGCTTGGGAACCGACGGTCCGGCCTCGAACAACGACCTCGACCTGTGGGAGGAGATCCGCCTGGCCGCCATGCTGGCCCGTATCCGACAGCAGGACGCAGCCGCCCTGCCGGCGTCGGCTGCACTGGATCTGGCCACCCGGGGGGCGGGCCTGGCGCTCGGCCGGCCTGATCTCGGGGTCCTGGCCCCCGGCGCCCAAGCCGACATGATGGCGGTCGACCTCGTGGGCCCGGCGTTCGTGCCGCTGCTCGATGACCAGCAGCTGATCGAGCACCTGGTGTGGTCCGGGTCCAGCCGACTGGTGACCGACGTCTGGGTGGCGGGCCGGCAGGTGGTGGAAGACCGCCGATGCCTCACCGTCGACGCCGAGCGGGCCTGCGCGGAGGTCAGCGCCAGAGCCCGTCGACTCCGGGGAATGGTCGCCTGACCCTCGTTTCCGCGCCAGGCCGGCCGGTGGCCCCGGATGGCTGTGTCCTCAACGGGGCGCGGCTGTCGAACCGACCGGCGGCACATTCTCGGTGGTCGAAACGTGGGAACCCGAGCCCGAGCCAGGTGAACGTTGTCCGCCACGCAAGCCCCGGCGGAGGGGTTGATCCTCGAGGGCTACTGTTTGAATGTCGATCCGCGTCCCATGAAATTACTCACGATGTCCCGCGCTCATGTTCACCGGCAAGATCCGCTCAGCCGATGGTGAGCTTGGTGCAGTCCAATGGCCCGGCGGTGGGGATAGCGATGAAACCAGATCGTCGGGCGTCAGGCCCAGTTTTCTTTTCCGACATTGGAGGATCGAAATGACCGCAACCTCAGCGACGCTCGATCAGATACCCAGCCCGACTCGACCAAAGTCAAGACCTGCGCAACAGAGCGCGCTGGCTCGAATCGCTGGATGGTGCCATGACCATCGGTGGTGGGTGCTGATCCTCTGGCTAGTCGCTCTGGTCGCCAGCAACGTCTTCGCCCAGTTGGCCGGCAGCGCTTTTTCGAACAACCTGACCGGTGGCAAGCAGGAAGTCCAACGGATCCTG
>DATBOO010000155.1:0-6551 GCA_036553725.1 Acidimicrobiales bacterium | reverse complement strand
CGCGGTGATCCACCACGAGCTGGCCCACCTGTTCGAGCCCAACCACTCACCGCGCTTCCGGGAGCTCGAGCACCGCTTTCCCCGACAGCGGGAGGCGGAGGTCTTTCTGGAGGGCTACGCCCTCGGCCTGCACATGCCGGGTCCCGTCGATGCCTTCGACGACATCGACACCTGCTGACCGGGTGTGGCTGCGGCCGATCTGCGGCAGCCCACGGTCCTGGCCCGGCCGGGGTTCGGAGCCCTCACCCGAGCCCGGTGGCGGGCGCGCCGCCTGATTTGCGAGTACAACAAGGGCCGTGGCCTATCTTCTGGCGGCGCTCGCCGCCTTCATCAACGCCCTGGTGTCGGTCCTCCAGCGGCTGGGAGTCGAGACGGCACCGGAGTCGACCACGCTCAGGCTGAGCCTCATGACCCATGCCTTCCGCCGGGGGGTGTGGCTGATCGGGTTCGCCCTGAGCCTGGGCCAGTTCGCGGTGATCGCCACCGCCCTGCGGTTCGGCGAGCTCAGCATCGTCCAGCCCATCCTCACCACCGAGCTCCTCTTTCTGCTGCTCATCCTCGCCGCCTGGTTCCGCTACCGCCTGGGCTGGCGGGAGTGGCTGGGCTCGCTGACCATCGTGGTGGGCCTGGGCGGGTTCTTCCTCGCCGCGTCGCCGAAGGGCGGCCACGGGGTCCCGACCAGCCACGAATGGCTGGTGGCCTACGTGGTGCTCTTCCTCTCGGCCGGAGGTTGCATCGCCGCTGCCCTGCGCGGACCCCGTTGGTGGCGGGCGGCGTCCTTCGGGGCGGCCACGGCTGTCTGCGCGGCGTTCACGGCGGCGCTGACCAAGTCCACCACCACCTACATCACCGAGGGGTGGGGGCACGTCTTCACCCACGCCCAGCCCTACCTGCTCGGGGTCACCGGGATCGGAACGTTGTTCCTGTTGCAGAACGCCCTCCATGCCGGGCCGATCACCGCCTCCCGGACAACGCTGGTCACCCTCAACCCGCTCGTGAGCATCCTGCTCGGGATCACCCTGTTCGCCGATCGGCTCCGGACCGGGCCCCTGTGGATCTCGCTGTCGGTGGGGTCGCTGGTGGTGCTGGTGGTCGGCGTCGTGGTGCTGGCCCGCTCGCCCCTCGTGGCCGGGACCACCGAGGTGGGCCAGGACGAAGAGATGCTGGGCGGTGCCCGGGACCGGGCCGTGGTGGGATCCGGGCTGATGCCCGGCATCCCCTCGATCGAGGCGGTGCCCTCGGTCAGCGGCGGCCCCGCCGACTGAGCCGCCGTCGCCATCGGTTCGGCCACCGCCTCGGGCCGGGGGCGTCGGCACGGACCCGGACCCCGGGTCGCACCTCGGAGCCGCCGGGCCACACCGAGTCCCGGGCCTGGTCGAGCACGGAGGACATCCGGAGGGCGTCGTCGCCGAGCTGTGCCCGCAACGAGGCCAGCAGGGCAGCGGTGACCCGGGCGTCGCCCAGGGCGTGATGATGGTCGTCCCACCGCAGCCCGAAGTGCCCGCAGCACTCGGCCAGTCCGGCCCGGCACGCCGATCCGAGGTGACGCTGGGCCAGCTGCCAGGTGTCCACGGTCGGGACGTCGCCCGGGACCAGGCCCTCCCCGCCGGCTCGCCGGCACTCGGCTCGGAGGAAGGCGAGGTCGAAGGCGTCGACGTTGTGCCCCACCACCACCCGACCGGACAGCTGGTGGGCCAGGAACGGCTGGATCGAGGTGAACGTCGGCGCCCCGTCGAGCATCTCCCCCGAGATCCCGTGGACGTGGGTCGGACCGGGGTGGCGGCCGGGGTCGACCAGCGTGCAGAAGGAACCGAGCTCGACACCGGCGGGATCGAGGATGACCACGCCGACCTCGACGATCCGCTCCTCTTCGGGCGAGAGTCCCGTGGTCTCCACGTCCACCACTGCGAACCCCGCCCGACCTGCGCCCCGGTATCCCGCCCGGCCCTCCCCTGGGCTCAACACGCCGACCACCGTAGGCGGAGGGTGCGACACCGTCCCCCGTCCCCGGGAGGGCCGCGCCGTGGCTTAGCGCCCCGCCTCCGGCATACCGGCCATGGCACTGGCCCCGACCAGCTCCCGCAGCTCCGCGTCCACGTCGTCCTTGTGCTTCTGGTCGTCCCGACGGGCATTGCGCGGGCTCCACCGGCCCCGATTGAGCCAGATGGTCGGAATGAAGAGGACCATGCCGCCGACGCACACCCAGAACCAGTTCCTCCATTGCTCGGGCGACTTGGCCACCCCGTTGCTCAACTGGGTGAGCGCAGCCTCGTGGGTGGAGAGATAGGCGAACTGGGCCTTGTACGGAACGATCAGCGTCGTGAGCTGGGTGGAGTGGGTAAGGAGGAAGGTGTAGGTCGCGGGCGGAAGGACCGCCTTGGCTTCGGCCAGGTTCGCCGGAGTCAGCGCCTCGGTCAGCTTGTTCACGACCGCTGCGTTCTGAGGCTCGTTCAGCACCTGGAGCTGGGCGGCGTTGGCCGTGGCAAAGGCCACGTTCTTCGGGTGGTCGACCTGGAACTGCTGGACATTGAACGGCGCCGTCGGCGGCTGGGCCAGATGGAGGTTGTCCACCACCGGGTTGACCGAGGTGATCACGACGGGGAGGAAGATGAACGAGATGCCCACCACCAACCGGAGGATCCATCCCCACAGGGCCAGCCCGGTGCCGACCAGGGCCGGGTTCTTGGCCTCGACCATCTCGGTGTAGCCGGCCATCCACGGCGCGTAGGTCAGGGAGAGGAAGGCCGCCAGTATCACCTCGATGACCACCAGCCGGGAAAGGGCGGTGTGGGGGTGGCTGGTCTGGGCCAGGAAGACGATGAGGGTGGCGATGGCACCCAGGGCCCCGACCAGCATGAAGGGCTTGCGCACCTTCAACCGGTCGGAGAGGACCCCGAACACGATGAGGGCGATGGCGTCGGCCCCCCAGAACCATTCGTTCAGGCTGTTGGCCTGGGTCACCGAGAGGTTGAGGCCGTCGGAATTCACGAAGACGGTCGAGTAGTAGATGGTGAAGAACCCGGCCGCCGCGTAGTAGATGAGCAGGAACACGGCGATCCCGAGCGACGAGATGGCCAGGTCCCACTTGAGGATCTGGCGCCACGGGTGGGTGGTGGCGGCCACCAGCTCCTCGTTCGAGATGCCGCGGGCCCTGGCCTCCACCAGCGCCTGGTCCCGGGCCGAGACCATCAACTGGTCCCGCAGCTTGGACGACAGGTCCTTCATGAGGACCAGGCTGATGGCGAACACCACCAGCGAGGTCACCCCCGAGATGATGAACTGGCTCTGCCAGTCGACGAAGTGGTCCAGCGTATTGCTGGCCACGATGCTGGTGACCAGGCTGCCGGCCACCGGGCCGACCGTCCAGAACCCCATGGCCGAGGCCCGCCCCAGCTGCGGACTGAAGTCACGCACCATGGCCGGAGTGGCCACCAGGATCGCCCCTTCGACCAGTCCCAGCGCACAGATGGCCACCGCGAACTGCCACTCGGTCTTGGCGTTGGGGACGGCGATGGCCACCAGCAGTCCGACGATGAGCAACCCGTAGATGATGACGTTGGACCGGCCCAGCTTGTCGGTCTTGCTGGCCGGCAGCGATGCAAATGCACCGATGAGGTTGGAGATGATCACGATCCACACGTAGAAGCTGAAGGACATGTGGTAGTACTGCAGGATGTTGGGGGTCACCCCGGTCTGCGTGTAGTACGTGTAATAGAGGACGATGGTGGCCAGCACGGCCAGCGCCAGGTATCCGGTGCGCTTGCCGTTGGCCGGGTACTCGTCGATCTCGTGGACGAACAAGAATCGGAAGAGCGATCCGTGGGCAGGGGTGCCGCTCTCCCCGCCCGGGGTCACTACGGATGCAGCGTCAGTTGCCATGCCTGCTCCCCCTGTTGCTCGGGTGATCCGACCCTCCGGACCGTGCCCCGTGTGCGACCGTAGCGCACCCCGGCCCGGGCATGTCGTGATCACCGCCGACCGCGGGCTCGCCCGTCGGGGGCGGGCGGGCGGGTCAGTTGTCGAGCACGGCGGCCGCCACGAGCTCCTCGAGGTAGCGGGTGTCCCACCATGAGATCTGGAGCTGCTTGGCCCGGCGGAAGTAGAGCTGGATGTCGAACTCGACGGTGAACCCGATGCCCCCGAAGATCTGCTGGGCGGTGGCGGTCACGTCCCGGAAGACCTGGCAGGCGAAGAGCTTGGCCATCGGGGCCAGCTTGGCCACGCTCCGCCCCTCCGATCGTGCCCAGGCCGCCTCGTGGACCAGCATCTCGGCGCCGTCCACGGTGGTCGAGGCGTCGGCCAGGTAGTGGGCCAGCGCCTGAAAGGCACCAAGCGGCTTGTCGAACTGCTGGCGGTCCTTGGCGTACTGCACGGTGATCTCCATGGCGTACTGCGACCCGCCGACGGCCTGGGCCGCGGCCAGAATGATCCCGTCGTGCATGACCCGTTCCCAGGTGGACCAGCCGCTCCCCGGCCCCCCGATGCGGTCGTCCGGGGTGACCCGGACCCGGTCGCAGTCGACCCGGTACTGGGTGTCCGAGGCGATGGTCATCTGCTGGGTGAGGGTCAGCCCCTCGGCCGACGGGTCGACCACGAACAGGTCGACGTCGCCCGGGGCGTCGCCGGTGCGGGCCAGCACCACCAGCCGGGTGGCCGCCTTGGCGAACCCCACGTGCCGCTTGGTCCCCGAGATGGAGAAGCCGTCGCCGTCGGGCACGGCGCGGACCTGGACGCCCTTCGGCCCGAAGCCGTTCTCGGGCTCGAGCCAGGCCGGGGTGAGGACGGCCTCGCCGCTCACGATCCGGGGCAGCCACTCCTGCTTCAGGGCCTCGCTCCCGGCCGAGGCCAGCGCACCGCCCGACAGGATCGAGCTGACGAAGTGCGGCGACGGGGCCAGGGAGCGTCCGAACTCCTCGTAGAGCACCGCGCTCTCCAGGGCGGTCATGCCCGACCCGCCGTACCGCTCGGGCAGCTGGAGCCCGATGAGGTCGAGATGGGCCAGCTGCTTCCACAGCTCCGGCGAGTACCCGACCGGGTCGTCCTCGAGCTCTCGCACCACGCTCAGAGGGCTCGTCGTGGCGCACACGCCTCGCACCGTCTCGCGCAGCATCTCCTGCTCGGGGCTGAATCTGAGGTCCAACATGGTCAGGTCTCCTGTTCTGGCGATGCGAGAGAAGGCATGAAGGGTGAGGTGGTCGACCCCGGTCGATGGCTCACGGCTGCCACCGGTCTCCCCGGCGGTCCCAGGGGTTGTCGTCCCCGCTGAGGGGGAGCGCCACCCGGGCCTTGCAGGTCGTCTTGGCATCGCCGTCGACCGAGACGGCGATGTCCAGGGCCGCCCAGGCGCACCCCGTCTCGTCCACGCCGGCATCGGTGACCTCACCCCGGAAGACCATGGTGTCGCCGGGGAAGATCGACCCGAGCATGCGGAAGGTCATCCGCTGCAGGCGCCCGAAGGGGCCCGTCCAGTCGGTCACGAACCGCTCGAACCAGGCGGCCTGGTTGGGCGTGTTGAGGAAGATATCGCGGGTGCCGTTGCGCTCGACGGCGAAGTCCTTGTCGTGGTGCATGGGCCGCCAGTCACGGGCGGCCAGGGCCCCGAGGACCACGGTGGTGGCGGTCACCGGATACGACAGCTCGGGTAGTTGGTCGCCCACGGCCACGTCACCGGCCAGCAGGCGTTCGGCGGCGGCCCTCACGAGGCCGACCCCCGGTCGCCCGCCGCCTCCGGGCGGCGATAGCCGAACCCGGTGTAGCTCTCGACCGCCACCAGGTCGTCGCGTTGGTTGCGGTACACCACGTCGATGACCCAGAACCGGCCGGTCCCCAGCCTGGTGGTCTTCTCGTCGCTGACCGACCGCAGGATCTGGCGGGTCACCAGCCGGTCGCCGGGCCGGACCGGCTCGTGGAAGACGATGGTGTTGTCGCTCATCACCGCCTCGGGGAGTCCGAGGCCCTCCTTCAGGTCGAAGTGGATCTGGAGGGGTAGCCCCTGGGTGGTGCGGCCCGGGGCCCAGTGATGGGGGCGGAACCACACCGAGACCATGGTGGGCGGGGCGATGGGGCCCCCGGTCACCCGCTCGGCCACCTGCTCGTCCCAGAACAGCGGGTTGCCGTTCTCCACCGACGCGCACGTCGTCCAGATATAGCCCTGCTCGACGGGGAACTCCCCCGCTTCCTCGTACTGTTCGACCCCGATCAGCCCGCCGATGTCGGCGGCTCCGATGGCGCTCATGCCACCACCCCCTTGGTTCGCAGGCCGGCGATGGTCGCGGCGGTGAGGCCGGCGCCGGCCAGCAGCTCGTCGGTATCGGTCCGCAGCGGGTCGGGGGCCACGACCGGGCCCTCCGGCGACGTCATGCCGGCCATCACCGGACCCACCTGCCGGAAGCGGGCCGGCGGCGGGGAACCGGGCCGCTCCCCCGCATCGGCGATCGCATCCACGATGGCGTGGCGGGCCGCGTACTGCTCGTCGTCGGCCAGCTCGGCCGCCGACAACACCGGCGTGACGCAGGTGTCCGCCCCCGACAGCCGGGCCACCCAAACGTCTC
>DATBOO010000153.1:0-32250 GCA_036553725.1 Acidimicrobiales bacterium | reverse complement strand
AGCGACTCCGGGCCGCGGTGGCATCGCTGGAGGCGGCAGCCGCAGCGCCCGGCCCGGCCGGCGCACCCGGGGGGACCGCCGCCTACGTGGTGGCGGACGTGACCGTCGAGGACCAGATCGCCGAGGCGATCAACATGGCGGCAGCGGAGCGGGGCCGGTTGGACATCCTATTCGCCAATGCCGGAGGGGCGGCCCACATGGGCCCGATCGCCGGGGCCGACCTCGACCAGGTACGGGCCACGGTTGACCTCAATCTCATCGGGACCTTCCTCTGCATCAAGCACGCCGCGCCGCTCATGGCTGCCGGGGTGGGCCGCGCCGCCGACGACGGCGAGCCCGCCGGAGGCTCGATCATCGGGATGTCCTCGGGCGCGGGGCACTTTCCGCACCGCTACCTGTGGGCCTACGGGGCGGCCAAGGCGGGGATCGACATGCTCTGTCAGTACGCGGCCGAGGAGCTGGGCCGTGCGGGCATCCGGGTCAACACCGTGCGGCCGGGGATCGTCGACGACGAGTTGATGGCCCCGATCACCGGCGGAGGGCCGCTGCTCGATGACTATCTGGCCGAGATGCCCATCAGCCGTGTGGGGACGGTCGAGGACATCGCCTCGGTGGTCAGGTTCCTGGCCGGCCCGGAGTCGGCGTGGATCACCGGCGAGAGCCTCGCCGTGGACGGCGGGCACCACCTTCGTCGAGGGGCCAACTACGGGTTGCTTTTCGGCGAGTAGAGCGGCCGGCCCTCGACCGGCCGCCGCCGGCATTCCAACCGGGTCCGCTCAGGCACCGGAGCCGGCCGGGCCCTGTCGTGGACGCGGGGATTTCGGATAGTGTCGCGAGCGGAAGTGCCGGACGGGAGCGATCTCGCCGGGGGCGACGTCACGTTCATCAGGGGTTCCGACACCTGCGACGCACGGCGGCGTGAGCGACGATCAGGACCAGCGGAGGCACCCATGACGCGCCAGGGAGACACGACCGGGACCGGACGCACCACTGGGACCAGAGCCGGTGGGATCAGGCCGCGCTGGGCCGGGCGGGGACCGTCGGGCATCGGGCCGATGGCCTGCACCGCCGTTCTGATCGCCGGACTGGCCGGAGGTGCGGTGGCGGGGGCTCAGGGCGCCGGTGCGGCAGCCACCGGCCCGGGTCGGCTGAGCGCTGCCGATGCCACCGGGATCAGCGGCCCCACCAGATTCACCGACCCCACCGGTGGCAATCATCACTACCGTCACGGGGCGGTACCCCGGATCGTGCCTTCGACCCCGACCCCGACCCCGGGCGTTGCCGGGGCTCGGGTCGTCCCGGGCCCGACCACCGTCCCGGAGAGCCCGGTGGTCTCCGGCGCCCTCGTTCCCGCGGCCAGGGCATCGAGTCGGCTCCTCACCTACGGCGGAGGGCTCACCGCCGGAGGCCTGGTCCACGCCGGGGTGACGACCGGTCCGCCCCGGGTCTATCTGGTGTTCTACGGCAGCCAGTGGGGCGTCGAGGGCATCAACGGGGCCGGGCACGCGACCTTCTCTCACGACGGTGCCGGAGAAGCCAACGCATTGCAGACCCTGTACGCCGGGCTGGGTACCGGCGGCGAGCAGTGGAGCAGCATCGTCACCCAGTACTGCGACGGAGTGGCAGTAGGAGCCACCTCGTGCACGGGAGCCGGCCAGGCCATCCCCTACCCCACCGGCGGCGTGCTGGCCGGTGTCTGGTACGACAGTTCCCCGTCGGCCACCAGCGGCGCCCAGGCCGGTGCCACCGGCCACCAGCTGGCCACCGAGGCGGCGGCGGCGGCGAGCCACTTCGGAAACACCAACCAGGTGTCGAACCGCAACACCCAGTACGTCATCGCCTCGCCCACCGGGAGCAACGCCGACGGTTGGAGCGACCCGACCAACGGGTACTGCGCCTATCACGACGATACCCATGACCCCACCATCGACGGCGGCGGCGCAGCCGCCGGTCCGATCGTGGCGTTCACCAACATGCCCTACGTTCCCGACGCCGGCGCGTCCTGCGGAGCGGGCTCGGTCAACAGTCCGGGGGTACTCGACGGGGCCACCGAGGCCGCCAGCCACGAGTATGCCGAGACCCTCACCGACCAGTTCCCCGAGACGAGCCCGCCCGGAGGCTGGTCGAACAGCGCGGGCGCGGAGATCGGGGACCTCTGCGCCTACATCTCCGCGCCCCATCCGGGCGCGGCCTACGACCTGGGCCTGGCCACCGGAACCGTCGCCGTGCAGGGATTGTGGTCCAACAGGGCGAAGCGGGGCCGGGGCGGTTGTGTCCAGAGTGCAACCGTCCCCCCGGCCATCACCTCGGTGTCCCCGGGTTCGGGCCCCCGGGGCTCCTCGGTGACCCTGACCGGCACCGGCCTGGGCGGGGCCACCAAGGTCGCCTTCAACGGCAAGCGGGCCGTCGTCACCTCGGACACGGCCACCCAGATCGTGGCGACCGTACCCCCTCGCGCTACCAGCGGTCCCATCACTGTCAAGACCGTGGCCGGAACCGGCACCAGCGCCACGTCCTTCTCGGTGACCTGAGGGCTTCTCGGTGACCTGAGGGCGGATCGACCCGGTGCTCCGAGGGCCGCGGGCCTGCCAATTCCCGGTGGGGCACCGGTAAGGTGACGAGGGTGGATCCACCCGAAGCGGCCGACGCGGCCGCGGTTCGGACCGGGGCCAGGCTGACCGGATCGGACGCGGCCAAGCTGCACCTGACCCTGGCCATCGGGCTCGCACTGTGCGGTTTGGCCTTCGTCTTCGAGTTGGGCCGGGCGCTGGGTGGCAACTCGTTGAGTTGGGCCTACGTCTTCGAGTGGCCGCTGTTCGCGGTCTTCGCCGTCTACATGTGGTGGAGCACCCTCCACCAGAGCCGACACGGGAGGCACAAGGATCGGAGGCCGACGGTGGCGCCCGAGCACGTGCAGATGCTCAAGGCCTGGCAGGACCATCGGAGGCAGATGGCGGCGACCGAGGCGGAGATGGCGGCCGACCCGGAGCACGGGTCCCTGACGGCCGAGACGGAGCCCGGGTCGAGGCGCTGAGCAGCCGCAGGGGCACCAACGCCGGCCGGAGCCGCCAACGGTGTGTCGGTGGGGCCGATCTACAATCGGTCCGGGCGAACCGGGGGCCACGCCCACCCCCGCCACCCCGATGCTCGTGGAGCCGTCGGACCGGAAGAAGACAGGAAAACTATGCCGGGAATGGGTCACGGGCTGCAGACCAATGATCCGACCATCGGTGCCGCGTTCCGCACCGCCCTCATGCACCAGTTCCTGGTCATCGCCCTGCTCGCCATCGTCCTCGTCGTGGCCTGGAACGTCGCCCGCACCATCCGCTATCGGCGGTCGGTGGCCACCGGCCATCTCGAGACGGATCCGATGGGTGCAGTCTGGGCCGAGCCGGTGGCCCGTCGGGTACTGAGGATCACCTTCGGGATCCTCTGGCTCTTCGATGGCCTCCTCCAAATGCAGGGGTCGATGCCACTGGGACTGCCGGGCACCGTCTTCACCCCGGCGGCGAGCTCATCGCCCGGCTGGGTCCAGCACCTGGTCGGTGTCGGCGTCACCACCTGGTCGAACCACCCGGTGCCGGCGGCGGCTGCGTCGGTATGGATCCAGATCGGCGTCGGGTCCTTCCTCCTGGTCGCCCCCAGGGGATCCTGGTCCCGGGCCGCCGGTGCGGTCAGCGCCGGCTGGGGCCTCGTGGTCTGGGTGTTCGGAGAGGCCTTCGGAGGCATCTTCGGCCATGGGAGCAGTTGGCTCTTCGGTTCCCCGGGTGCGGTGCTCTTCTACGTATTGGCCGGGCTCCTGCTCGTCTTGCCCGAGTCCGCCTGGCGGACACCCAGGCTCGGGAACTACCTCCTCCGGGGCCTGGGCGCCTTCTTCCTCGCCATGGGCCTCCTCCAGGCGTGGCCCGGCCGGGGATTCTGGTCGGGGCAACCCCAGCCGGCCGCCCCGGTGGGAACCCTCACCTCCATGGTGAGGCAGATGGCCCAGGTTCCCCAACCCGGTTTCCTCTCGTCGTGGGTCCGATGGTTCGGGTCCTTCGACGCCGCGCACGGTTGGGGGGTCAACCTCTTCGCGGTGCTGAGCCTCTTCGGGATCGGGCTCTGCTTCGTGAGTGGTCGACGGGAGTGGCAGCGGGTCGGTGTGATCGCCGGCGCCGTCGTCGGCGTGGCCGACTGGATATTCGTGCAGGACCTCGGTTTCCTCGGCGGGGTGGGCACCGATCCCAACTCGATGATCCCCATGATCGCGGTGTTCACCACCGGGTACCTGGCCATCGTCCGCCTGCCCGAGCGCGCCGGCCAGCCCACGGCCGCGGCCCCGGCTCCACCGGCAGGCGAGCCGGCCAGAGCGCCGGACCGCCTCAGCCCGTCCTACTTGTTGCGTTGGCTCGCTTCGATCGGAGCGGTCGGGATCGTGCTGGTGGGCGCGGCCCCGATGGCGCTCGCCGCCACCAACCCCAACGCCGATCCCATCCTGACCGAGGCCAGCGACGGGACGCCGAACATGGTCGACTACCCCGCCCCCCGCTTCACGCTGTCCGATCAGCAGGGTCGCCAGGTCACGCCGGAGAGTTTCGCCGGACACACCGTCGTGCTCACCTTTCTGGACCCCGTATGCGTCACGGACTGCCCGATCATCGCCCAGGAGCTCAGGGTGGCGGACCAGATGCTCGGCACCGCCGGTGAGAACGTCGATCTCGTGGCCGTCGCCGACAATCCGCTGTACTACTCGCCGGCCCTGACGGCGGCCTTCGATCGCCAGGAGGGGCTCGACCATCTCGCCAATTGGAGGTTCCTGACCGGCCCGCTCTCCGCCCTGCACCAGGCCTGGAGCGGTTACTCGGTCCAGACCGAAGTGACTCCGGCCGGTGCGATGATCGCCCACAGTGACACCGTGTTCATCATCGACCGCCACGGCCGTCTCCGGGAGATCCTCAATTCGGACCCGGGAAGTGGCAGCGCCGCCACCGAATCCTCGTTCTCCGTCGAGCTCGCCGACCAAGTGCGTCTCATCGCCGCCTCGTGATCGGCGCCGATGGGCTTCCAGGGCGCCCGGGGTCCCGCCGCGCCTTCCGGGCGTTGGCCGCGCTCGCCTCCGTCGCCCTGTTGTCGGGCCTGGTGTCCGCCTGCTCCACCCCGGCAGCCAACCCATCCCCCGCGGGCGACGGCGGCAGCGGGGCGCCCGTCCCACTGGCAAGCGCCTTCGCCGGTCCGTCGGCCGCATGGGTGGCGCTGGCCATGGGGCACGTCGACGACCCCCGGAACACCTTCTGGCAGCTGTTCTCCATCTCCAACGCCACCGGCGGATGGGAGCTGGCGACACCGCCCGGGGTCGCCAGCAACGGCGGCATCGTCGGATCCGTGAGCCCGTCCGGATCGGTGGCCGCCGGATTCGCGCCCGCGCTCGGCCTTCGCTTCTCGCCCCTGGCCCAGAGCGACGACGGGGGCGCCACCTGGGTTCCGGGCGTGCTGCCCGGGGGGCTGGCGCCGGTGCCGGACTCCCTGGCCATCTCGTCCGCCCACCGGTACGCGGCGCTGATCGGGAGCGGCGCCGGAGGAGAGGTCCTGGCCAGCAGCGGGGACCTCTCGATCTGGAAGGCCCTGGCGCTGACCCGGTCCCTGGCGGCCGACCGCCCGCTGGCCGGGTGCGGGATCCAAGCGCTCTCGGCGGTCGCTGTCACTCCGGCCGGGGTCCCGGTGGTCGGTGCCGCGTGTGCCCGCGGCGGGCGCGCCGGCATCTTCACCGAGCGGAACGGCGGATGGCAGTGGATCGGCCCGTCGCTGCCCGCCTCCGTCCCCGGGCCGACACAGGTGATCCGGCTGACGGCCACCCCCGACGGAGCCACCGCCCTGGTCAGGGCCGGCGTCGGGCCGTCCAGCCGGCTGTTCGGTGCCCGGAGCACCGACGGACTGGCCACCTGGTCGGTGTCACCGCCCGTGCCCGGGACCGGCCGGGCCCTGGTGTCCACCGGGGTCACCACCGCCGGCGCGTTGATCGCGGTGACCCAGCTCGGCCCCTCCCGATCGGCGGCGGTCCTCGACGGGGGCGGCGGTGCCTGGCTGCAACTGGCTCCGCTGCCGGCGGGGACGGTGGCGGTTGCGGCCCTACCCGGCGGGTCGTCCTACGACGCGCTCATCGTGCGCCAATCCACGCTCGACGTCGACGCCCTGGGGGAGTCCGGATGGCGTCATGTCCAGTCGGTGGACGTTCCCATCCAGTACGGGTCCTCGGGGTGAGCGCGCCGGTCGCGGGCTACCGTTGGCCTCACCCCCGCCGGCGAGCGAGCACCGGAGGCCGACCGTGAACTATGTGACGAGCAACTGGTCGTTCGACCCATTTCTGCTCGTCGTCACCGCCATCGTGGCCGTCCACGAGATCGGCCTCTCCCGCCTTCGCCGACGCTCGCTCCCCGCCCACACCCGCCGCCGCCGGCTGCGCTCGCTCGCCTTCTACGCCGGCCTCGGCGTCCTGTTGGTCTCGGTCGAATCGCCCATCGACTACTGGGCCAGCGACTACTTCTTCGTACACATGATCGAGCACCTGCTCATCGCCTTCTACGCCCCGATCCTGATCGTGGCGGGAGCCCCGTGGGTCCCGCTCCTGTTCGCCCTGCCGGTCGGTGCCAGACGCCGGGTAGGTCGATTCATGATCCTCGGATCATGGTCCCGGCAGCTGCGGGCGGCCGGCCGGTTCGTCACCAATCCCTGGTTCGCCCTCATCTCCTTCAACGCGGTGATGGTCATCTGGCACCTCCCTGCGCCCTTCGACCTGTCCGAGGAGAACCAGACCGTGCACATCTGGCTGGCGCACGGGAGCTTCCTGGTCACCGGCGTGCTCTTCTGGCTCCAGATCATCCCCTCCCACCCGTTCAAGCTGAAGGCCAGCCCGATCTGGCAGGCCGGGGCGATCATCGGGACCAACATCGTCATGTTCGTACTGGCCATGTCGCTCAGCATCTTCAGCGCCACCAGTTGGTACACGGTCTACGCCCATGTGCCGGGGGTGACCCTGTCCCCGTTCGCCGACCAGCAGATCGGTGCAGCCATCTTGTGGGTGTGCGGCGATTTCTGGGCCGTGCCGGCCCTCATCGTGGTGCTGAAGCGCGCCATCGACTCCGAGGGCTCCATCTCCAACGTGCTCGAACGGCTCTCGCACCGCAGCCCCGAACCGGCCTTTTCCCGGTCTGCGTCGGCCGCCACGAGGTCCGGCGACCGGTCATGATCCCGCCGACCACGGGTCCGGAATCGCTCGAGGCAATCGGTACTTGACCTGCCCCGAAGGTGGGCCTACTGTCACCAGCGAGGTCCGGATTCTTCGTGAATTCTTATTGGGAGCGAGAGCCCGGACCGCAATGAAGGGGAGCATCGGTCGCCGGGGAGTGATCGGGATTCCTTCAGCAAGGAGTTCGGAATGTCATTCGGGGGAAGGCTCGCAGCGGCGCTCGGGCTGTTGGTCATCGCCGCCGGCCTGGCCGTCTGGGCCGTGGTGGGCTTCATGCTCCCGACCCCGCCCACCGTCGACTTCACCTCGGCCCAGCCCCCCGGGGCCCCGGTGGACCTGACCATCCAGACCGTGGGCTCCATCGGCTACGGTGAGCACCCCACCTGGGTGTCCTATCTGATCAAGGACCCGAGCGGGCAGTGGATCCACTCGACCATCTGGAAGGTCCCGGCCCACACCCGGATCAACCTGACCATCCAGCAGTTCGACTCGGGCAGCCCGCTCCGCAACCAGCAGTGGGGAATGGTCGTGGGCACCGTCGGCGGCACCGCCACACTCAACGGGAAGCCGTTCAGTGTCTACGACTCCAACAGTGGCAACGGCGTCGGCCACACCTTCTCCATCCCCACACTGGGGATCTCCGTTCCGCTGGTCGCCAACCCCTCCTCCGCTTCGAACATCTGCAGCCAGGCCCCCTGCTCGGCCCCCAGCTCCATCGTCAACATCATCAAGGCCTCCTTCTTCACCCCGGGAGCGGGTGAATACCCCTGGCAGTGCTTCGTTCCCTGCGGCCTCGGGTGGCTGTTCGGGAACGGGGGCCCGATGAGCACCGTCGGCTACATGGGTGGCTTCCTGGATGTCGTAGCGTGACCAACGCCGAGGTGGATCCCGAAGAGAAGTCCTTCAACGTGCCGGCGGCCAAGGAGCCCCGCCACCTGGGGCGGATGGTGGCCATCTGGTTCGTCCTCTCCGCCGTGACCGTACCGCTCTACTACTTCCTGGTCGGGCCCCACGTGCCGCCGGGGACGATGACCTCCGCGGCCGAGTCCAATCAATTCGACTTCAACATCCTCTTCATGATCGCCCTGCCCGTCCTGCTGGCCGTCTGGATCTACCTCGGCTACTCCCTGGTGGTCTGGCGGGCGTCCCGCTCGGGCGCGGCCGACCCCATCGCCGGGCCCGAGGCCCGCGGCCACCTCGGGGTGCAGGTCGGCTGGATCGTCAGCACCACGGTGATCGTGCTCGGGCTGTTCGTGTTCGGCACGGTGGAACTGGTGACCAACGCCGGCTCGGGCGGCGGCCAGGGCCCCAACCCGATCTGGACACCCACCTCCCACACCGTCCTGCCGGTGCAGGTGATCGGCCAGCAATGGAAGTTCACCTACCGCTACCCGACGTTCGGCGGCTTCGAGAGCCAACAGCTGGTGCTGCCCAATGACACCACGATCGCCTTCCACGTGACGTCGCTGGACGTCATCCACAGCTTCTGGGCCTATCAGCTGAGCATCAAGGCCGATGCCAACCCCCAACAGGACAACGTGGCCTTCACCACCACCAAAGAGCTGGGCAGTGTGACCGTCCGCTGCAGCGAGCTGTGCGGGCTGTGGCACGGGGCGATGTTCAACTACGGCAAGGTGGTGAGCAAGGCCAACTTCGTGGCCTGGGCGAAGGCCACCGAGACCTTCACCGCGGCCAACACCAAGCTGTTGCCGCCGTTCGCCTACACCTATGTGCCCGACGCCAACGGCGCCGACGGCGGCTACTACCCCGACAATATCGATCCCTACAGCAACGCAGAGGTCTACGGGGCCACCCCCGGGAAGTCCTAGGTGACAGAGTGCCAGGTGACACAGTGATGGCTGAACGATGACCCTGACGACCGAACGAGACACCGAAGTCGTCTATCCCGACCCGACCCCCCCCGTGCTCGGCGGGTTCCAGGGGCTGCCCTCCAGGCCGGGGTGGTTCAGCCAGCACCTGGGGACCGCGGCCATCGGCGCCGTGCTCGGGTACCTGCTCGGCCACTGGCTCGGAAACGTGGTGGCCAGCGGGTACACCAATGTGGCCAACAGTGGGACCAATTCGGTGGCGATCACCGGAGGCCTCCTTCTCGGCGTCCTCGGCTGGCTGCTGGGCATCGGGGCGCTCAACTACCCGCTGGCCAAGATGGTCGGCCTCGAGCCGCGTCCCGACTACGAGTCGACCAGCTGGACCAGGTACCTGCGCTACACCGCCGACCACAAGGTCGTCGGCATGCAGTACGTGATCGGCGTGCTCGCCTTCTTCTTCACCGGCGGACTCCTGGCCATGGCCATCCGCACCGAACTGCTGTCGCCCTCGAGCCACGTCTTCGGGCCCGGCACCTACATCGCCATCGTGAGCGAGCACGGCACCATCATGATGATGATGGCCACCTCGGTGATAGTGGGCCCGCTCGGCAACTGGCTGGTCCCGCTGATGATCGGCTCCCGCCGGACCGCCTTCCCCCGGGTGGAGGCGTTCAGCTTCTGGATCTTCACGGCCGGCTACCTGGTCATCCTCTCCGCCCTCTTCTACGGCGGCTTCCCCACCGGTTGGACGGGGTATGCGCCGCTGCAGACCCAGGCGGGGGGCGGGATGATGTCCTACCTGGTCGGCTTCGGGGTGATCGGGGTGGGGATGATGGCGGCCGGCTTCAACCTGGCAGTCACCATCATCAACTACCGGGCGCCGGGCATGACCTGGAGCCGGGTCCCCGTCTTCGTGTGGGGCATCCTGGCCACCTGCGCCCTGCTCACGCTGGCCACCCCGACCCTGGTGGCCGCCGGCCTGTTCGGGATCCTCGACCACACCGCCCAGACCGCCTTCTACGTCACCGAGCACGGGGGCAGCTCGTTCCTCTGGCAGAACCTGTTCTGGTTCTTCGGCCATCCCGAGGTGTACATCATGGCCCTGCCCGGTTTCGGCATCATCGCCGAGATCCTGCCCGTCTTCACCCGGAAGCCGCTCTTCGGCTACAAGGTGGCCGCCGCCGGGATGCTCGGGGTCGCCCTGTTGTCCTTCTTCGTCTGGCAGCACCACCTCTTCCAGAGCGGGATCAACCCCGACATGCGCCCGCTGTTCATGCTGACCACCGAGCTCATCTCCATCCCGACCGGGTTCATCTTCCTGGTGGGACTCGGGACCCTCTACCGGGCGAAGATCAGATTCGAAGTGCCCATGCTGTTCGTCCTGGCCGTGTACTTCAACTTCCTCATCGGCGGGGTCACCGGGGTGTTCCTGTCCGACGTCCCGGTCAACGTCACCGTCCACGGGGGCTTCTTCGTCCTCTCCCACTTCCACTACACGATCATGGGAGGGCTGATCTTCGCTTTCTTCGCCGGCCTCTACTTCTGGCTGCCCAAGATGACTGGTAAGACCATGAACAAGAAGCTCGGGCAGATCCACTTCTGGCTGATGTTCATCTTCTTCAACCTGACCTTCTTCCCGATGTTCCTCATCGGCCTACTCGGCCAGCCCCGCCGGGTGTTCGAGTATGCGCAGAACCTGCAGGCCCTCAACGATTTCTCCTCGATGAGCGCCTTCGTGCTCGGCGCATCTTTCCTCGTCTTCATCGCCAACTTCGTGTGGTCCATCTTCATCAAGCCGGTACCCGCCCCGGCCAACCCCTGGGACTCGCTCGGGCTCGAATGGCAGACCCCGACCCCGGTCCCGTACTACAACTTCGAGCGCATCCCGGTGGTGCTGACCGATCCCTATCACTACGGCGAGGAGCGCCCGCCCGCCGTCGCCGACCTCGGCCAGGGGCTGGCGGCTGCTGGCGCCTCCTCGGCGGCCGGTGTCGCCACCGACCCCCGACCTCCGGCCCAATGAGTGGAGACATGCGGTGACCGATATCGCCAACAAGCCCCCGCTGTACACCGAGACCCCCGAGGAGCGGGAGTTCGAGCTGCGCGCCGCCGTCGGCGCCTACTGGTCGGGAGGGCGCCTGCTGATCGGCATGTACACCTTCTTCTTCGCCTCCCTGGCCTTCGCCTATTTCTACCTGCGGTCGAACAACTCGGGGCAGCTGTGGCGGCCCGGCGGAGTCACCGCCCCGACCGGGACCGGATGGGCCATCGCCGCCATCGTGGCGGCGTCCGCGCTGCTCACCGTCTACGGCCAGTGGCGACTGCGCTCGGGGTCGATCCTGGACTGGGAGGTGGCGGGCTGGACAGCCGTCCTCGGCGGCCTGGTCGCCTTCGGCCTCCAGATATGGCAATTCACCAAGCTCCCCTTCTTCCCCGGGTCCAGCGGGTACGCATCGTGCTTCATCGGTTGGGGGGTGATGAACCTCCTCCTGATCATCAGCGGGGTGTACTGGCTGGAGACCAACCTGGCCATGTGCATCCGCCTGCGCCGGCTCGACGCCGAGGACGGGTCACCCGCCACCTCGATGGGCCCCTCCGCCCAGCTCTTCCGGGCCAATGTCGAGTCCTGCACGTACTTCTGGGGATTCATGACCGTGGTGAGCGTCCTCTTCTGGGTGCTCTTCTACCTGATCTGACGGGACGATTGATGGTTTGCACGCGCCTCCGGTATCGTTGTGAGCACGGAGCCAGAGTGAGGTGGATCGGCCAGTGACCTTGGATACAGACACCTTCATCGGCGCTCAGGTACTCACCATCGCCATTCCCCTCGGCACCCTCTTCGTGGTGTGCATCTGGGGCTTCTTCCAGCGCCGCTCACACCGATGAGGGCGGGGGCCGTGTCGCACCGGTCCCCTCAGCCACCCACCACGACACCAGTCGAGCCGGGCCGGCTCGTGTTGGGCGTCCTGGCCGTCGCCCTGCTCGTCGCCTGCCTGGTCCCGCCCCTGGCTACCTCGGCCCGCCGCTACGAATTCGCCGAGGCGCTCCAGTTCGCGCTGCTGGCCGTGGTGGTACCCGTGCTCCTCGTCCTCGGCATGCCGTGGCGCGTCGTCGGCCTGGCCGCACCCCGTTCCCCCGACGACGAGGGCATCATGGCGGCGCCGGCCAGCTCGTTGCGTCCCATCGACAGGCTTGCCCTCGGGCGGCGGCACCACCCCGAGGTCCTCCGGAGCGTGGCCTTCGCCGCCCTCTTTTTGGCCGGGGTGGTGGCCTGGAGGGTCCCGCCCTCCGTCGACGCCCTGGCCCGGCACCCGTGGCTGGCGGGCGTCGAGGCGGCCACGTTGTTGATCGTGGGGGTCGGGCTCTGGCTCGAGCTGGTGGAGTCCCCACCCCTCGTCCCGAGGCTCTCACGGCCCCACCGGGTGGCGTTGGCTGCGGTGTGCATGTGGACCATCTGGGTGCTGGCCTATCTGGTGGGCCTGTCCCATGTCTCGTGGTACCACGCCTACGCCCACCACCCCGGGGCAGGACTGAGCCTCTCAGCCGACCAGCAGCTGACCACTGGGACCATGTGGCTCGTCTCCGGATGCGCGTTCATACCCGTGATCTTCTGGAACCTGATCCGCTGGCTGCAATCGGAGGAGGACCCGGACGAGGAGATGCATCGACTGGTCCGCCAGGTGCGGGCCCGGGAGCGCCCGCTCGACCACGGGCAGACCGGACAGTAGCGGTCCGGCCGAGGGTAGCGGCCCGGAGGTCGGGTCCGGAGGTCGGGTCCGGCGGGCGTGCGGGTAGCGGCAGCCCCGCCCCCATCGGGCGCTGTCGTCGGCGTCAGGTGCCGACGAGGTGGGGGAGGTCGGGGAGGGCGGGCATGGGCAGCTTGGCGCCCAGCGTCTTGTCGGCTGTCTCCACGTAACCGTTGGCCAGCGCCCGGTCCTTGGCCAGCATCGCCTCCTGCTTGGAGAGGTCGGCGATCTTCGAGGCGCTCGACGGGCCGGCGTCCAGAGCCTGGATGTCCTCGATGGCGGCGAGCGCGTCAGACGTCGCCCACAGCGTGCCCACGCTGACCACCTGCTGGATGCTCTTTCCCCCGGGTGATCCCGGTACTTCGACATTGGAGAGGTCGTAGATCGAGCTGCTGGTGAACGAGCAGGCGGTCTGGTCGTCCAGGAGCAATTTGGGCACACGGGACCGGTCGGAGGCGGTGAGGCCGCCCGTCTTCGAGTCCTGGTAGATGAGGAAGGTCTCCCGGACCGCGTAGGCACAGCCGCTCAGGTCCCCGTTGATCTCGTTCATGAGGCTGGTCTGGGCGGCGGCGTCCTGGGCGGCGGTCGTCTTCCCCGGCAGGTCGACCACGACCGAGGCGGCCACGACCACCGCCACCGCCACCGCCGTCAGCACCCAGGTCCGCCGGTACCAGACCGGTCGGCCCCGCGCTTGGACGACCACCCCGTCGAGGTCGTACGGATCGAACGGGCGGTTGCCCTCCTCCCCGATCATCGCTCCGCCCCGATCAATCGGGCCGCCCCGGGCGCGATCACGAGGCCGTCCCGAGCAGACCGGCGGCGGAGCCGGCGAGTCCCTCGGCGAACCGGTGGATACTGTCCGGGGCCAGGCTGTAGACGCCGAGCCCGTCCTCGTCGGCGAACGGAGTGGCGCGCAGCTCCATCGATCCGCTCGGACCGATGAAGTCCATGACATCGGTGTGGGTGACCACCTGGGTCGACCGCTGGACCGCCACGGTGACCCCATAGCTGGTCCAGATGCGGTCGAGGTCGGTGAGCGTCCCGTCGAGGAAGACGACGTGGGCCTGGCTCAAGAGCCCGGTCTGCTGCAGGGCGGGCGGAACCGGCGCGGGGGAGGTGGAGCGGGGGTCGGAGTTCACGACCACGAACTCGACGCCCGTGGCCCTGGCGCCGAGCATGCCGTCGGCCTGCTCGATCTCGCTGGCCAGGACGGGGCAGATGTCGTTGCACTCCGAGTTGAAGAAGGTCAGGACGACGACCTTCCCACGGGCACCGGCCAAGGTCCAGGGCGCTCCGCTCTGATCGTGCAGGGCCAGCGCCGGCGCCGGGTTGCCGGGGAGTCGGGCCAGTCCGATGAACGCGTTCACGGAGGAGGTGATGGGTGGGGACCCGGGCGGGGCGGGCGAAGGCGGGGCAGCAGCCGGCGGGGCAGCAGCCGGCGGGGCGGCGGCTCCGGTACCGGCCAGGGTCGACGTGGTGGTCGGCGCTCCCACCCCGGCGTTGCCGACGAAGTGCTGGGCGACCACTCCCCCCAACCCGAGGACGGCGAAGCCAACGATGACCCATTGCACGAACCGGCGGGGGACGGGCACGGAGCCGGCCCGTAGCGCGGCGGCCCGGTCGACGGGCGCCCGTCCCGTGGCCAAGGCCTCGGCGCGGTCAGTGGCGGAAAGAGGGGGCTGACGGCCGGGCCCACGGCCGCCGCTGGCCGGCTCCCCGGTTGCCGGATCCGGAGTTGGCCCGTCGATGGAGGGCGCGCCCGTACCCTCGGAAGGCCCCTCGTGGGCCACGGCGGTGCCGGTGTGCTCGCTGCGAGGATGCCCCACCGCCAGGAGATTAGCCGCCGGCTTGCGAAAGTGCCGTTCGCCGGGCCCGCTCCCGACGGGTCCTGGGACCCGGCGCGCCCGTACCGGGCGGCATACGCTGATGCGGCCACGATCGACGGGAGACGGCATGCCAGAGCTGCGCGGGTATGGGCGGTGTCCGCCCCGCCGCGGTCGGCGCCCACGGCCTCCGGGCGAACGGCGTCGGTGCCGGTGATCCTGGCGGCGCCGGACAAATTCAGGGGCACGGCGACCGCCCACCAGGCGTCCGAGGCGATCGCCCGGGCCGCCTCGTCCCGCGGACGGCGGGCACGGCAGATGCCCCTGTCGGATGGGGGGGAAGGCTTCATCGAGGTACTCGCAGCGCTGGGCGGTGGGCGGGAGCGCGTCGGGGTGACCGGGCCCCTGGGGTCACCGGTGGAGGCGTCCTATCTCCGCCTCGGGAATCTGGCGGTCCTCGAGATGGCCCGGGCGTCGGGCCTCGCCCTGGCCGGCGGGTCCGCGGGCAATGACGCCCTGGCCGCCACGACCAGGGGGACCGGCCAGTTGATGGTGGCCGCCGCCCGGGCCCTGGCCCGCCCCGCAGTCGCCACCGCCGGACCCGGTGCGGCGCGGTCCGTCACCCGGCCGATCGGGAGCCATGGGCAGGCGCGGACCATCGTGGTCGGGCTCGGCGGGTCGGCCACCACCGACGGTGGGCTCGGGGCGCTGCGGTGGATCGAGGGGCAAGGCGGACTCGGCGACACCGAGGTGGTGGGTGCATGCGATGTCACCGTAGGGTTCGTGGACGCCGCCGAGGGGTTCTCCCGCCAGAAGGGCGCCGACGAGAGCCAGGTGGTCGAGCTCGAGGGGCGCCTGCGGCGATTGGCCGAGCGGTACGAGGCCGAGTACGGCGTCGACGTGCGCACGGTGCCGGGCTCAGGTGCGGCCGGCGGGCTCGGCGGTGCACTGGTCGTCCTCGGAGGACGCCTGCGATCGGGTTTCGAGGTGGTCGCCGAGTTGGTCGGATTCCACGACGCAGTGGCCCGGAGTTCGCTGGTGGTCACCGGAGAGGGAGCCCTCGATGCCACATCGCTCTCCGGCAAGGTGGTGGGCTCGGTGGTCCGGGAGGCGTCGGCCTCGGGCGCGGCGTCCCTGGTGATTGCCGGTCGGGCCTCACTGGAGGCGTCAGAGGCGGTGGAGGCGCTCGGCGCCCGGGTGGTGTCCCTGAGCGGGCGCTTCGGTGAGGAGCGTGCCCTCTCGGACGTCTGCGCGTGCATCGAGACGGCGGTGGCCGAGCATCTCGACGCCACGGGTGGCGGGTAAGCCGAGTTCCGGGAGTCCGGTGAGGAGTGCCGCCGGACGGGTGTGAGTCGCCCGAGTCGGTGCCCGGGTGTCAGTCGCCGGACCAGCAGCCCAGGATGACGATGGCCACGGTCACGGCGATGTCGCCGGGATGGGTCGGAGGGTTCCCGAACTGCGGGGGCAGGCCGGTCGGGTCCACCAGCAGCACCTTGTAGTCCTTGCGGACGACGACGGAGCCGTCGGTCGTCTGGAAGGCGCCCTGGCCCAGGTTGGGGAGCGATCGTGCCACCCCGAGCTGGCTGCCGAGGGAGTTGAAGTAGGCGGTGGTCTCCGCTGGGCTGGACAGCTCCTTCACCGACAGGGTCAGCGACGCGCTCGGGTAGTCGTAGCGACAGCTGTAGAGGTGGTCCGCCCACGTCGGCGTGGTGACGGTCGCCTTCTCGCCGAGGGCGAGGCCGACTTCGTGGGCGGCCTCGCTGACACAGACCATCTTCGACACCTTCGACGGATAGCGGCCGGCAGGCAGGGGAACGGTTGCCGCCGTCGAGGTGCCGGTCGTGGCGCTGCACCCTGCGGCCAGGACGACGACCATTCCCAGGACGGCCATCCCCGGAAGGAGCCCGACCCGTCGCACCGGGCGGGTCACCATTCGACAGTCCGGGAGTCGACAGCCCTGCCGTGGACGGTCCTGCGGTTCGCTCCGTTCCGGGGTGTCCCTCCGGTCCCTTCCCGCGGCCAGGCAGCCGACGGGCGGGCCAGGGTCAGGCTGGCCGGGGAGTGGATGTGGTCGTTCAATGGGCTCCCTGCGCCGCGCCGCCATCGACCCTGCGATGGGTGATGCGGGCTCTTCCTGAAAGACAGGATGAGGATAACCGACCGGGGCCACCTGGAGTCCGCGGGCCCGATCGCCTGCCAGCCTTCATGTCGGGCCCGCCCGGGCTGGTCCCGCGGCTGTCGAGACAGCCTCAGGGGTCAGCTCCAAGACGGCGGATCACCCGGGCGGGATTGCCGACGGCGACCACGTTCGGGGGGATGTCCCTGGTGACCACGGCTCCTGCCCCGATCACCGCATCCTCACCGATGGTCACCCCGGCGAGGACGATGGCGCCGCCGCCCAGCCAGGCGTTGTCGCCGATGCTGATCGGCCGACCGGACTCCCACTTGGCCCTGCGGTCCCCGGCGTCGAGCGGGTGGGTCGGCGTCAGGAGTTGGACGTTGGGACCCATCTGGACGTCGTCGCCGATCACGATGGGGGCGACGTCCAGGGCCACGAGGCCGAAATTGGCAAAGGTCCCGGACCCGACCCGGAGGTTGTAGCCGTAGTCACAGTAGAGCGGCGGCCGGAGGTCGGTTCCGGCCCCGATGGCCCCCAGCAGCTCGCCCAGGACCCGTGCCCGTTCGGCGGGCGCCATGGCCTGGCTGTGGTTGTATACGTCGAGCAGCTCCATGGCACGCAGGTGCCCGGCCACGAGCTCGGGGTCGTTGGCGACGTAGCGGTCACCGGCCAGCATCCGCTCCCGCTGGGTCCTGTCGTCCCTGCCTTCGGGTCCGGTCACCCGGTCAGTCTGCCCGATGGCGGAGGGCCGGCACGGGCCTCCATCCGGTTCGAGCGGGTGGGGTCGTGCGTGCGGTCACCGGTCATCGGGTCGCGGGCCATGTGACCCGGTAGGGTTTGGCGCCGCAGGGGATCAGGACCAGGAACGCAGAGAAGAGGCAGGCGTGGGAGACAGCGAACTGGCGGCCGGCACGCCTCCGGCGGTGACCCTCAATGACGGTCATCCGATCCCACAGCTCGGATTCGGAGTGTTCCAGATCGCACCCCGGGGAACGGTCGCCGCCACACTCGAGGCCCTCGAGATCGGCTACCGGCACATCGACACCGCCGAGATGTACGGCAACGAGAAGGAGGTGGGCCAGGCCGTGGCCCGCAGCGGCTGCAGCCGATCGGACGTGTTCGTGACCAGCAAGCTGAACAACGGCTTCCACCGGCCCGACGATGCCCGCAGGGCTTTCGACCGGACGCTCGCCGCCCTCGCCTTCGACTACGTCGACCTCTTCCTGATCCACTGGCCACTGCCGACCCTGTACGACGGCGACTACGTGTCCACGTGGAATTGCCTCATCGAATTCCAGCGGGAGGGTCGGGCGCGATCCATCGGCGTCTCGAACTTCCAGCCGCACCACCTCGATCGTCTCCGGGAAGAGACCGGGGTGGTTCCCGCCGTCAACCAGATCGAGGTCCATCCCTTCCTCACCCAGGAGCGGGTCCGCGCCTACGGCGCAGCCCGACAGATCGCCACCGAGGCCTGGTCGCCCATCGCCCAGGGCCTGGTCCTCGATGATCCGACCATCGGCGCCGTCGCCGCCAAGGTGGGCCGGACGCCGGCCCAAGTCGTGCTCCGATGGCACCTCCAGCGGGGCGACATCGTCTTCCCCAAATCGGTGACACCCTCCCGGATGCGTGAGAACTTCGAGATCTTCGACTTCGTGCTGGGTGCCGACGACATGGCCGGTGTCACCTCACTGAACCGCGACCAGCGCATCGGGCCCGATCCGGACACCTTCGACTACATCCCCGCCTGAACGGCGGCGCACGCCATCGGGATCGGGTGGACGCTCGGTCCGGGTCCCCTACGCGTAATCGAACGCGCCGGGGTCGGGTGCTGTCATCACTTGGCGGAACCGCACGAACGACCATGGCCACACGGCCGGGAGCCCGCGGTCGTCGAGATACCAACTGCGACAGCCGGTCACCCATATCGTGTTCTGCGCCGCCTGCTCGCGGGCCCGCTCGAAGTCGGCCAGGGCCTGGTGCCGGGCGGAAATCTCGGTGCACTCGCCGTCTCGGATCCGCTCGATGAGCTGCAGGATGTACCGGACCTGGAGCTCTGCCACCTCGATGAGCGAGAAGTTCCCGACGGGGCCGTTCGGGCCGTTGACCATGAAGAAGTTCGGAAAGTCGGGGATCGAGATCGAGAGGTAGGCCTCCGGGCGGGGGTTCCAGGCGTGCTCGAGCGTGGCCCCGTTGCGCCCGGCGATGTCCATCGGCCGCATGAAGGCATCGGCTTTGAACCCGGTGGCCAGGACCAGGACGTCGAGCTCGTGGAGGCAGTCGTCGACAGTGCGCACTCCTCCGGGCTCGACCCGTTGGATGGCCTCGCTGACCAGCTCGGCGTTCGGGCTCTGGATAGCGGCATAGAAGTCAGGGGAGATGATCAGACGCTTGCACGCGGCCCGGTAGGCGGGACGCAGCCGCTCGCGCAGCTCGGGATCGCGCACGTTGTCCTCGAGGTTCGCCGCGCAAGCCCGTTCGATCATCTTGATCTCAGCCGACTCGGCGTCCACGACGGCGTTGGAGAAGTGATCGAACAAGTCCGACAGCTCCTGTCGCGTCGCCGACAGCCTCTCGGGATGGATGCGGAGCTCCTCGCGTCTCTCCTCCGGATAGGCAGGATTCTCATTCGGCATGATCCACTGGGCGGTGCGTTGGAACAGGGACAGCCAGGCCACCCTATCGACCAGCGCCGAGACCATCTGCACCGCGGTCGACCCCGTCCCGATGATGCCGACCCGAGCTTCGTCGAGCTGGATCCCGTGGTCCCAACGCGAGCTGTGGAACATCGGGCCCTCGAATGTGTCGAGCCCGGTGATCTCCGGATACCTGGGGTGATGGAGAACCCCGGTGGCGGCAATGACGACGTCGACTTTGTCGTCGTGCCCGGAAGCGGTCGTCAGGTGCCAGCGACCGTCCGCGAACCTGCAGTGGGTGACCGGGTCGCCGAAGCGGACGTGGGGCAGGACACCGTGTTCGCGGGCGACTCGCTCGAAATAGGCCCGGATCTCGGGGCCGGGGGAGAACGGATGGCTCCACTCCGGCGTGAGGGCGAAGGAGTAGGAGTAGAGATGCGACGGCACGTCGCACGAGAGGCCCGGATAGGTGTTCTCGCTCCAGGTCCCGCCGACCCGGTCGTTCTTCTCGTAGACGGTGAAGTCGGTGAGCCCGGCCTCCGTCAGCTTGATGGCGCTCAGAATGCCGGCCATCCCCGCGCCGATGACCGCGCATCGCAAGGGGCGGCTGCCATCCATGGCGCTGAGTTCAGCACATCTCGGCGTCACCCTGCCGGTGGCAGGGGCGTGGGTCGAGTGCCTGACGGCTCCGGCCTTGCCGTCCTCAGGCGTAGCATGCGGCCATGGCCGCGGTGACCCCTGCCCACCAGGAGCGTGAGGCCCTCTGTGATCTCCTGGTCGAGCTCGGCCCCGGCGCGCCGACACTGTGTGAGGGGTGGCTCACGGCTGATCTGGCCGCCCATCTGGTCGTACGCGAACGGCGGCCCGACAGCGGCCCGGGACTGGTGTGGCCGCCGCTGGCCGCCTACACCGACCGGGTCCGCCGGTCGCGGCGGGACCGCACTCCGTGGACCGAATTGGTCGACCTCGTGCGCGGGGGTCCGCCGCCGCTCCTCCGTCCCTTCGACGCCCCGATGAACACCGTGGAGTTCTTCATCCATGTCGAGGATATTCGCCGGGCCCAATCGGTCTGGGAGCCACGCCCGCTGCCACCGGAGCTGACCGACGTCCTCTGGGGGCGCGTCGGCCCCGGCGGGATGGCCAAGAAGATGAGAGCGTCGGTCGCGCTGGTCGCTCCCGGACGCGGCACCAAGGAGGGCGGGACCGGACCGCGGGTCGTCATCGAGGGCGATCCCGGCGAGCTCACCCTGTTCGAGGCCGGTCGTCAGGGCTCGGCCCGGGTGGAGATTCGGGGTGACCCCGAGCTGGTCGCCAGAGTGCGGACGGAGTCGTTCGGCATCTAACGCCCGGCCACACTGCTTTGGAGGATTTGGCTCTCCTCAGATCGTCCGCGAGGCCGGCACCGGCGTAGCACCTGACCCGACGCCGGTGCCGGCCCGCCGACCGGAGGGTCAGCCGGGGACGGAGGGCCAGGCCGCGATGCCCACGACCGGGGCGTTGATCGGCTTGCCGCCCATGGACCCCTCGAACGGGGCGCGTCCGAACGAAAAGACCCCACCGTCGGCGGCGGCCAACCAGTAGCCCTGTCCGTCCGGGGTGGCGGCCATGCCGACCACCGGCGCGTTGAGGTGCGATCCTCCCATCGAGCCATTGAAGGCGGCGTCGCCGAAGGAGAAGACCCCGCCGTCGGTCGAAGTCAGCCAGTAGCCCTTTCCGTCCGGGGTGGCAGCCATGCCGACGACCGGACCGTTCAGGGATGTCCCCCCCATCGAACCGTAGAAGGCGGCGTCGCCGAAGGTGAAGACCCCGCCGTCAGAGGCGACCAACCAGTAGCCGTGGTGGTCGGGCGTGGAGGCCATCCCGACAACCGGGGCGGCGAGGCTGAGGGAGGTGAGCCCGCCAACGGGTAGTGCGTCGCCGCATCCGACGACGGCACCGTTCGAGCTCGCCATCAGGAAGCCGTTGCCGGTGGCGGAGGAGGTCATCCCGGTCCAGATCCCACTCGCGCCGTTCAGTCCGGTGCAACCGGTCTGGAGCGGTTGGCCTGCGTGTCCGTATGCCGTCGGCCAGCGGAAGGCGTTCAGCAGCCAGTACCCGTTCCCGCTCGGAGTGGGGGTGATGGCGCTACACCCCAACGAACCATTGCGCGTGCTGGGAGGCTGGGGGCTGAATGCACACGCCTGCGGAACCGTCACGCCGGACCCGTAGAAGGGCGCACCGCCGAAGGAGAAGACCCCGCCGTCCCCAGCGGTCAGCCAGTATCCGGCTGCTGGAGCCGGCGCCGTCTTACCGACAAGGGCGGCATGGCCAGGCCCGGTGCCGGCGACCGACGCCACAGCCGCCACTACCCCGGCGACCCCCACCATGACCGCTCTGCGCATTGGAATCCCCTTGTCGTCCGGCTGTTCGATGACCGTATACCTTCAACCTTTGGGACGCTACCGATGTGTGGTGGTCCCAACGACCGGTTCGGCAGGGACACCACCTGTCGGATCGGGCGGTGAGGCGGATCTCCTTTACCCTCTTGCGAGTCCTGTACAGTCTGGCCAAGTGTCACCTCGACTGGCCATGGAGCCACCCAAAAGGGTCGGACGTGTCGGAGGCAAATGTGTCGATGATCTTTGGGCCCTTCCACAAGACCGTGGCCGCTCTTCTTCTCCTCGGATCCTGTTTGATCTTCCTGGTGGGGGCTACCCCTCGGGCCGGTGCTGCGATGGCGGGTCCCTCGTACAGCGCGACCGGCATTTGTGCCGGCGGCGTCCCTGCGTTCGTCTACAGCTTCTATGGACTTCCACCAGGGCAGCCGACAACGGTGACTCTTTCGATCTATGACAGTCCCGACGCGGTGGCTACGGGTACGCCCATCGCCGTCGGTCCCGGCGTTTCCACAGTGCTCTGGAATACCCGCTCGCCCTTCTTCGGCCCCGGACAACACGTCATTGCCGTCCATATCGGCGCGATGGGAGTTCCGGCTACGAACCTGGCTCCGGTTTCGCCCTGGCCGATCTCGAACGCGTACGCATTGACGCTGCCTCTTTGCGGGACGACCCCCTCTCCATTCGTCGCCGTTGTCGCCACGCCCGACAGCCAGGGGTATTGGCAATCCACGGCCGACGGCCAGGTCCTTGCCTTCGGGGACGCGCCCACGTACGGCTCGATGAGCGGTCTCCCTCTCAATCACCCCATTGTCGGCATGGAATCGACACCTGACGGAAAGGGGTACTGGTTGGTCGCCTCCGATGGGGGTGTCTTTGCCTTCGGAGATGCACCGTTCTATGGATCGACGGGTGGCATGGTGCTGAACCAGCCCGTCGTTGGCATGGCCACCACCAGAGATGGCAGGGGCTACTTCTTGGTTGCTTCCGACGGAGGAGTGTTCTCGTTCGGTGATGCGGGCTTCCAGGGATCGATGGGCTCGGCTCGCCTCAATCAACCTGTCGTGGGCATGGCCCTCGATCCCAGCACCGGGGGCTATTGGCTGGTGGCTGCCGATGGAGGTGTCTTCTCATTTGGCGCCCCCTTCCTGGGCTCGACCGGAGACATCCATCTGAATCGACCGGTGATCGGTATTGAGACGTCAACCGGCACCGGCTATCGCCTCGTGGCCGACGACGGCGGTGTCTTCACCTTCGGCGCCAGCCCCTTCTTGGGCTCACTCGGAGCCGCACCACCGACTCAGCCGATCGTCGGCATCGCATCATCGCCCGGTGGCGCCGGGTACACCATGATCGCCTCGGATGGTGGCATCTTCCCGTTCGGCCGTGCCACCAACCTCGGATCGGTTTCCGGAGCGTTGCTGGTGTCGTGAGGTCGATGCCGTAGGAGCCGACCCCGGGCTCCTCTGGCTGCCCGGTGGAAGTCGTCGGGCGGGTGGAGTGCCTCCGACCACAGGAGCGAAACTGGGCCATGCGAATGCTTCCCCCGAACGGACGGGTGGGGACACGGCTGCTGATCTAGCTTGGGGCGATGGAGCACACGGCGGCCGCACACCGTTACGAAGAGATGGAGTACCGGCGATGCGGGAAGAGCGGCCTCAAGCTCCCGCTGGTCTCGCTCGGGGCATGGCAGAATTTCGGCGATGCCCGACCGCCCGGCGAAGTGGACGGGATGCTGACCAGGGCCTTCGACCTGGGTGTGACCCACTTCGATCTGGCCAACAACTACGGGCCTCCGTACGGGGCCGCGGAGTCGAATGTGGGCCGGGTCCTCAACGGTTCCCTGGCTCCCTACCGCGACGAGCTGATCATCTCGACCAAGGCGGGCTACGACATGTGGCCGGGGCCCTACGGCGACGGGGGCTCCCGCAAGTACCTCCTGGGTAGCCTCGACGCCAGCCTGCGGCGCCTACGGCTCGACTACGTCGACATCTTCTACTCCCATCGGTTCGACCCGGAGACGCCCCTCGAGGAGACGATGGGGGCGCTGGACGCGGCGGTGCGCGCCGGCAAGGCGCGCTACGTGGGGATCTCCTCCTATCCCCCAGAGCAGACCGAAGCAGCTGCGGCCATCCTCTCCCGGCTGAGCACGCCCCTGCTCATCCACCAGCCCCCCTATTCGATGTTCAACCGCTGGATCGAGCACGGGCTCCTGGACGTCTTCGGCCGCCTCGACATCGGTTGCATCGTCTTTTCCCCGCTGGCCCAGGGCCTGCTCACCGACCGATACCTCGACCGCGTCCCACCCGGCTCGCGGGCCAGCGGGCCGGGAACTCTGGATCGGGCCCAGCTGAGTGACGAGGCCCTGGCCAAGGTCCGTTCCCTCCGGGACCTCGCCGGGCGCCGCCACCAGACCATGGCGCAGCTGGCGCTGGCCTGGACGCTGCGGGACCCCCGGGTCACCTCGACGCTGATCGGGGCGAGCAGCGTGGCCCAGCTGGAGCAGAACGTCGCCGCCATCGCCGCCCTTTCGTTCTCGTCGGACGAGCTGGAAGAGATCGACGGAATTCTGCGCCGGCCGTGAGGGCACCGGAGGCGTTCGCCGGCCGATCGAACGCCGGCGCGGCGGAGTTCGTAGAATCGCCGAGACAGCGATATCGGCAAGGTTCGTGCGATTCGCCTCCCCGAGGGGTTCACCGGCCCGCATCGGGGAGTCGCATAGCCCTGTGGCCCTCTCGGAGGACCGGGGAAGGAGAGTGCAGTGGCTGGGATCTGTGACGGAAGGGTAGTGGTGGTCACCGGCGCCGGCCGGGGGATCGGCCGCGGCCATGCCATCGAGTTCGCCCGACAAGGAGCCAAGGTGGTGGTCAACGATCTCGGAGCCGAAGTCGACGGCACCGGGTCCTCGGCCGGGCCGGCGGGGGAGGTGGTCGAGGAGATCCGAGGCATGGGCGCCGAGGCCGTGGCCAACGGCGAGGACATCAGCGACTGGGACGGGGCCAAGCGGCTGATCGACACCGCCGTCGAGACCTTCGGCGGTCTGGACGTGGTGGTGAACAACGCCGGGATCCTACGAGACCGGATGCTGGTGAACATGACCGAAGCCGAGTGGGACGCGGTGATCCGGGTCCACCTCCGCGGCACCTTCGCCCCCATGCGGCACGCGGCCGAATACTGGCGCGGCCGTTCGAAGGAAGGACAGCTGAATGATGCCCGCATCATCAACACCACTTCACCGTCGGGGATATACGGCAACGTCGGCCAGGCCAACTACGGGGCGGCCAAGGCGGGCATCGCCTCCATGACGGTGATCAGCGCCATGGAGCTCGGCCGTTACGGCGTCACCGTCAATGCCATCGCGCCGGCCGCACTGACCCGGATGACCGAGAACCTCGGCTTCGCCGAGGGCTCGGCCGCTCGCAAGCCGGACGAGTTCGACCCGAACGACCCGGACAACATCGCACCGCTGGTGGTCTGGCTGGGCAGCCCGGCCTCGGCCGACATCACCGGGCGGGTGTTCAACGTGCACGGCGGACACATCAGCGTGGCTGAGGGATGGGTGGCCGGCCCCGGAGCGGACAAAAACGACCGGTGGGAGGCAGCCGAGCTCGGCGACGTCATCCCCGGGCTGGTGGCAAAGGCGGCCCCCAACGCCAACATGTTGGGAAGGCGCGGCTGATGGTCACCTCGGAGACGCCCGATCCGGTCTCTGCATCCGGCATGGCGGCGACGTTCAAAATCGTCCAGGACCATGCCGACCGCATCTACCTCTGGGACTACGAACGGTGCCGGACCCAGTTGGTCACCCTCTACAACAAGGCCATGGGTTCGCAGTGGAACAGTGTGACCGACCTGGACTGGGATACCGATGTGGATCCCGAGGGGCTCATCGACCACGACGGTCCCATGATGCGGCTGGTCCGCATCGCCTCGTCGGAACCCGGCTCTCCCATTGCCAGTTGGGAAGATCCCGAGTTCACCGCCCTCGGCATCGAGATGTTCAAGGCGTCCATCAGCCAGTTCATGCATGGCGAACAGGGAGCGATGCTCACCGCGGCCAAGATCGTCGAAACGGTCCCGTGGATCGATGCCAAGTACTACGCGTCGACCCAGACCATGGACGAGGCCCGCCATACCGAGGTGTTCGCCAAGTACCTCGACCTGAAGGTCGGGGAGGCCTACCCGATGAGCCCGTTCCTCGAGGAGCAGATAACCGTGCTGCTCGAGGACAGCCGGTGGGACATCGCCTACCTCGGAATGCAGATCGTCATCGAGAGCCTCGCTCTGGCCGCCTTCGGCGACATGCTCCGACGCACTACGGAGCCCCTGCTCAACAAGCTGCTCCGCTACGTGATGTCGGACGAGGCCCGACATGTGGCCTTCGGGGTGCTGACCCTCAAGGAATTCTATGCCGGGCTGAGCGATGCGGAACTGAAGGACCGCCAGGAGTTCCTGTTGGACAACACCCTGCGCAATCGGTCGAGGTCGACCACACCGGAGGTCTGGGAGCGCCTCGGAGTCGACCTGCATGCCCTCATGCCCCACTTGGCCGCCGCCGCCGGCAAGATGAAGACCAGCCCGTTCGCCGGATTCCAGCGGGGCTTCTTCGCCAAGTTGGTGCCCAATGTGGGCAAGCTCGGCCTGCTCGACGCCAACCACGGCTACCTGCGGGAGCGCTGGGGCGAGGCAGGCCTGCTCGAGTTCGAGCACGCGGCGGACACGCTCTCCGACTACGACACGTACGACGAGGTGGCCAGGGACCGCGCCGCGTCGTGAAGGCGGACCCGGAGGGAGCCGGATTCGACGAGCAGCGCCTCGAACGGATCACCGGGCACTTCGAGGGCCGCTACGTGGCCACCGGCAAGATCCCGGGGTGTCAGATCGCCGTGGCCCGTGGGGGAAGGCTGGCCTACTGGCGGTCGCTGGGCTGGATGGACCGGGAGCGCTCCGAGCTGGTCGGGGACGACACCATCTGGCGCATCTACTCGATGACCAAGCCGGTCACCTCCATTGCGCTCATGCAGCTCTACGAGCGGGGGATGTTCCAGCTGACCGACCCGCTCCACCGCTATCTGCCCGAGTGGCGCGGCCTTCAGGTGGGCGAGCTCCGGCCCGACGGCTCGATGGACATGAGCGGTCAGTCGCGGCCGGTATCGGTGCGCGACGCGCTGACCCACATGACCGGCCTGGCCGGGAGCCTGGTGCCCGGCCACCCCACCGACGACCGGTTCAACGCGGCGCTGCGCGCCAACCGTTCGGGCATGACCCTCGAGGGGCTGTGCTCGCTTCTGGCCGAATTCCCGCTCAAGTTCCAACCGGGCACCCGGTGGAACTACGGGGTGTCCACCGACGTCTGCGCCCGGCTGGTGGAGATCCTGTCGGGCGGGGCGTTCGACGGCTATCTCCAGGCCAACATCTTCGAGCCCCTCCAGATGGCCGACACCGGGTTTTCGGTACCGGACGGCTCGGCCGGCCGGTTCGCGGCTTGCTACCGCTATCGACCGGGAGCCACACCCGAACTGATCGACGACCCGGAGCAGAGTCCGTACCGCCGGAGGCGCTCCTTCCTCTCGGGCGGCGGAGGGCTGGTGTCGACCTCGGTCGACTACCTCCGCTTCTGCCACATGCTGGTCAACCGGGGGGAGCTCGACGGGCGTCGGATCATCGGCCGGAAGACCCTCGAGCTGATGACCGCCAACCATCTGCCGGACCAGGGGGAGCTGGCCCAGCTGGCCACTGGTGGCTTCGGTGAGTCCGAGTTCAGCGGCGTGGGGTTCGGGCTCGGCTTCGCCGTCGGCCAGGGACCCGGCGCCACCGCCACCGCCGGTTCGGCCGGCGAGTACTACTGGGGCGGTGCGGCCAGCACGGCGTTCTGGGTCGACCCGGTGGAAGGGGTCACGGTCGTGTTCATGACCCAACTCATCCCGTCGGCCGCCTACCCGTTCCGATCCCAGCTGCGCGCCCTGGTGTACCAGGCTCTGGCGGACTGAACTGCCGAGCGCCGGACCCGATCCGAGCCGGCCTCCGGTCCCGGCCGATCCTCGGTTGCCGGACCGCAGCCGTCAGCGGTGACAATCAGCAGGGACCAGCACCAGGGTCGGGGCGTCGACCGCGACGTGCCATCATCGACGGATGACCGGGGTGGAGGACTCGCAGCGGCCGAAACGGTCCTGGTCCCGGCTGGGTCGCCCGCAGGCGCCCGAGGCCCGTCTGGACCAGGCCGACGACGCCCAGGTCGACGGGGACCTCCCCTACACCCCCGGAACGGCACGGGGCGCGCTGAGCCATCCGGCCTTCCGATCCGTGTGGCTGGGCACCTTCGCGTCCAACGTCGGTACCTGGATGCAGAACATCGCGCTCGGGGTGTTCGCCTATCAGCTCACCCATTCGGCCACCTATGTGGCCGCCATCGGGTTCGCCCAACTCGGGCCGCTCTTCGTGCTCTCGATCGTGGGAGGGGCGCTCGCCGACCTGGTCGATCGCAAGCGGCTCCTAATCGGCTGCCAGGTGGAGCAGCTCCTCTTCTCTCTGGCGCTGGCCTGGGCGGCGTCGAGGCCGCACCCCTCCACGCAGCTGGTGTTCTGGTGCGTGCTGGCCATCGGGATCGGCAATGCGCTGAACGCCCCGGTGCTCTCCGCCGTGCTGCCGGTACTGGTCCCGAAACGGGACCTGCCCGGGGCCGTCTCGCTCCAGTCGGTGCAGATGAACCTCTCCCGGGTGATCGGCCCGGCGATCGGGGGCCTCTTGTTGCCGGTCGTAGACGCGTGGGGGATCTTCATCCTGAACGCCGGTACCTACGGGTTCGCCATCTACGTCATCGCCCGGGCGGCGATCAGGAGAGCGGTGCCGGGGACCGACCCGGGCCGGCGCCCGTCGGGGATCCAGCGACTGCTCGGGGGCCTCGAGGTGGCGCGAACGGACCCCCTGGTGCGGTACTGCCTGGTCACCATCTTCAGCGTCTCCTTCTTCTGTCTCCCCTTCATCGGGCTGATGCCGGTGGTCGCGGCCCGCGACCTGCACATCAATCCGGCCGGGGCTGTCTACGGCGGGCTCTATGCGCTGTTCGGCCTGGGCGCCGCCCTCGGCGCTGTGTCGGTCGGAACGGTGTTCGTCGGCACCTCCCGGCTCGTGCTGATACGGGCGGGTCTGGCCGGCTTCGCCCTCTGCCTCGGGGTGTTCGGGCTGATCCGGGAGATCTGGTTCGCCTACCCGATCGTGCTCGCTGTCGGCTATGCCTACTTCGTCACGGTCACGGCCCTGTCCACCGCCATCCAGGCGCAGATCGACGATGAGGTGCGCGGCAGGGTGATGGCGCTCTGGATCATGGGGTTCGGCGGGACGGTGCCTCTGGGCCTGATTGCCGGGGGCGCGGTTGCCTCGGCCACATCGGTGAGCGCCGTAGTGGTGGGCGGTGCCGTGGTGGCCCTGCTCATCGGGGCCATGGCCTGGATGCGGGCACCGGCGGTGGAGGCCGGGTCCGCCGGCGCCGTGTAGCGCCCGTACCGGACACTGTGAGACGCCAGGCGGTACTGTTTCAAGGCACTCGGGGCGAGCCGGAGCGGAGGAATCCGGTCGGCCCGGTTGCGGGAGAGGAGCGAGGAGCGTGTCGATCGATCAATCGTCGCCGTCGCTGAGCAGCGACGAGCTCCTCAGCGACGTGCGATCGTGGCTCGACCAGAACTGGGACCCCGACCTCACCGTCGGCGACTGGTGGGAGCGCCTGGGTACGTCGGGCTGGGCCGCACCCACCCTGGCCCAGTCGGCCTACGGGCACGGCGTGGCCCGCAGCGTGGGGGTCCAGATCGCCCAGGAGATCGCCCAATTCGGTGCGCTCGGCGCTCCGAACGGACTCGGTCTCCTGCTGGCCGGACCGACGATCGCCGACCATGGGACCCCGGAACAGATCGACACCTATGTCCGCGACATCGTCACCGGCCAGCGGGCCTGGTGCCAGCTGTTCAGCGAGCCCGGTGCCGGCTCCGACCTCGCCGGCCTGACCACGCGGGCGATCGAGGACGGTGACGAGTGGATCGTGAACGGTCAGAAGGTCTGGACCTCGCTCGGACAGAGCGCCGACTTCGGCATGCTGCTCGCCCGCACCTCGGTCGACGTCCCGAAGCACAAGGGCATCACCTACTTCGCCCTGGACATGCACCAGCCCGGCGTTGACGTCCGTCCCCTGCGCGAGCTGACCGGGCACGCCCTCTTCAACGAGGTCTTCTTCTCCGATGCCCGGGTTCCCACCTCGGCCATCATCGGTGGCCGGAACAACGGATGGGCGGTGGCGAACACCACCCTCGGACACGAGCGGTCGGGTCTGGGGGCCGGCGGGGGATCCGCCGGGGTCGCCATCGCCACCCCCGGCTCCGTCGCCGGCAATCTCACCCGGCGGGCGGGTGACTTCGTCAAGCCCTCCCAGCAGGGGAAGCGGGCGAAGTCGACTTCGGACGAGCACGGGGCGGGCCGGCTGGGCCGTCCGAACCTGCTCATCGACCTGGCCCGGGGCAACGGATCGAACGCCGACCCGACGATCCGCCAGGACCTGGCCCGGCTCCACATCCTCGGCGAGCTCGGCCGCTTCAACGCCGAGCGGGTGAAGGCGGCGCGGGCCTCGGGAGGGGAAGTCCCGGGCATGGCCAACATCGCCAAGCTGTCCATGAGCACCATCGTCCGCCTCCAACGCGACCTGGGACTGCGCATCGTGGGGGCCCAGGGCATGCTGCATGCCTACGACCCGGCGGACCAGAAGGTCCTCGACGAGGCCACCGGGAATCCCTTCCTGGCTGCGGTCACCATGACCGCGCTGTATGCCCAGGCCCCGCCGATCTACGGCGGGACCGATCAGATCCAGCGCAACATCCTGGGAGAGCGGGTCCTCGGCCTGCCCAAGGAGCCCGGCAACGAGAAGAACCTTCCCTTCTCGGAGCTGCCCACCAACGGCTGAGCCCCTGACGGGCGGGCGGCGGGGTGTCGCCGGCACCAGGTCGAGAGCGTCCGCTTGGTGGTGGACGTCCCCGAGACCGACAAGTGGAGCGGGAGGGTGTCCCCGCGTCGGCTCGGACATCTCTTTCACCGACCGGGAAGACGACGAGCTCAGAGGGTCCCGGGGACCGGGAAGCGGTTCGCGGCCAAGGGGTGAAAGGCTGCCTCGCCTGCCGGTGATCCGGAGAGTGCGGCCGGCGGCAGCCGGGAGCCAGTTTGGCCCACGATCCCGATGGCCGAGGGCCTCCTTGGTGGCCCGGCACCCCGACTCGAATCGGCCCCCGGTAATCGCCCACGGCCCGCGCCCGCGGCGGTGTTTGAGAAAAGACCGTCGGGGGCGGTGAGTTCCGGTCCGCCGGCTGGTCTACATGACGAGGAACGCGTGACGACAGCGACCAGCGCCGTCGACGCGGGCCACCAGGAGGAGAGTCGTGGAGAGCGATCCCACCCGAAAACTCCGGGTATCTCCGTCCACCGACCGGCGGTGGACGGTGCTGGCCGTGCTGTGCCTGGCGGTCTTCGCCATCAATCTCGATACCACGATCGTCAACGTGGCCCTGCCCACCCTGGTCAAGCAGTTGGGGGCGACGACGAGCAGCCTGCAGTGGATCGTCGATGCCTACAACCTGGCGTTTGCGGCTCTGGTCCTGGCCGCCGGCAGCCTCAGCGACCGGTTCGGGCGCAGGGGGGCGCTGGTGGTTGGCTTGGCCATCTTCGGTCTGGCCACGACGGTCGGCGCGTTCGGGACCACGAGCGGTGAGCTGATCATCACCCGGGTGGTGATGGGTGTGGGCGCCGCCATCATCTTCCCGAACACCCTGTCCATCCTCACCAACGTGTTCTCCGACCGAGGGGAGCGCGCCAAGGCCATCGGTGTGTGGGGAGCGACGACGGGTATGGCCGTGGCATTCGGACCGATCATCGGCGGACTGCTGTTGGAGCACTTCTGGTGGGGCAGCGTGTTCTTGGCCATGGCCCCGGCGGCGGCCATCGCCATTCTGTTGGTCGTGCTCTTCGTCCCGCCTTCACGGGACCCGGGGGCTCCCCGCCTCGATGGCCTGGGCCTGACCCTGTCGACCGCGGCGATCGGGCTGCTCGTGTACACGATCATCGAGGCCCCGGCCCGCGGCTGGAGCGGGTCGGGAACCCTCGCCGGGTTTGCCGGTGCCGCGGTGGCCGTGGTCGCCTTCATCCTGTGGGAGCGGCGAGTCGCCGAGCCGATGCTCGATGTCGAGCTGTTCAAGAACCTCCGCTTCTCGGCCGCCAGTGGTGCCATCTCGGTGGCCTTCTTCGCCCTGTTCGGGTTCATCTTCCTGATCACCATGTACTTCCAGTTCCTGCACGGCTACAGCCCCCTCTCCACCGGTGTCCGCCTTCTCCCGGTGGCGTTGGGCATGGGCGTGGCGTCCGGCGCCGGCCCGTCCCTCGCTGTGCGACTGGGGAACAACAGGGTGGTGGGCGCGGGACTCCTGCTCATGGCCGCCGGATTCGCCTGGATCTCCACATCGGGTGTCCAGACGT
>DATBOO010000105.1:0-12794 GCA_036553725.1 Acidimicrobiales bacterium | reverse complement strand
CCGGGTCAGGGCGCGGATCCGCTCGGCGATCCGGTCCCGATCGGGATAGTGCAGCTTCTCCAACTCCGCCGCATAGGGAACCGGAGAGTAGGCCGCGCCCAGCCGCTCCACCGGAGCCGACAGCTGCCCGAAGAGGTCGTGGGACACCATCGAGGCGATCTCGGCGCCAGGTCCGGCGAACTCCGTTGCAGCGTGCACGACGACCACCCGACCGGTCTTTGACCCGCTGGCCAGGATGGTGTTCTTGTCCAGCGGTACCAGGGTCCGCACGTCGATGACTTCGACGCTGATGCCTTCACCGGACAGGGTGTCGGCTGCGGCCAGCGCCTCGGGGACCTGCCAGCCCCAGGTCACCACTGTCACATCGTCGCCCACCCGCTTCACGTCGGCGACGCCCAGGGGGATCTCGAACCTGCCCGGCGGCACCGGTCCCCGGGTGAACAGCAGCGACATCGTCTCCATGAAGATGCAGGGATCGTCGTCGAAGATGCACGAGTACAGGAGGCCTTTGGCCTCGCGGGGTGTGCTCGGAGCCACCACCTTCAGGCCGGGGATGTGCATCATCCACGCCTCGAGCGACTGCGAGTGCTGGGCGCCGAACTGGCGGCCCCCGCCGACCGAGGTGCGCAAGGTGATGGGTACGTTGGTGCGGCCCCCCGACATGTAGCGGAGCTTGGCGGCATGGTTGGCCACCTGGTCCATGGCCACTGCGAAGAAGTCCATCAGCATCACCTCGGCGATAGGCCGCATCCCGACCAGCGATGCGCCGATGGCCGCGCCCACGATGGCCTGCTCGGAGATCGGGGTGTTCCGAACCCGTTCCCGGCCATATTTGGTCGAGAGGCCCTTGGTCCCTTTCATCACCCCGCCGATGGGATCCTCGATGTCCTCCCCGATCACGAAGACGTCCGGGTCATCGGCCATGGCCTGGTCGATGGCCTGGTTCACCGCCTCCGACATGGTGGCGGCCGGGTCGTCCGGGGCCACCTGTCCGCCCGGTTCCACGGTCATCCGGGCCCGGCCTCCCGGTCCGAGAAGACGTCGGTCAACAGCTCGCCGGGGGCCGGGGGCGCACTGGCCTTCGCCTGAACGACAGCGGCCTCCACCCGGGCGGCGACGTCGGCCTCGATCCCGGCGAGGACCACCTCTTCGATCCCCCGCTCCTCGACCAGCCACCGGCGGTACCGGGCCACCGGCTCGTCCGCCTCCGCCTGGGCGTACTCGGCGGGGTCCATGTACTCGGTGGTCGATCCGAAGGTGTGCCCGCCCAACCGGTAGGTCATGCACTCGAGGAACGTCGGGCCACCCCCGGTGCGGGCCCGGCCGATGGCCTCCGCCGCGGCTTCGTCCATGGCCGGGACGCTGTTGCCGTCAACGGTCCTGGCCTCCATCCCGTAGCCGCGGAAGCGGTCCGCCAGGCTCTTGGTCCGGGTGAAGTCGGCGAACCGGGTGTGCTCGCCGTACCGGTTGTGCTGGCACACGAAGACGACCGGGACCTCCCACAGCGCAGCCAGGTTGCAGGCCTCGTGGGTGGCGCCGATGCTGGTGGCGCCGTCGCCGAAGTTGACCACGGTGACCTGATCGGTTCCCCTCAGCTTGCTCGACAGGGCCAGGCCCACGGCGATCGGCAACCCGCCGCCAACCACTCCGGTGGTGACCATGAGCCCCGATTTCGGGTCCGAGAGATGCATCGGCCCACCCTTCCCCTTGGAGGTCCCGGTGACCTTGCCGCACATCTCCGCCATCAGCTCGTCGAGGGGGACCCCCTTGGCGATGCAATCGTGCATCCCCCGATAGGTGGTGACCATGTAGTCGTCCCGTCGCAGGTGCTCACAGATCGCCGCCGGGATGGCCTCCTGGCCCCGGACCCCGTAGTAGGTCATCCGGAACTCGCCGGAGTTCAAGCCCAGGGTGATCCGCTCCTCGGCGGACCGGATGGTGCGCATCGTCTCGAAGATGCGCAGCGCCGCATCCTCCGCCGGGCCCCGGGCGGACGTGGTCATCCGGCCTCCCCCGCGGCGCGCGCCCGTTCGGGCCCTCCGAACCGGGTCCGCAGCACCTTCCGGTCGACCTTGCCGAAGTCGTTGTACGGGATCTCCTCCACGATCACCAGTTGCTCGGGAATCTTGAAGCCGGCGATGCGACCGGCACAGAACTGTCGCAGCTCCTCGGCGGTCACCGGCTCGCGGACCACGGCGGCGGCACCGACCCGATGGCCCATCTCCGGGTCGGGGTAACCCACCACCGCCACGTCACGGACGGCGGGATGGGCCCGGACCACTGCCTCCACCTCCGAGGGCGAGAACTTCTCCCCGCCCCGGTTGATGGTGTCGGCCAGCCGTCCCGAGGGATAGAGGTAGCCCTCGGCGTCCTCGGACACCATGTCCCCGGTGCGGAACCAGCCGAAGGGGATCGACGGGTCGTTGGCCTGGGAGTCGGGGATCACGCTGTTGTCGCTCTTCACCCAGAGCTCGCCGACCGCGCCGGTCGGCACCGTCTCGAAGGTCACCGGGTCGGCAATGCGCACTTCGACGCCGGGAAGGGGGCGACCCACCGAGGCCAGTCGCTCGGCCGAATGGTCACCGGGCCCGAGCAGGGTGATCGAGCCCAACGTCTCGGTCTGGCCGAAGGTGTTGGCCAGAGCCACGCCGGGGAGGGCGTCCATCGCTCGGCGGATCAGCTCGGGCGGCGCCGGCGCCGCCCCGTAGGTGAGCGCGGTCAACGAGCTCAGGTCGGTGGCGGCGAAATCGGGATGCTCGAGGATCCGGTGGAGCATGGTCGGGACGATGAACGACGTGTTCACCCGGTGCCGTTCGACCAGCGCAAGCCACCCGCCGGCATCGAACCGGGTCTGGACCACGGTGGTGCTGCCCTTGGCCAGCGCCACCAACAGCCCCAGCATCCCGCCGATGTGCACGAAGGGCACGCACATCAGGGCCACCGAGGGGGACGGCTCGACGGTCGGCGAGTAGGCGGCGATCCTCGAGGCGACCATGGAGTGCGGGAGCGGTACCGCCTTGGGAGTCCCCGTCGTCCCGCTGGTGAAGAGCACCACGGCGTCGTCTTGCGGATCGGGCTCCGAAGCGGGTGCGTCGTCGGGGTGGCGGTCGGGCACCAACTCCTCGAGCCCGAGGACCACGGACTGCCCGGCCTGGCGCAACAGATCGGCATAGGCGGCACCGGCCACGCCGATCGGAGCCGACCCCGCCACCTCCATCAGCACGCCCAGCTCGTCGGCGGTCAGGCGGGGGTTCATCAGGGCCGTCGCCGCCCCTACCCGGGCGGCGCCGACCAGGGTGGCCACCGACAGCAGGCTGGCGTCGTCGACCAGGGGGATCGTCCACCCGGGCCGGACCCCGGCCGAACGGAGGGCGGCGGCGGCGTGGCGGATGGACGCGTCCAATCCGCCATAGGTGGTGGAGGCCCCGTCGATGACCACGGCTACCCGGCCGGGGTCCACCTCGGTCACACCTTCGAGAACCCTTCCGAGCGTCCTATCCCGGGGCACGCAGTCCCCGGCTCCCCACCGTCCCGCCGGCGTCCGGCCACCCATCACCCTCGGTCCGGCCAAACCCGGTCATCGGCGTCCCTCCTCGTCGACCCGGCGGCGGGCCGGACCTCATTCTGTCGGTTCGCTGCCGACCACGCCGACGAAGCTGACGCACTCCCCGGGACCGCCGCCGAGGTTGTGGGTCAGGCCCAGGGTGCGTCCCGGTTCGGACACCGTGGCGATCTGGCGCTCCGGCGGCGCCTCCCGCCGCAGCTGGAGCCAGCACTCGAACAGCATCCGCAGGCCCGATGCACCGATCGGGTGGCCGAAGCTCTTGAGTCCGCCGTCGGGATTGACCGGGAGCTCGCCGTCCCGGTCGAATGTCCCGGCCAGCACCTCCTTCCATGCCGTGCCCCGCTCGGCGAAGCCGAGATCCTCCATCAGCACCAGCTCGGTGGGAGTGAAGCAGTCGTGGACCTCGGCCATGGCCAACTGGGCCCGGGGATCGGTGATACCCGCCTGCTGGTAGGCGTCGGCCGCCGACCGGACCACCTCCTCGAAGCTCGTGTAGTCGTACTCGGGGTCGATGATCCCCGCCGACGGCCCGGCCACGAAGCTCAGGCCTTTGACATAGAGCGGCGAGTCGGTATAGCGGGGCGCGTCCTCGGTCCTGCACACCACGACCGCCGCAGCTCCGTCGCTGACGCCGCTGCAGTCGAAGACGCCGAGCTGGCCGGCCACCAGCGGAGACGAGGCGATCTTCTCCATGGAGACCTCACTGCGGAACTGGGCCCTCGGGTTGACGGCACCGTTCTGGTGGTTCTTGAAGGCGATCCGGGTCATCACCGCCTTCAGCTCGTCGAGGTCCACCCCGTACTTGTGGGCATAGGCCGGGACGAGCAGAGAAAAGACGGCCGGCGAGCTGAGTCCCGCATTGGTCCCGTCACCGACCTGGCGGATGCCGGTGAGCCCCGAGTAGCCGGAATCCTTCAGCTTCTCCACCCCGGCGGCCATGGCCAGGTCGTAGGCGCCGGACGCCACCGCGTAACAGGCATTGCGAAACGCCTCCGAGCCGGTGGCACAGAAATTCTCGACCCGGGTCACCGGCTTGTAGTCGATCTTGAGCGGCTTGGACAGCGTGAGGCCGGACTGACCCGAGCCCAGGGTTCCCAACCAGAACGCGTCGATGTCCGCGAGGTCGATGCCGGCCGACCGGGCGCATTCGGTGGTGGCATCGGTCAGGAGATCGTCGGTGCTCTTGTCCCACAGCTCACCGAAGGGGGTGCAGCCCATCCCGACGATCGCCACCCGGTCACGGATGCCTCTGCTGGCCATGTCAGCCTCCCTCTCCCCCACTCACCTCGGCCGGCACTGCCCCTCCGACCCGCTCGCCCCGGTCCGGGGCATCGAAACGGTCTGAGACTGGTCGCGCCTTCCAGAAGTAATTATGCACACCTTGGGCGCTGTAGAAGCGACGGAAGGTCATCTCCACCCGGGTGCCTATGGCCAGAGCCTCGGGGTCGACGTCGGTCATCTCCCCCCGGTAGCGGCCGCCGCCGTCGAAATCGATGACCGCACCGACCATCGGAGGGGAGAGGCTGAAGGCCAGCCGGTCGACGGTGAAGGTGGCGACCGTCCCCCGCACACTGGCCAGCCGTTGTTGCTCCATCCGGTCCACCGACCGGCACGACAGGCAGACCCGGGTCGGGGGAAGGTGGACGAACCCGCACTCGAGGCAGCGGCTGGCGCCGAAGCCGAACTTCCAACCCTCGTTGCGCCGCATGGCGGGTGCGTCGGGCCGTTCGGGGTCGGGTCGGCGGGGTGGCTCCCGCCGGAGGTTGCCCCGCCAGGTCAGGTACACCGCGTAGGGCAGGTCTCGGCGTCCCTGGTCGACGGCGGCGGACACATCGGCCATCCCCTCCCGGCGCCGCGCTTCCTGTACCCCGACGAGTGCGGGTGTCGTGCGGAGGACCACGGCGTCGGCGCCGTCGCCCAGTCCGAGCACCACGATGGTCTGGTCGGGCTCGGCCCTCTCCAACACGTCGGCCAGGCCGGCGGCCGCCTGGGCCGCGCCCAGGTTCCCTATCTGCGAGGTGTAGTCGGCGGACACCCGTTCGGGCGGCACCCCGAGGGTCTTGCGCAGGGTGCCCACCGCCCGGGCATGCAGCCCGGCCAGGACCAGGTGGTCGATGTCGTCGACGGTGAGGCCGGCATCGGCGAGAGCCCCGGCGAACGCGGCCCGGCCCGGCGGAACCAGGGCCTCCTCCCCGAACCGGTCCTCCCACTGGCGCGAGGCCGACTCGCCCGGGACCCGCCAACGGTCGAGGAATTCGTGGGTGGCGGAGGCGTGGCCGAGCACCTCGGCCACCGCGCCGTCCGGTGCGAAGACGAAGGCCGCGGCCCCGTCCCCCCCCTGGCTCTCCTCGGCCCCCCCCGCCAACCCGGTGCGCAGGTCGGAGACCACGGCCATCGAGGGGTTGCGCTCGCCGGCCAGCGCGGCCATCCGCATGGCCGCCCAGCCCGAACGAGCCGAGCCGCAGAGGTCATAGGCGCCGGTGGAGGCGGGAAGGCCCAGGGCGGCGTGGACGGTGGAGGCATTGGTCTTGTCCAGGTAGGCCGGGTCCGGAGTGGAGAAGAACAGGTCCTCGGGGACCGGCACGCCTGTCGGCTGCAAGGCCCGACGGGCGGCCTCCACGCCCAGGGTGGTGGTGTCCTCGTCGTAGGACGCCACTGCCCGGGTGCCGCGGCCCGGCGCAGTGCCGAAGGCGGCGCCGATGGAGGCCCGTTCGAGGCGCCAGTACGGGAGGTACGTGGCCCATGAGACGATCCCCGAGGCCATCAGCCCTGCCCTTCCCCTCGTCCCACGGTCAGCGCCCGGCGCCGGCCAACTGGGCCGCCCGGGCCTTCAGCGCCGACCGGTCGGGCTTCCCGATGCCCAGCAAGGGGATCTCGTCGACGTGGACGACCAACTCGGGAGTCTTGAACCGGGCCACGCCCTGTGCAGAAAACCATTGCCGGCACTCTTGCACGTCGAGGCGGCCGTCTCCCACCACGAAGGCCGTCACCCGCTCCCCCAGGCGCTCGTCCGGGCACCCGACCACCACTGCCTGGCGGACGCCCGGGTACGACTCCAGCAACCGCTCGACCTCGGCCGACGCGATGTTCTCCCCCGCCCGGATGATCACGTCCTTGCACCGTCCCACGATGGTCAGCCAGCCGTCGGCATCGAGGGTGCCCAGGTCACCGGTGGCGAACCAGCCCCGGCGCACGGCCTCCGCGGTCTCCGACGCCTCGCCGTAGCCGACGAACAGCTCGGGCCCCCGCAACAGGACCTCTCCCTGGTCGCCCGGCGGGACACCCCGGCCGGTCAACGGGTCCACCACCCGGATGGCCGCGTCGCCGACGCTGCGCCCGTCGGTGTCGCGCGCCTTGTCGGGACCGTCGGCGGCGGTGGACGTGGTCACGGTGGGCGCCTCGGTCGACCCGTAGGTGCGCTTCACCGTCGCCCCCAACCCCTGGCGGGCGGCGTCGATGAACTCCGGGGTCACCCCCATGCCCCCGCAGGAGACCACACGCAGGCTGGCCAGCTGATCCGGCAGGACGGCCACGTCCATCATGTCGAGGAAGAGGGTCGGTGGCCCGATCATGAACGAGACCGACTGCTCGTCGGCCAGCCGCACCCCGGCTTCGGCGTCCCATTTCTCCATCAGCACCACGTTCATGGCGGCAGTCCCCGGGACGAGTACGGCGTTCAGCAGTCCCGAGACGTGGGCCAGGGGCGAGGGCATGAGGGCGACGTCGGCACTCGAGAGGGCATGCGCCCTCACCATGGAGCGGGCCTTGTAGGCGAGGCCCCGGTTGGTGTGGAGCACGGCCTTGGGATGCCCGGTGGATCCCGAGGTGAACAGGACCACCGCCACATCGGCGCCCCGCCCGGTTCCCGTCGCCACCGGGTGGCAGGCCAGCAACTCGTCGAAGCGCCCGTCCGTGCCCCGCACTCCGATCGTCCCCTCGCGCTCGGTCAGGGGCATGCCCGGGGCGGCGAAGGAGGCCGTCGGCCGGAGGGACTCGACCATCCGCCCCACCTCGGTCGGCCCGACCTGGTGATGGATGGGAGCAGCCACCGCCCCGCACCGCCAACAGGCGCGGAACAGGGCGATCGCCTCCCACCAATTGGGGAGCTGCCAGGTGACCACGCTGCCTCTCCGGACGCCGAGCGACCGGAGGCCGCCCGACAATGCGGCCACCACCCGCTCCAGCGCGGCCGCGTCGAGCCGGGCCGATCCGTCGACGATGGCCGGGTCGGCCGGAGGACGCCGGGACGACAGGAGCTGGTCGAGCGTCGGGACATCCCATGCGCCCCCGGGGCGCAGATACCGCGTGGCCTGGGCCTGGCGGTAGGTCGGTCGGAGGTTCACCGGCCCGGGACAGGCCCCTCCACCAGGTCCGGCGTCGCCAATCGCACAGGTGGTGCGTCCTTCCAATTGGGTATCCCGTCCGCCGGCTCGGCCACCGGGTATTTGCTCTCGTGGATTTCTGCCCAGTGGGAGTGGTTCAACTGGTGGAGGGTGAAGCAGGCCTGCAGGGAGTTGTAGAAGCCCATGTTGTCCACGGTCTGGTTCACCGACTCCTTGATCATGAGGGCGGTCATGGTCGGCACCTGGGCGATCCGGCGCGCGTAGTCCAGGGTCCGCTCCGACAGTTCGGCGACGGGGAACACCTTGCTCACCATGCCGAGCCGGTGGGCCTCGTGGACGTCGATGGCGTCGCCGGTGAGCATCATCTCCTTGGTCCGCCGAGGCCCGAACTCCCACGGGTGCCCGAAGTACTCCATCCCGCACATCCCGAGGCGGGTGCCGACGACGTCGGCGAAGTACACGTCGTCGGCGGCCACGATGAGGTCGCAGGCCCACATCAGCATGAGGCCGGCCGAGTACACCGTGCCCTGCACCTGGGCCACCGTGATCTTCCGCAGATTGCGCCACCGCGTCGTGTTCTGGAAGTAGTAGTGCCACTCCTGCAGCATCCGGGCCTCGGCACCCTTCCGGGTGGCCCCGTTGATGGTGGCGGTCCGGTGCTGGTCGGGGCCGGGCTCACGCTCGGCCCTGGCCTCCTTCGACCCCATGTCGTGGCCCGAGGAGAACAGCGGCCCCACACCTCCCAGGATGACGACCCGCACCTTGTCGTCCTCCTCGGCCCGGCCGAAGGCGTCGTCGAGGTCCACCAGCAATCCGCGATTCTGGGCGTTCCGGGTGTCGGGCCGGTTGAGCAGGATGCGGACCACCGCGCCGCCCTCCAGCTCCTCGTAGGTCACGTACTTGTACTCCGTCATCTCGGATCTCCCTCCTCGGTCGCCACCGGTGCCGTCGCAGGGCCACGGTATACCTCGTTTCCGGCAACCCCCGCACGACGGAGACGTACGGGAGGAGGCGCGGGCGACCCGCGATCGACGGTCAGTCGACGATGCTCAGCGCGACCTTGGGGCAGGACCTCACGGCCAACTCGACCTTCGATCGGAGTTCCTCCCCCGGTTCCTCATCGAGGACGTAGAGCTGGTCGTCGTCGCGCACTTCGAACACCTGGGGGGCTGCGGCCATGCACAGCGCATTGGACTCGCAACGGCCCCGGTCGACGATCACCCGCATGGTCGGAGTGTACCGAATGTCCCGTACCCGGGCCATCGTCGGTTCCCTCTCCTCCCAACGAAAACGGCATTTCCACAGGCGACGCCGCGCTGGTAGCATGGCCATGGCTTCCGGTGGAGTACCGGGGGCCGGGATGCTGCACGTCCGCCGTTCCGTCCGGTTCGGAACCGGCGGCGCCCCGAACACAGGAAGGCGATGGCCATGTCTCCGCGAACGTTGGATTTTCCGGTCTTCGATGCCGACAACCACATGTACGAGACCACCGACGCGTTCACCAAATTCCTCCCTCCGGAGTACTCCGGCCTCATCAAATACGTGGAGGTTGACGGACGCACCAAGATCGCGGTGAACGGCTTGATCAGCAACTACATCCCGAATCCCACCTTCGAGGTGGTGGCCGCCCCGGGTGCCCAGGAGGAGTACTTCAAGAGCGGAAATCCCGAGGGGAAGTCCCGGCGGGAGATCATGGGCAAGCCCATCCGGTCACTCCCCGGGTTCAGCGCGCCCGAGCCACGTCTCCGGCTCATGGACGAGTTGGGCATCGACCGGGCACTGATGTGGCCCACCCTGGCCAGCCTGCTCGAGGAGCGCATGCGCGATGACCCGATCGCCACCCACGCGGTGGTACACGCCCTCAACCAGTGGATGCACGAGCACTGGACCTTCAACTACGAGTCGCGGATCTTCCCGACCCCGGTGATCCATCTCGGGATCGTCGACCAGGCCATCGAAGAGCTCGAGTGGGTGCTCGAGCGGGGCGCCAAAATCATTCTCATCCGGCCGGCTCCGGTGCCCGGGTTCATGGGACCGCGCTCCATGGCCCTGCCCGAGTTCGACCCGTTCTGGAAGCTGGTGGTCGAGGCGAAAATTCCGGTCGGCATGCACGCCTCCGACAGCGGGTACCAGCGCTACATGAACGAGTGGGAGGGTGTCACCAGGGGTGAGATGACTCCGTTCAAGGGCGGCTCGGGGTTCATGGCCATCATCGGCCACCAGGGCCGGCCGATCATCGACACGGTGGCTTCGCTGATCGGACACGGCCTGTGCAGCCGCTTCCCCGAGCTGCGGTTCGCCCCGGTGGAGAACGGCAGCAACTGGGTGCGCCCGATCCTCCGGGACATGGAGCACGCCTACGCCTCGGCACCCAAGTCCTTCGACGAGGACCCGGTCGAGGTGTTCAAGCGCAACGTCTACGTGCACCCGTTCCACGAGGAGGACCCGATCGGCCTGGTCGACATCCTCGGCCCGGACCGGGTGCTCTTCGGGTCGGACTATCCCCACCCCGAAGGGATGGCCGATCCCCTCAGTTTCATCGACGAGTTGTCCGCACTGCCCGACGATGCGGTGCGGAAGATCATGGGTGGCAACCTGAACCGCCTGATGGGGTTCGAGACCGCCGCCTGAATGGTGCCGGCCGTCGACCCGGTCGATGCAACCGGATCGCCTCTTGCGGTGACCAGATAGATGGCGTCGAGCGGTCGAAGGCCGATGGGTGGCAGCGATCCGGCCGCATCGAGGACCCGGTCGTTGACCCGCACGAGGTCGACGCTGGCGTGGACGCGCCGACCGGCCGTCAGGGCCGGTTCTCCGCCTGGGAGCAGCGCCCGGAGCACCTCCGTGCGGGCCAGGGCGCTCGACAGCGTGTAGCAGATTCGGGGACCCCGACAAGCGGGGCGCCATCTCAGACCTGAGTGGTGCGCCCCGTCATGCTTCCCACGTAGGTCCCGACCGGCTCTCCGTCGACGAGGACGCGGCAGGTCTGATCCCTGAATCCCCCCAGGATGCCCTTCCGCTCCTTCTCGATCACAACGTCGTGCCGTTCCTCCTGACCAACCGGAAACTCGTATCGGCGCGTCGTGCGGAGGGTGAACAGACGCCAGTCCCCGGCAGCATCCTCGCCATCAACGGCGATCCGCACTTGACCGAACCACTGGTTGAAGTGAAGGTGCACATCGTGCTTCTCGGCTGTGCCGACGGGAATGGTGAACTCCATCAGATGACCTCCGACTCGTGGTTCGTCAATGTTCAATCGACAAGATCGCAGAGATCTTTAGCGGACAGGCTCCGGGGACCAGCGGCAGCACAATCCCCGCTCATGGGAGCACGGCTCATTGGTCGGCACCGGTCGGAGGGAATGCGCCCCGCGGACTGCTCAGTCCTCCTCAGTCGTCCTCCACTGGGCGAGCTCGATGGTGACGTCCCCGGGTCCCACGAGGAAGACGAGGCGACGGTCGTGGAAGTCCATCACTTCGTTGCGGACCCGTACGCCAGCATCCTCGAGGACGGCAAGGGTGGCGTCGAGATCGTCAACTGCGAAGCAGACGTGACTGAAGCCCAAGCGGGCCAGGTTCGATTCCAACGGATTGTCCGGCAGCGTCGGGTGATGGAAGCGAAGGAGCTGTACCTCCTGGTGGGTCGGAGCTTCCGCCAGTTCCAAGGTGACATGGTCGGCCTCCCACCCCGCGATGCCCATGTACCGGGACATCTCCTCGCCGGAGACAACGGTGGCCTTGGTCTCGCAGAAGCCGAGCAGTCCGAAGAACCGCTTTGCCTCGTCCAGGTCAGCAACGGCAACCGTCACATGATCGAACCCGATGTGCCTGGCCTGCACCATTTGGACCAGCGTAGATCGCCATTCGGCCCGAGGGCGGTGCCCCGGTCGATCCTCGACCTCCCCGACTGCGCCAATGCGTGCCTCTACCCCCTGAGGACAGCGGCCGCCGCCGCGGTCACCGCCTCCGAAAGATCACGCCGCTCGACCGGTGTGAGGAGGCGGTCCACATCACGGGCGCACAGTTCGTCGGTCATCGCCTCGGCCTCGACTTGGCGGTCTGCCACCCCTTTCCAGTCCTGAAACGGCTCCGCCCATCCAAAGACCTTCGCCTGGCCGGGGCCATCGGTGGTGAGGATTGCCTCGAGAGGCGTGAGCCCGACGGCGGTGGTTCCGACCAGGTGCACGGCACCGCGCCACTCGCGCAGGATTTGGAAGAGTTGGGCCGCTCGGCCCTCCGTGTCGTCCACCCGGGCCTGGGCCCGCCATCCGGCGAAGAGGGTCAGGGCTGCGCCCTCGGCACCGTCCACCAATTGGTCAGCCAGCCTCACGAAGGTGGTCAGACCTTCGACCCCCTCCAGGTGGTCCCTTCCCCAGGCCGCCGTCGCCTCCATCATGCGGTCCGCCGCGCCCTGTGGCCCGGCGACGGCGATCCCTTCGGCATAGAGACCCGTCAGGACCTCGGGATTGAAATAGCCCATGGCAGACGAGATGGCGCCGGCGTCGACCGAGCCGAGGACACCGCCGCGCCCGGCGAAGTAGAAGGCGAACGGGTTCGCCCATCCCCACTCCGCCGCCCGGGCGAACGTCTCGGGGCTCAGGTAGATGGTCGAGCCGATCTCATGGATCGGATCGGACGTGTCTTGGACCATCTCCAGCGCGCTCAGGTCATCCATAGGCGAAATGTACCCCTTCTCGGCGACAAGGGCCCGATCGATGATTGGTGGAGATGCCGTGTCTGGCCGTGGCCAGTGGTGATCTGTCACCACATGTTGAGCGTGAAGCGGACGCGCCGACGGGAACCGATGCGGCTCCCGCGTCGCGGCACTCGTTGGATGATGGAGACGGCGGGGTATCGTGAGGTTCGTTCATCCAGAGTGACCCGAGG
>DATBOO010000186.1:0-16552 GCA_036553725.1 Acidimicrobiales bacterium | reverse complement strand
CACCGTGGGCTGCTGTCAAAGTCCCCCACCACGACCACGAATCATGTACCGCACCCTAGTGTTCGTCGCCTCGGGCCCATCCACCCGGCCGTCCTGGCGGCGCCCGCTGGGCGGGCGGTCAGCCGACCAGCCCCCGGCCGGCGATCAGGGGGAGATCGAGGGCGGTGACCAGGCCGGGAGATGCCTCCACCACCGAGGGGACGGCGTTGACCAGGCGCATGGCCGTGGCCTTGAGGCCGGCGGTGTTGTGGTCGCCGTCGCTTCCCAGCAGCTGCAGGTCGAGGGTGTAGTTGGGCTCGCCGCTGACCTGCACCCGGTAGCACCCGTGCCCGGCCGGCCGGGGCCACTCCGGGGCCAGGTCGTCGTGCAGCCGGGTGACGTGCTCGAGGACGATCACCGCCCTCCCGTCCCGCATGCCGCGCACCTCGAAGTGGAGGGCGGCGGCGGTGCCCTTCTCGATGGTGCCGGCATCCACCTCGAAGGTCTCGGTGGCCGGACGCCGCTCGTACCACTCCTCCACTGAGTCCAGCTCGGCGTCGAGCCCGGCGGCCAACTGGCGCACCACGCTGCCCCACGCCATGGTGAGCACACCGGGCTGGAGGATCATCGGGATCTGGTCGAGGGGACGCCCGAACCCCATGATGTCGAAGAGGACCATCGGCTGGTTGTAGGTGTTGTAGTTGAGGATCTCGGAGCAGCGCACCTCGTCGATCCGCTCGCTCACCCCGGTCAGCACCAGGGGTAGGGCGTCATTGGCGAAACCGGGATCGACGCCGTTGACGAAGAGGGAGACGCCCCCAACGACTGCGGCCTCCTGCATCGGGGTGATCATCGAGTCCTCGACCACGCCGAAGGGATACTGGAGGAACACCGGCCCGCTGGAGACCACGTTGACCCCGGCACGGAGGATCCGCTTGATGTCGTCGAGCGCCTCCATCAGCCGGTCGTCGGCCATGGCGGTGTGGACGACCGCATCGGGGGCCAGGGCGAGCACGGCGTCCACGTCATCGGTGGCGGTCACACCGAGGTCCCGATCGAGCCCGGCCAGCCGGCCGGCATCCTTACCCACCTTGTCAGGGTTGGACACCCAGAGCCCCACCAGCTCGAGGTCGGGTCGGGCGTCGATGCCGGCGATGGCGTGCACGCCGACGTTTCCAGTGCTCCAGGCGACGACTCGATAGGTCTTGGTCATGAGGCGCTCCTCGGTCGGGATCGGATGGTCGGGGGCGTGGTGCTCACAGGTCGGGGAGGCCCATGTCGAGGTTGGGGCGCTCGATGCCACCGTCGACCTCGAGCACCTTGCCGGTGATGTAGGACCCGGCCTGCGAGGCCAGGTAGACCACGGCGGCGGCGATGTCCTCGGGGTGGCCGATGCGCTTGAGTGGCGTGCCCGCCTCGATCGCCTCCCGCAGCTCGTCGGTCTGCATGACGATGTCGAGCGCCGAGGTGGCCACCGACCCGACGGCGATGGCGTTGACCCTGATGTGCGGGGACAGGTCGGCGGCGGCGAGCCGCGTGTAGTGGGCCAGGGCCCCCTTGGCCGTTCCGTAGGCCAGATAGCCGCGGCCGGCCAGCCGTCCCATGGCCGAGGAGATGTTCACCACCGAGCCGCCCCCGCCTTCGAGCATCACAGGCACCGCCGGGCGCAGCAAGGCGTGGGCGGTGGAGACGTTGAAATGGAAGGCCTGTTCGAGACGTCCGGGCGACGTGTCCAGGAACGGTCGGGGCATGGCCCCGCCCACGTTGTTCACCACCAGGTCGAGCCGGCCGAAGGCGTCGCGGGCCCGGTCCACCAGCCCGGCCACCGCCTCGAGGTCGCTCAGGTCGGCGGTCACCGCCACCGCCTTGCGCCCGGCGCCCTCGATCCGACCGGCCACCTCTCCGAGCTGGTCAGCCGTGCGGGCGGCGATGACCACGTCGGCGCCGGCCTCGGCCAGGGACACCGCCGTGGCGGCACCGATCCCCCGGCCCGCGCCGGTGACGATGGCCACCTTGTCGGTCAATCCGAATCGGTCGAGGATCATCGGGAACCTCCCTTTCGTCGGCGCCAGTGTTACCAGTCCGAGCCGGGGCACCGCCACGTGGCCCGAGGGAGGGTGGGACCGGTCGGCTCAGTCGGCCACGTCGGCCGTGGCCACGATGTTGGTCGGGCGGACCCGAACCAGCAGTTCGCCGGGGACCCCGTTCCGCTTGCCGAACTCCTCCGCCCGCTCTGCACCCATGTAGTGCCCGCCGATGATGGCGGCCCAGTAGGCGACGTCATCGAGCTCCTCGCTGATGGTGGCGAGCCCGTCGATCATGACGAAGGAATGGGGAGGCCGCTCGTCGTCGATGCAGAGGGCCACCCGGGGATCGCGGAGGATGCACTTCCCCTTGAGCGTGTTGGCGCCCGTGTTGAAGACCACGTCGCCGATGGGGGAGTCCGACCCGGCCGTCGAGGCGTCGACGACGAACCAGATGGGCGCCACGTGGGGGCGACCGTCGGCCCTGACCGTGGCCAGCTTGCCGGTGTGTTTCGGCCCGACGGTGAGGAAGGCAAGCAGTTCGACATCGGTCATGGGGTGGGCCATCGGGGCCTCCGTTCGGATGGAGTGCGGTCAGGTGGGACGGGTGGCGGGGAGGCCGAGTTTGCGGTGGTCCCACGACACGGTGCGCTCCACGGTCAGCTTGGCCACGATCCGTTTGTTGAGCATGGTCTCGACGAAGGGGCGCAGCTCCTCGGAGTAGGAGCCGTAGTAGCGCTCGAAGAGATTCACTCCGAGTTCCCACATCTTGCCAGGGTCGTCGATGATCTCGGCCGTCCCGACCAGCTCGACCCCGCGCAGCTCCTCGTAGTAGTCGCCGTCCTCGAACATGCAGGTGATGCGCGGGTCGCGTCGCAGGTTGACGGCCTTCTGGGCCTTGGCCTTGGTCTCGACGGCGATCGACCCGTCGACGAATCCGTACCACATGGCCACCGCGTGTATGGACCCGTCGTGGTTGAGGGTGCACATGGTCATCGGCCGGCGCTCGTGGAGGAACGCCTCGACCTCCTCGGGCGACATCTTCACGATGTCGCGCTGCTTCACTCCATGGCCCATCTGCAGTGGGTTCGGCGGTTGGCTCATCTCGGCCTCTCCGGGGTGGGTCGGGTATTGACCGCAGAGGCGGCTCACCGGGCAGCGTATCGGCGCCGCGCCCCGCCGCGCGGTGCAGAATGAGGCATGAACGGATCCATGGCCCGGGGCGGCCACCATCGGCGGTCGGGAGCCGACCTGCGCCCTCGCCGGATCTGCTTCGTTTGCACCGGCAACATCTGCCGGTCTCCGATGGCCGACGTGGTGCTCAGCCGACTGGCCCTCGACACGTCGATGGCCGATGGCACCGTCATGGCCGACCATCTGGACATTTCCAGTGCCGGGACGGGTGGCTGGCATGCCGGCGAGCCGATGGACCCCCGGGCCCGGGCTGTCCTGGAGCGCCGGGGCTATGCCGACCACGGGCACCGGGCCCGGCCGTTCGAGACGGCCTGGTTCGCATCGACCGATCTGATCGTGTGCCTGGACCGTGGTCATCAACAGACGCTCCTGAGCCTCGCCCGGGCCAAGGCCGGCGACGACCGCCACCACGACCGTCTGGTCATGCTGCGCCGGTTCGACCCCGACGCCGGAGGCGGCGTCGACGTGCCCGACCCGTATTACGGGGACGAGGCCGACTTCGAGGCTTGCCTGACCATGGTGGAGTCGGGCTGCCGGGGACTGGTCGAACATCTCGGGGGAAGGGCATGGCCCCGGGGGGAATGACGCCGACCACGCGCTACCTGCCTCGAGGAGGATCGGAGGGCCAGTCACCATCCCGGTCAGAACGAAGTGGTGGTTGCGTCCAGTGAGTGGTAGTAGCTCACATCGAGGAACCGGCCGGTGTCGGCGCCACCGCACGAACAGAGCTGGATGGTCGGTAGCCAGGCGGAGGAAGCCAGGTCCACGATGTCATTGGCCACGGAAGTCCCGTTGACATCGAATGAGACCTGCGTGGCGCCCCGACGGGTCAGGTCATCACGACAGGCGATGGTCAACGAGTTGCTTCCGTCCGGATGGATGGCCGGGCTTCGTCCCGAGTCCACGACGACGGTCGACCGTGCCGACATGGCCATGATCTCCCATAGTCCGGAGCCGTGGACGAAGAATGCCAACTGGTCGTCCTGGGCCGGCGTGGCGCAACCGAGGCCGATGCCGTTGGACGAGTTTCCGACGACGATGGCCACGTCAGCCGACAGTTGGATGGACGGATACTCGTTCTGCACAGGCGCCCCCACCCACTCCACATGCTCGGGACTGGCGATGACCACATCGACGCCGCCTGACACGGGAGTCACCGTGGTGTCATAGGGCTGCGTCCTCGGCCCCCACGCCATGGGACCTGCCGATCCTCCCGCGTCAGGGGTCCCGAGTGCGATCGGTGCCGGTGGTAGGCGCACTACCGAAGGGCTGTGGGCCTCGACTCCGAGGAAGGTTGGAATGGCGATGGCCAACAGCACGAGCGACAGGGTGACGAAGCCCACGATGATGCCGGCCAGGCCCAGGCCTGCTCCTTGTTGTGCGCCGTTGGATCGACGGATCTGCCCTCGTGAGACGAAGCCCAAGACGATCCCGGCAATCGAGCCGAGGCCGACCAAGCTGATGATGGACAGGACCAGGCTGGCGACGGCCAGCCCGTTGGTCTTCGGCGCTGACCCCGGATAGTCGTACCCATAGGTGAGCTCGACCGGCGGGGCGGTGGGTGGCGGCCAGCCCCCTCCGGCAGGCGCCGCGTATGCAGCCCGGCCCGTACCGTCATCCGGCCCCGCGGGCCCGAATGGTTTGAAATCGGGGAATCGAGGAAGGGGTGCGGAGTCCGGCGGTGCCCACGCCGTATGGGCACACTGCGTGGGTGGAGGTCCGACCAGGGCAGGGGCGGGTCTCGCCGTCTGCGGATGGAGGTGGGGGGGATACCAGTTCCCGTCCGATGCCTGCCACCATCCGGGTGCATGGGTGACGTCAGCCACCGTCCGCCCCAGAGGAGCCCCGCGATCTCGGCATTCACTTCCATCGGCCGGTCACGGGACCCGGTTGAGCCCCGATCCCTCCAGGTGCAGACGAATCCGTCCGCCTCACGGTGAGCCCGGGTGCATTTGACTCGACCCTGTGTGATCTTATGACCCGGAGCGGGCGACAGCGGGGTTCGTTCGTGCCTCGGGCACGACCGGCCCGCTTCAGCCGAAGCTGACGAAGGACTCGCGCTCGAAGGCCTGCATCCGCTCGTAGACGTCGCGCAGATCGGCGCGGCGGGACCGGTCATTGGCCAGGTTGACCAGCTCGTCCGGGTCCGTGTCGTGGTCGTACCATTCGTGGTCGTTGTCGTCGAAGGCGCAGTCGGCGCCGAAGAGCTTGTGGCCGGAGGGCTTGCCCCACAGGCCGGTGGACGGCTTGCCCCCCCCGACCCCGTAGTAGCGGGCGTACTTGGTGTGCCCGTCGTAGAAGCCGCGCAGGGCGTAGCGCACCTTGTTCAGCTCGGTGGTCTGGGCCGAGTCCTGGGCGAACAGGATCTGGTCGACCACCGACGCCCGGGGGTCGGCGAGCACCGGCGAGAGATCGGTGCCCTGCACAGTGGCGGTCGCCGTGGCCGGGTCCACCCCGGCCAGGGAGCAGAGGGTGGCGGCCAGGTCGACGTGCGAGCCGAGGGACGAGGTGACCGAGCCGGGCCTGGTGACTCCGGGCACCTTGACGTAGAGAGGGACCCGCATGATCTCGTCGTACACGAACGGCCCCTTGGAGCGGAGCCCGTGGGAGCCGCACATGTCGCCGTGATCGGAGGTGAAGACGACGATGGTGTCGTCCCAGGCTCCTGACGCCTCGAGGGCGGACAGCACCGTGCCGAGGTTGTGGTCGGCCATCCGCTGGAGATGGACGTAGTAGTCGAGATGGCGCAGCCAGGCCCGCTTGTCACCCGGGTCGATGTAGCCCCACAGGCCGTGCTGCTGGTCCCAGCGCCACTGCCGGTGGGCCTCCGGCTTGGTGTGCAGGTCGTCGTCGAAGTTGGCCGGGAGCTGGTCGACGACCTCGGGGTACGGATCGGTGAACACGGGCAGCGGGTCGTCGTCCTTCCACGCCGCCGACTCGAGCACCGATCGGATGGAGGCCACCTCTTCGGGGTGGTGCTCCCGGTAGCCGGGCTGGTCGACCGGAAACCACATCACGTCGTGGGGGTTGACCAGGGCCACGGTCAGGAACCAGGGCTCGCCAGGGTCGGTGGCTCCCGGATGGGCACCCCCGGGCCGGGCGTTCCGGCGGAGCCAGTGGGCGGCGTTGCCGGCGATGATCGGGTCGAAGTGCACCCCGGTGCCGGCCCATCCCATGAAGTGGCGGTCGTTGCCGTCCCAGTCGGCGAAGCCGTAGGCCTCCATGTCCGGGGTCGGGGAGTGGGACAGGTGCCACTTCCCGATGTAGGACGACCGGTAGCCGGCGCCGGCCAGCAGCGATCCCAGTGTGGGCGTCGAGGTGGGCAGCTCCTCGTGCTCGGGCATGATCACGTTGTCGAGCACCCCGTGGCCCTCGAGGTACCGGCCGGTGAACAGGCTCGCCCGGCTGGGCGAGCACGGCGAGGAGTGGGTGAAGTAGTCGGTGAACTCCAGACCCTCGGCCCGGAGCCGGTCCCGCCACGGCAGGGCGACCTCCGGCGGGAGCCAGGACCGCTGGCGCTCCTGGTCGGAGACGACCAGCAGGATGTTGGGACGCTTCCGGGTCGTCGGCATGATCCGACACGGTAGCGCCGCCGCCAACCGGTCGTTGGGGGCTGTTGGCGCACAAAAGTGAAATGTGTTCTACTTTTTGGAATTCAGGTTGGTCGAGATGGAGGGGGAGGTCCGGGATGCCCGAGAGCGAAGCGCTGCACGCCAGTCACCGCCTCGAATACCCGTATTCGCGTTCGGTGGGCCCGGTCATCGGAGCGTTCCTGACCGGTCTCCGCGACGGCCGGCTGCTCGGGGTCCGCGGGGCCGGGGGGTCGGTCATCGTCCCCCCCACTGAGTACGACCCCACCACCGGCGACGACACCGGCGAGATGGTGACGGTCGGCCCGGGCGGCGTGGTGGAGACGTGGGCCTGGGTGTCCACCCCGCTGCCGAAGCACCCGCTGCAGTCCCCGTTCGCCTGGGCGCTCATCCGCCTCGACGGGGCGGACACCGCGCTGCTCCATGCCGTCGACACCGGCGGCCCGGACCGGCTCGCCACCGGCGATCGGGTCACCGTGAAGTTCCGCCCCGCCACCCAGCGGAGCGGGACCATGACCGACATCGAGTCGTTCGTACCCGAGGGGGAGGCGTCCTGATGGCCGAGGACACGGGCGGCGACCCGCAGGGCCCGGTGACCACCCTGGCCACACCGATCCGGCTCGACTTCGAGTTCACCCCCGGGGTGGCCCAGTCCCGTTTCCTCCGCGGCCTCGAGCAGGGCAAGTTCATGGGCCAGCGCTGCTCGGTCTGCGGCAAGGTCTACGTGCCCTCGCGGGGCTCCTGTCCGACCGACGGGGTGCCCACCACCGAGGACGTGGAGCTGGCCAACGTGGGTACGGTCACCACCTACTGCGTGGTCAACGTGCCCTTCGCCGGCCAGGCCATCGAGATCCCGTACATCTGTGCCCAGGTGCTGCTCGACGGCGCCAACCTCTCGTTCATGGGCCTGATCCAAGAGATTCCCACCGACCAGATCCGCATGGGGATGCGGGTCGAGGCGGTCTGGGTCGAGCCCGACCAGCTGACGCCGTCATTGGCCTCGGTCAGGTACTTCCGGCCCAGCGGGGAGCCCGATGCCGACTACGAGACCTTCAAGGAGTACCTGTGAGCGCCGTCTCCGCCGGAAGGTCGATCCGGCCCGTGGCCGTCGCCTCGTTCGCCCAGTCGCAGAACGTCCGCCGGGAGGACGAGCGCAACGAGGTCGAGATGCTGATGCCGGTGGTGGCCGAGGTGTTCGGCAACATCGGGATCACCAAGGACGATGTCGATTTCATCTGCTCGGGATCCACCGACTACCTGATCGGCGGGCCGTTCAGCTTCGTGACCGCGCTCGACGCGGTCGGGGTGTGGCCGCCCCGGGCCGAGAGCCATGTCGAGATGGACGGGGCCTGGGCCCTCTACGAGGCCTGGGTGCTCCTCCAGGAGGGGGAGATCGACGCCGCACTGGTCTACTCCTTCGGCCGGTCGTCGCCGGGCAACCTCAACGAGATCCTGTCCCTGCAGCTCGACCCGTACTACCTGGCCCCGCTGTGGCCGGACCCGGTCAGCCTGGCCGCCCTGCAGGCCCGGGCGCTGATCGACGCCGGCAAGGGCTCCGAGGCGGATTTCGCCGCCATCGCCGCCCGGAGCCGCAGGGACGCCCTCTCCAATCCCAAGGCCCAGGTGGCCAACGACATACCCGCCGAAGCCCTGCTGGCGGACGACTACGTGGTCTCCCCGCTGCGCCGGCATGCGCTGCCGCCGATCACCGACGGCGCCGCCGCCATCGTGCTGGCCACCGGCGACAAGGCCCGCGCCTGGTCGCCGAGGCCGGCGTGGATCACCGGATTCGACCACCGGATCGAGACCCATTCGCTAGGGGCCCGCGACCTGACCTCGTCGCCCTCGACGAGGAGGGCAGCCGAGGTGGCCGGGGTGGCGGACGGCCCGGTCGACGTGGCCGAGATCCATGCGCCCTACGCCCACCAGGAGATCATCGTCAAAGAGGCCCTCGGCCTCAACGACGCCGTCGTCGTCAACCCCTCGGGGGGACCGCTGGCCGCCAACCCGATCATGTCCGCCGGCCTCATCCGCATCGGCGAGGCGGCGGCCCGCGTCTCGTCGGGGCAAGCCAGGCGGGCAGTGGCCCACGCCACCTCGGGGCCCTGCCTGCAACAGAATCTCGTCTGCGTCCTGGAGGGTGAGTGATGGCCGAGCGGTGTGCGGTGATCGGTGTGGGGCAGACCCACCACAAGGCCAAGCGCGAGGACGTGTCCATCGCCGGGCTGGTGCGCGAGGCAGCCAAGATGGCGCTCGCCGATGCCGACCTCACCTGGTCGGACATCGACGCGGTGGTCATCGGCAAGGCCCCGGACATGTTCGAGGGCAACATGATGCCCGAGTTGTACCTGGCCCCCGCTCTCGGCGCGGTGGGCAAGCCCATGTTCCGGGTCCACACCGCCGGCTCGGTCGGTGGATCGACGACGCTGGTGGCCGCCCACCTGATCTCCTCGGGGATCCACAAACGGGTGCTGGCGGTGGCCTACGAGAAGCAGTCCGACTCCGATGCCATGTGGGCGCTGTCCGTACCGCAGCCGTTCGCGGCGCCGCTGCTGGCCGGCGCCGGCGGGTACTTCGCCCCCCACATCCGCGCCTACATGCGCCGATCGGGCGCGCCGGAGCACATCGGGCGGATGGTGGCGGTCAAGGACCGCCTGAACGCCATGCGCAACCCGTACGCCCACCTCCATCTGGCCGACATCGACATGAAGATGGTCGAGGAGTCGATGATGCTGTGGGACCCGTTGCGCTACCTCGAGGCGTGCCCGTCCTCGGACGGTGCCGCCGCCATCGTGCTCTCCTCCGAGGACGCGGTGTCCGGCCACTACCCGCCGGCCTGGGTCCACGGCATGGCCATGCGCTCCGAGCCGACCATGTTCGCCGGACGAGACCAGGTCAACCCCCAGGCGGGCCGGGACTGCTCCGCCGATGTCTACGCCCAGGCCGGGATCACCGATCCCCGCCGGCAGATCGACGTCGCCGAGGTCTACGTGCCCTTCAGCTGGTACGAGCCGATGTGGCTGGAGAACCTCGGGTTCTGCGACCTGGGCGACGGGTGGAAGCTGACCGAGTCCGGCGCCACCGCCTTCGATGGTGACATCCCCTGGAACACCTCGGGCGGCGTGCTCTCGTCCAATCCCATCGGGGCGTCGGGCATGCTCCGGTTCCTCGAGGTGGCCATGCAGGTCCGGGGCCAGGCCGCAGACCACCAGGTCGACGGGGCCAAGGTGGCACTGGGCCAGGCCTACGGTGGCGGTTCCCAGTTCTTCGCCATGTGGGTGGTCGGGAGCGAAAAGCCCTGACCCGCTGAGCCTCCGCTACCATCTGGGCGTGCGCTGAGTACCGGAACTCCCCGTGTCCGACCGTTCCCCTGGTCCCGGAGGTCCCCGTTGCCCGCACCCCTTTCTCCCCCGTCCCCTGCTGTCCTGGCCACGCTGGTGGCCCGATCGATCACCCTCGACCGGGGTGGACGCCCGGTCCTCGACGGCATCTCGCTCACCGTCGGGCCGAACAGCCATGTCGGCGTGGTCGGCCCCAACGGGGTCGGGAAGTCCTCCCTTCTCCAGGTGTTGTCCGGCACCGTCCTGCCCGACAGCGGCCGGGTCGTCCGCGACCCGCCGTCGGCCACTGTGGGCTACCTCGACCAGGAGCACGCCGACGATGCCGGCGGGACGGTGCGCGAGGTGCTGGCCCGCCGGGTCGGGGGGGTGGAGGCGGAAGCCGAGCTGACCGAGGCGGCCCGGGCCCTGGCCGGTGGCACCCGCGACGCCGAGCGGCGCTACGAGATGGCGCTCGAGCGCTTCAACGGGCTGGGGGTGGGTGATCTGGACGCCAGGATCGACGCCGCCCTCGAAAGCCTGGGAGTCGGTGCAGCGGTGGCCGACCGTCACCCGTCGACCCTGTCGGGCGGTCAACGGGCCAAGGTGGCGCTGGCGGGCATCGAGCTCTCCCGGTTCGACATCACCCTGCTCGACGAGCCGACCAACGACCTCGACTTCGAAGGGCTCCGCCGGCTCGAGACCTGGGTGGGATCCCGGGCCGGGGGCATGGTCATCGTCTCTCACGACCGGGCCTTCCTCGAGCGGACGGTGACCTCCGTCCTCGAGCTCGACCCCCACAGCCGGACCGGCCGCGAGTTCGGTGGAGGGTGGAGCGGGTATCAGGCCGAGCGGGCCAGTGCCCGCCGTCACGCCGCCGAGGCCTACGAGACCTTCGACCGCCGGCGGCGGCAGCTGGAGGACAGGGCCGATCGACAGCGGCAGTGGGCCACCACCGGGGTGCGACGGGAGTCGCGCACCCCCCGGGACAACGACAAGGCCCAGCGCGACTTCCGGATCAACCGCACCGAGAAGCTGGCGTCCAAGGCGCGCCAGACCGACCGGGCCCGCGACAGTCTCGAGGTGGCGGACAAGCCCTGGGAGGGCTGGGACCTCCGGTTCACCATCGAGGAGGCCTCGAGGGCGGGCTCGGTCGTGGCCCGGCTCAGCGGTGCGGTGATCGAGCGCGGGGGCTTCCGGATGGGACCGGTCGATCTGCAGATCGACTGGGGGGACCGGATGGCCCTGACCGGGGCCAATGGCTCGGGGAAGTCGACCCTGGTGGCCGCGCTCCTCGGCGCCCTCCCGCTGACCGTCGGCCACCGCTGGATCGGTCCCAGCGTGGTGGTGGGGGAGCTGGGCCAGGACCGCCGGGCCTTCGGGGGCGGGCACGACCTGGTCCGCACGACGATGGAGCGTTGCGGGCTGGACCAGGCGGAGGCGAGATCGCTCCTGGCCAAGTTCGGGTTGGAGGCCGAGCACGTGACCCGGTCGGCCGGGTCGCTGTCGCCGGGGGAGCGCACCCGGGCCGAGCTCGCCGTGTTCCAGGGGATCGGGGTGAACTTCCTGGTGCTGGACGAGCCGACCAACCACCTCGACCTTCCGGCCATCGGGCAGCTGGAGGCGGCCCTGGCCGGGTTCGGCGGAACGCTCCTGCTGGTCTCCCACGACCGCCAGCTGCTCGATTCCGTCGAGGTCAACCGGACGCTGGAGCTGGCCTGAGCCGACCCCGTTGCTCATCCGACCTTGTTGAACACGTCCTTGCCGAACGTGGCGCTCGTGGTCTTGGCCTGCCCCAGCTTGGCCAGCCCGAAGATGTCCTCGACGGTGGCGAGGGTCGAGTAGTGGTTGTAGGCCACGTCGGTCTTCGTCCCACCCTTGATGAACGGGGAGATCAGCACGGCACCGGTGCGGCCTCCGCCCGGCCCGCTGAGCCCGGGGCTGGAGGCTGCCGGCCCCGGCGTCTGGTTGCAGCAGGAGGACGAGTCCCCCGTGTCGGACTCGTCGAAGGTCACCTCGAGCAGCCCGTCTTTCTTGAACGCCGGAGAGCCGGTGATCAGCGGCACCCAGGTCTGGAGGAACGAGTCGACGTTGGTGAGGGCCGAGGGGGAGGCGGGCTGGTTGTCGCAGGGCGCATCGTGGCCGTCATTGCACAGATTCGGGGTGATGAAGCTGTAGTTGGGGGTGGTGGCGGCCGACTTCAGGTCGGTGGCCAGCCCGGTGACCCCGGACGGGGTGCCGCCGGGAAGGGTGCCCGCGGCGGTCCCGAGCGGCACGACGGAGCTGTTGCACAGCGCCTTGTCATCGATGATCGAGTGGAAGTAGACGAACGGGTTGTGGCGGGTCACGTAGCCGTCGCCGGGGACCGCCTTCTGGGTGTGGTCCGGTGCCCCGATGGCGGGGTGGCCGCAGACCGGGGACTCGCGCCCCGCCACGTTGCCCATGTCCTCCATGTACGCCTTCCAGGTGAGATGGGCCTGGGTCAGCTGGTTGGCCACGGTGTTCACCGGTGCGGGGAAGACGCAGCCCGAGTCGGAGATCTGGCCGTCGGTGCCCACCGTGGCCGAGGCGGGGAAGTTGGAGAAGACCGGGCAGTCGGCCTGGTTCATGGGATTGGGGGCCTGGCCGGAGATCAGGCCGATGTAGTTGTCGTTGGAGAGGTGGCCGATGGCGTAGTAGTGGGTGAGCAGCGCCCCCGAGGCTGGCAGCGCCGTGGCCAGATAAGGGTCGGCGGCCACGTCGGCGAACGTGGCGTCGTAGCCCTCGTTCTCCAACACGATGACGAAGACGTGGTGGATGGCCGGCACTCCGGACGCCGAGCCGGTCGGGGTGGGAGACGCTCCGGAGGTCGACGAGTGGCCGGAGGTGGACGGGGGGGTGGCGGTCCCCGACGAGCAGGCAGTGGCGAGGACGGCGAACGCTCCGAGCAGCACGATCACGGTTCGGACCGGCCGCAGGCGACCACGTCGGACGGCACGGGCAACCGAGGGCGAGGGCGGGGTCATGGGGTGGTTTCTACTCCATTTCGGTCCTGGGCCGTCGCCACCGGTCCCCTCCCTCCGGCGGGCCGGCGAGGATCCCGCGCCCCGGCTGATGCCCCGGCGACCCCTCGGAGGGCCGATACACTCGGACTGGTTCACCGAGCATCTGGAGGCATCACGTGAAGATCGTTGTCGACTACGACGAGTGCGCCAGCAACGCGGTTTGCATGGGCATCGCCCCCGAGGTGTTCGAGGTCCGTGACGACGGGTTCCTCTACGTGCTCGACGAGCACCCCGGCGAGGAGCTTCGCGAGAAGGTCCGTCAAGCGGCCAACGGCTGTCCGACCGGCGCGATCAGTATCGTCGAAGACGAGTAACCAGGGAGTGGCCGGGGACGCCCCGAGGGTCCGTTTCGCCCCGTCGCCGACCGGGTACCTCCACGTCGGCAGCGCCCGGGCGGCGCTGTTCAATTGGCTGGTGGCCCGCCAGTCCGGCGGCACCTTCGTGCTCCGCATCGAGGACACCGACGCCGAGCGCGGTCGGGAGGAGTGGGTGGACGGGATCATCTCCTCCCTGCACTGGCTCCGGATGGACCCCGACGAAGGTCCTTACCGGCAGTCGCTGCGGACCGGCCGCTACCACCAGGCCATCGACGCCCTCTGGGAGGCGTCCTCCCTCTATGCCTGTGACTGCACGCGTGAGGACATCGACACCCGCAACCGTGCCGCCGACATCAAGACCCCCGGCTACGACGGTTTCTGCCGCGACCGGGGGCTGCCCCGGGGCGACGGCAGGGCGCTGCGTTTCCGGACCCCGGTTGACGGAGTCACCACCGTCCACGACGTGATCCGGGGTACCGTCGAGTTCCCCCGCTCGGCCATGGACGACTTCGTGGCGGTCAAGGCCGGCGGTGCACCCCTGTTCGTGCTGGCCAATGTGGTCGACGACATCGACATGGCCATCACCCATGTGATCCGGGGAGAGGACCTGTTGCCCACCACCCCCAGGGGCATCCTGGTCTGGGAAGCCCTGACCTCCATCGGCTGGGCCCCCGAGGGCCCCACGGGAACGGGGAGCGGGGCCATACCGCCGCTGCCGGTCTTCGCCCACCTGCCCCTGCTGGTCAACGAGCAGCGCAAGAAGCTGTCCAAGCGCCGGGACCCGGTGGCGGTCGAGTCCTACCGCGACCAGGGATACCTGCCCGAGGCGTTCCTCAACTACCTCGGACTGCTGGGCTGGAGCCCGCCGGGCGGTGAGGAGATCTTCGAGGTCGACCGGATGATCGAGTGGTTCCGGCTGGAGGACGTCAACCACTCGCCCGCCTTCTTCGACGTGGCCAAGCTCACCCACATCAACGGCGAGTACATCCGGGCCCTGTCACCTGACGCCTTCCTCGAGGCGTGCCGACCGTGGTTGACCGGAGAAGGAGCGACCTGGCCGACGGCCAAGTTCGACGAGGCTGTCTTCTCCAGGCTGGCTCCCCTGGTGCAGGAGCGGGTGTCCGTCCTGAGCGAAGTCCCCTCCATGGTCGACTTCATGTTCCTCGATTCGCCGGTTGTCGACGAGGAGGCGTGGGCCAAGGCCGTGACCGGCGACGACCTGGCCGGTGAGATCCTGGCTCGGGCGATCGAGTCCTACCGGGATCTCTCCGGTGACTGGAACCACGACTCGCTGCACGCCGCCACCCGGGCGGTCGGCGACGGGGTGGGGCGCAAGCTGAACAAGGCGCAGGCGCCGATCCGGGTGGCCATCACCGGCCGCAGGGTCGGGCCGCCGCTCTTCGAGGTGCTGGAGGTGATGGGCCCGGACCGGTCCATTGCCCGCCTCGAGGACGCGCTGGCGCGCTCGGGGCCCCGGCCGGGCTCTTGATCGCCTGTCTTCCGGCACCGACCGAAGTGGCCTGAGCCTCGTGGGCCTGCTCGCCACGCTGACCGGCCTCCGGCTCCTCCGGTTCATCCTCCGGGTAGTTGCGTTCCTGGTGGTGGCCCTCCTGGTCTATCTGGCGGTCACCGCCGTGCAGGTCTGGCTCACCGGCCGCCGGTACGATCCGCATCCGGCGGGCGCCATCGTCGTGATGGGGGCTGCCCAGTACAACGGGGTGCCGTCGCCCGACCTGGCTGCCCGGCTCGACCAGGCTGAGATCCTCTGGCGCCAGCACTACGCCGGCACCATCATGGTGACCGGCTCGAAGGAGCACGGTGACCGGTACACCGAAGCGGAAGCCTCGGCCCGCTACCTGGTGGGCGCCGGCATTCCCGGCCGGGACATCGTCGAGTCAGGTGGGGGCAATTCATGGCAGAACCTGTCGCAGGCTGCGCCTGCCCTGCGGTCGCGAGGGGATCCCACGGTGCTGATCGTCACCGACAGGTTCCACGAAGCCCGCAGTTTGGCCATCGCCTCATCGGTCGCGCTCACCCCCTATCCGACGCCGACCCAGACGTCGCCGATCCGTGGCTGGTCAACCGTTCCCTATTACGCCAAGGAGACGGTAGGGGTGGCCTTGGGCCGGATCATCGGATTCGACCATCTGGGCCAGATCCACTCCTCCCTCGGATAACTTCCTCGGATGACCGTCGGCGGCCCTACTGGAGAAGTAGCAGCGCAGGGAGGTCCGCCACCGAGTCGATCAGGTGGGTGTGGGGAACACTGGCCAGTTCGGCGCGGGTATGGGCACCGCTGAGCACGCCGATCACCAGAGATGCTCCGGACCGGGTGCCGGCGAGCAGATCACTCGCCGTGTCCCCGACCACCGCCACCTCTGCGACGTCATCGATGCGGAGTCGGAGCACGGCAGTGAGGATCATGTCGGGCCACGGACGGCCCCGTCCGGCATCCGCCGGGGAGAGGACCAGGTCGACGAGTCCCTCCCAGCCCAGTGAGGCGATGACCCGGCTCCGGGTGGCGGGGGAGAACCCGGTTGTCAGGCAGGTCCTGATGCCCGCATTCCGGAGGGCGGCGAACGTGGCTTCCGCCCCGGGGAGGGCGGCGACCTCGCCCCGGTCCACGGCCTGGTCGAAGGCGCGCTCGAAGGCGGTGTTGGCCTGCTCGGCGAGGTGGCGGTCCCCGCCCAGCAGTTCGGTGAACACAGTGATCTTGGACTGGCCCATGGTGTGGCGGATGTAGTCCTCCGGGTCCTTCCGCAAACTGGCGGCGGTCAGGCCGACGGCGTCGAGGGCCTGTTGGAAGGCTTCTTCGACGGCTCCGGTGTCCGACACGGTGGTGCCCGCCATGTCCAAGGCGACCATTCGGATCGGGCTCTTCACGGGTGGGTCTGCCTCGGGGCAAGCCGGCTCTGCCGGCGCCATCTCGGGGCCGTAGGGCGATCGGTGGCATTGCTTCGAATTGGTGTTCGGGGAGCCGCGGTCACCCCGACCAGAAAGACGACGCACTTCAGAGTCACTGCGGACCGATCGTAGTCAGGCGACGTCACCGGGGGGTTTGGCCGCAGCCCGAGGTCCGACAGCTGC
>DATBOO010000030.1:0-18093 GCA_036553725.1 Acidimicrobiales bacterium | reverse complement strand
TCGACCACGGTGGTCCCAAGGTTGCCCGTGGGCCGCGAAGGACTTCGTCTGCCCGGTCACCCAGGATGCGGGCGGCTTCTCTCTCGACGTCCTTGGCGCTGTAGAAGTGGACCACCCAGCCGCGTTGGCGTGCGAGTTCGGCCATCACCTGGCAGTACATGACGGAGTCAGCGCGACTCTCGTACGGCACGCGCCGCTGGACGGCGATGTCGTCGGGAAAGTCATCAGGCCAGCTCCGGACCGACATCGAGACGATCGGTTCAGGCGATGCTGCCTCGAGCTCATCCAGTGCTGCCCCTGTGGCCCGGACCACCGCCGCCCGCACGTCCACCGCCAGCGCCACAAGAGCATCGTCGTCGAGCGGCTCCGCAGATCGGTGAAGGGCGTGTGCGCCACCCTCGTAGTGGATGGGCGCGGTCGTCAGCCCGGGTTCGATCAACTCGATTCGCCGCCGGTCCACGACCCGGTAGTCCTCCGAAGCGGTCACGACCACGGCCCAGCCGAGATGATGGACGATGCCGAGTCGCATCCGCCGATTCTGCCCTGGGAGCCCCCCGTCGGCACCAATCGGCCCCGCCCCTCCGCCGGACCCCGCCGCCCGTCGGGTCCGGCTACCCGGCCTCCGGGGAGGAAGGGCCCAGCTCGCCGGCCGCGCCGGGGACGGCCTCGCCGGCCGCGCCGTTGACGGGCTCGGCTGCACCGGGAACGGGGACCAGGCTCAACTCGGAGGCCTCGTCCTGCGACGCCCGGATGTTGAAGTCGACCCGGTCGGCGCGGGTCGGCCGGGACATCAGGTAGCCCTGGTAGAGGTCGCACCCGAGCTCAGAGACCCGTTCCAGCTGGACCGGCGTCTCCACCCCCTCGGCCAGGACCACCAGGCCGAGCGCCTTGCTGAGCTGGACGATGGCGGCGACGATGGCTTCGTCGTTGTCGAACGTGCCCAGCCCGTCCACGAACGACTTGTCGATCTTCAGGATCTTGACGGGGAAGCGCTTGAGCTGGGCGAGGGAGGAGAAGCCGGTGCCGAAGTCGTCGATGGCCAGGCCGACCCCCATCTCGTGGATGCCGCCCAGCATGGCGATGGACGCCGACGTGTCGCTCATCAGCATGCTCTCGGTCACCTCCATCACCAGCGCCTGGGCAGGCAGTCCCGAGTCGGACAGCGCCGAGGCGATGGTGTCGAGGAGCTCGGGATCGCTCAGCTGGTGGGCCGACAGGTTCACCGTGACGTAGGCGTCCTCGGCCCCGGGCAGTTCACGGCGCCACTTGGCCATGGCCTGGCACGCCTCCCGGAGCACCCAGCGCCCGAGCGAGAAGATCAGGTCGGTCTCCTCGGCGAACGGGATGAACTCCATCGGGCCCAGCAGGCCCCGGGACGGGTGGTGCCAGCGGACCAGTGCCTCCATGGCCACGATCCGGTCCTCCTTGACGGTGGCGATGGGCTGGTAGTGGACGGTCATCTCGTCGTGGTCGATCGAGTGGCGCAGGTCGTCGTAGATCTCGAGGCGGGCAACCGACTTGGCCCGCAGGGACTCGTCGAACACCTCGACCCGCGAGCGCCCCTTGTTCTTGGCCTGGAACATGGCGGTGTCGGCCTGCTGGAGGATGTCCTGGGCGGCCTGGCGGCCCCGCATGACAAAGGAGATCCCGACGCTGCAGGTGACCACCACGTTGCGGCCCGAGGAGAGCTGCACCGGTTCGGCCAGCAGCCTCGAGTACTCAGTGGCCAGGCTCACCGCCACATTGACGTCGTGGACGTTGCGGCAGAGCACGACGAACTCGTCGCCGGAGAACCGGCTGACCAGGTCGCCGCCCCGCACCGCCGACTTGAACCGCTGGGCCAGGGCCAGCAGGACCTCGTCGCCACAGGCGTGCCCGAACGAGTCGTTGACCAGCTTGAAGCGATCCAAGTCGATGAAGAGGACGGCCAGGTTGGTGCCCCGCTGCATCGACACCATGAGCTCCCGCTCGAGCTCGTCGTTGAACAGGGACCGGTTGCCGAGCCCGGTGAGCGAGTCGTGATAGGCCAGCCAGTGCAGCTGGGCCTCGGCCGCCTTCCGGTCGGTCACGTCGGTGAACGAGCAGACCACCATGGGGGCATCCACCTGGCCGGCCCCGGACAGGAGGCGGGAGCTGAGCGCGAGCCACTGGCGGCGGCCGCTCCCGTCGGTGACGCCGACCACCACGTCGTCCTCGGACTCGCCGGTCAGCAGAGTCCGTGCGTGGGGGAACATGCCCGGTGACATCGGATGGCCGTTGGCTTCGATGGCGATCGACGCCCCGGTGAATATCTGGTGGCTGTTGCCCGCCTTCAGCCGGTCACCGAGGATACGGCTGGCCGCCTCGTTGTGGGCGGAGATCTTGCCGGACTCGTCGAAGAGCACGATGCCCTCGCTCAGTGAGGCCACCACCGCCTCGTAGCGCTCCTCGGCGGCGCGCCGACCGGCCTCGGCCTGGCGGGCGTCGGTGAGCTCGGTGCAGACCACGACCCAGCCCGACGGCTGGGTGTCGTTGTCGATGAGCGGGTCGATGGAGACCATCACGTCCACCGAGGAGCCGTCCTTGCGCACGTGGGTCCGCTGGCCCCGCTCGAGGACGGCTGCGCTGTCGGTGCGGTTGGCGGTGACCACCGCGCCGATGGACATGCCGGCGACCTCGTCCTCCGTCCATCCGTAGATGGCCTGGGCCGCTTCGTTCCAGCTCTCGATCATGCCGTCGGCGTCGATGCCGATGATGGCATCGGAGACATGGGCGACCAGGCTGGCCCGGTAGCGGTTGGCCGATTCGGCGGCCCTGCGCTCGGAGATGTCCCGGGCGATCACCTGGTAGGCGGGCTCGCCGGCCCACACGGTGCGGACGCTGGTTACCTCCATGACAGTGACGGCTCCGTCGAGGGCGACGACCCGCACCTCGCCGTGCTCGAAGAACTGACCCTGCTCGGTGAGCTGGGCCAGGCGCTCCGCCACCTCGGGGATATCGCCGGGGTGCATGAAGTCGGTCATCGGGCGGCCGTAGTGCTCGGCGATCGCCCGGCTGTACTCCTCGTCCGTCGACACCGGTCCGGCCATCCGGGCCGCGGCGCGGTTGCCATAGACCAGCTTCCCGTTCTGGTGCACGAACACGATGTCGGGAGAGACCTCGGTGAGGAGCCGATAGCGGTCGACCATCTCGCCGAGCTCCTTCTCGTAGCGCTGCTGGGCGGTCACATCGACCACCACGCCGGCATAGAAGGCCCGCGGCCGCTCCGTGGGCCCGTCGCCCGAGGTGGTCATGGGGGACGCCCGGACCACCACGTTGTGGGCGACCCCGTCGGGGCAGTTGACCACCATGTGGAGGTCGAACTCGGCCGGCGGCGAACCCCGCCGGATCGGGGCCAGGATGGGGGCGAGCAGCGCGTCCCCGGCTTCGTCGCCTCCGGCGAAGCGCGACGTGGGGCCCGACGGGTCCCGTTGGTCGCTCCGGCGACGGCCCTGCCCGCCGCCGATGCTCAGGGTTGCGGGATGGTCGGGGACCACGGAGAACCCCCGCACCCCCTCCTCGAACCCGAAGAACTCTTCGATCGGCGAGGACCAGATGACCGAGTCCCGGGCGATGTCATAGACCCAGGTCACGGACTGGAGCTCGTTGCCGACCAGCTCGACCCCCTGGGACAGCTCGAAGGCGCGATCGCCGAGCGGTGACCGCTCCAGCTCGACCCGATCGAACGACACCCGCGAGCGCCGGTCCCCAAAGCTGCTCGTCTTGGCCATAGAACTCACGTATCGGCGCAACGGGGGTCGACCTTTAGCCTTGGGGACGGCCGTCAGTGCCCGAATTGAGCGCCCTTTTTGGCCAGTGGTGGAGTGGGTCCGGCTCTGACTCTATTTGTCAGGTTCCGCCATCACCACGACGGTGTTATATCCACCCATGCCGAGGGCCGACTTGAGCATCAGCCCTGGCACACAAGGGGTCCGCCCGTCGACGAGCTTCGGGTGGCCGGGTGCCACCTGGGGTGGAGCGGGAATGAAGCCGGTCTGGAACGCGTAAATGGTGGCCAGCGTCTCTACCGCGGCCGCCGCCGATTGGCAGTGGCCTATCAGCGGCTTGACGGAGAAGATGCCACGGGCCGCCGGAAAGAGGTCGTCGAGGACCTTGGTCTCGGCCGCGTCGCATTGGGCGGTGCCCGGACCGTGGGCATTGATGTAGGCGACGTCCTCGGGCTCGACGCCGGCGTCGGCCACGGCCTCGCGGAAGCAGCGGAACATCTCTTTGAGGTCGGGGGCCACGCCGACCAGGTTGTAGGCGTCCATGGTCATCGCCCCACCGAGCACCGAGGCATAGGAGCCGACCGGGTTGGAGGAGAGCACCATGGCGACGGCGGCCTCGCCGCCGACGAAGCCCCGGCTGCCCTCCTGGAAGGGACGGCAGGCCTCGAAGGGCGGCGTGTCGAGGACGGCCACGCCGAGGTCTCTGAATGCGCGCAGGTTCTGGGGCATCCCCGAGAGGTCGGTGGCCAGCAGAATGACATCGGACGCAATGCCTGTATCAATCCACGACTTGGCGGTGATCATGGCGGCATTGGCACTGGCGCACATGGCCGAAACCGACATGACCGGACCGTGGAAATCATTCTCGTTCATCATCATGGAAATGACGGTGGAGGGCATCATATTGACCCAGCGCTTGGCCCGGACCCGGCTCTCGCCCGACCGGTAGAACTCGCTCCACATGTCGATGTCGCCCTTCTCGAGGCTGTGGACCACCCCGACCACCGGGCCGGGCTTCCAGCCCCGCTCGAGGGCGTCGGTGATGGCCTCCCGGGCGGCGAAGCGCAGGGCCCGCATAAAGCGGCTCGGGCCGTCGCGGCGGTCGCCGTCATCGGTGATCAGGGACAGATAGGCCTGGCCGTTCTCGAGATAGCCGTCGAGGCCGTTGACCAGCTTGACCGCGCTCTCACCGAGCAGGAACCCGTCCCAGACGTGCTTCTTCCCCCAGCCGTAGCCGGTGACCGCGCCCACTCCGTTGATGCTGATCGGAGTCCGGCGGCGGGGCCGGTCCGGGGCCGGATCGCTGGGGGATGAGGGGAACGCCTCCGACATTGGAACTCCTCGAATTCAGGTCATTCAGTGGATCCATGTGCCTGGTGGAGCAGGCTCATTGATCCTGGGCAGGGTGTCGCAGATGCTCGTTCACATTTCGGTCTTGACAGATTATTGCTCACTCCCGCAAGGGGCACAATGGGCAATTCCACTCCCCCGGGGCGCCGCATCATTGATGATGCACTCGGAATACTATTTGCAGCGGTCCTGTGCTCGATGGCCAGCGGTCCTGTGCTCCAAAGCCCCGGTAGCGCCGGTGGCGGTCCCACCGGCGGCCCCGCCTACTGGCCCCCGGAGGCCCCGAACCCGTCGAGGACGGCGGTGGCCTCGGCGACGACCCGCCCGACCAGGTCGGCCACCGAGGGGAGCTCGCCGATCTCGCCGACGACCTGACCGGTCGGGAGCACGCCCACATCGGTCCGGCCCTCCACCAGCGCCGCCTTGGTCATCATCGGCGCGTTGGCCGCCATCACCACCTGCGGCCAGGACAGCTCGTTGCCGTGCTTGAGGGCCCGGCCCTCCCTCAGCAGGGCGGCGAGCGAGGTTCCGGTCTGGCGGCGGAAGGCGTGGGCGTTGGCCAGGGCCCGCGGCATGTTCCGGAGCCACCCCGCCTTCTCCAGATGGTCGACCAGCTCGGTCCGGATCACCCGCTGGGGGGCTCCGTCGACCGCCGTCGAGACCACGGTGCCGGTGACCGGGGTGGCCAGGTAGAGCTGCTTCACGGCGTCGGGCACCCGGCTCTCCCGGGTGAGCAGGAACCGGGTGCCCATGGCGATGCCCGAGGCGCCGTAGGCGAGCGCGGCCACCAGCCCCCGGCCGTCGAAGAACCCGCCGGCGGCGATGACCGCCACCCGGTCCCCGACGGCGTCCACCACCGCCGGGCACAACAGCGAGGTGGGCACCGTGCCCGTGTGGCCTCCGCCTTCCCCGCCCTGGGCGATCACCGCATCGACACCCCAGCCGGCCACCTTCTCCGCGTGGCGCCGGGCCCCGATGGTCGGCATCACCACCAGCCCGGCGTGGCGGCAGCGCCCCACCAGATCGGGGCTGGGCGCCTGGGCGAAACTGGCCACCTTCACGCCGTTGTCGATCATCAGCGCCACCCGATCACCCACATCGGCCGCGTCGGTGCGCATGTTGACGCCGAAGGGCCGGTCGGTGCGCGCCCTGACCTCGCCGACAGCGGTGACCAGCTCGGGGAAGGTCATGGTGGCCGAGGCCAGGATGCCCAGTCCCCCAGCCTCGGCGGTGGCCGCCACCAGTCGGGGCCCGGCCACCCAGCCCATGCCGGTCTGGACGATGGGGTACCGGACACCGACCAGCCGGCAGAACGCGGTGTCCAGGGCAGGATGCACCCGGGCCGGCTCCCGCCGGCCGGCCTCGGGATCCGGTCCGGCCGAGCCGGTCATCGCACCTCGCGGTCCCGCAGGCCCCGGGGGTCGAGCACGGTGCGGATCAACTCGAGCTCCTCCGGAGTGGGCAGGCGGGTCTCGGGGACGTCCGGCGACAGCACCAGCTCGAACCCGGTGGCCTCGACGATCTCGTCGACGGTCGCGCCCGGGTGCACCGAGCGGAGGCGCATCACCCGCTCCGGCGTCTCGAAGTCGAACACGCCCAGGTTGGACACCACCCTGCGGATCTCGTGGTAGCGGGTGGCCGACGGTCCGGCGGCGGCGGCCCGGTCGTAGCCCACGCCGGAGACCACGTCGACGTGCTCGACGAACGACCGGGTCGTGTGGTTGGGGACCCAGTAGCTGGTCGAGTGGCTGATGGTGTTGCCCGGGGCCCCACGCACCCCGATGAGCTGGGCCTTGGGCCGGGACCAGTCGCCGATGGCACTGATGTTCTGGTTCCCGGTGCGGTCGATCTGCGAGGCCATCATGATCAGGTTGCGCCGGCCCGACCACACCACGTCGAACACCTTCCGGTAGGGCATGTGGGATTCCAGCACCAGCTCCGACGGCCGGGCCCCGAGGGCCGGGGCCCCGTCCACCAGGGCGGCGTCACCATCGGTGAGCACCAGGTCGGGGGCGAAGGTCAGGCGGGCCAACCGGGCCCCGAGGGCCGGGGCCGTCCCGAAGGCGCTGGCCATCACCTCGCCGTCGCCGCGGAACACCTCGGCGCAGGCGATGGCGCAGAACTCCGCCCGGCTCACTCCCGACCCGTCGGTGCCTCCGGAGTCGGCGCTCACTTGACCACCTCTCTCGACGGGGTTCCCGGGGCCGTCGGCCCGGCGCCCTCGGAGGCGAACTCCTCGGTGGCGGCCCGGTAGCCCGCCTCGTCCACCTCCAGGTACCGCTGGCGGAAGGCGGCCCACCGGTCGGGATCGCCGGCGGCGGCCACGTAGGCCTTCTGGAATTCCTCGTCCCGTCCGTAGTCGGGCACGCAGGCGGTGAAATGCGCACCGCCGGGGGTCTCCACCACACCATCGGTGAGCAGCCGGCTGATGCACATCGTCTGGAGCGGGCCAACCGATGCCAGCCGGTCGGTGTCGACGATGCGCTCGGCGGTGATGAAGCGCCGCTCGGCGGCACCGAGGAACAGCTCGTCGAAGAAGGGGTCCGGTCCGAGGATCTGGCCTGACCCCTTGGCGTCGGCCCTGTTGACGTGGATGACGGCGGCGTCGAGCCGGAGGGCCGGCACCGCCACCAGCTCCTCGCCGTCGTCGTAGGGGGAGGTGACCGTTCGCAGCGAGGGATTGACCCGGAGGACGTCGGATCCCAGCCCGGCCCGGGTGGGGAGGAACGGCACGCGCTGGGAGGCGGCCAGCAGGCCCAGATAGAACATGCCCTCGTCGATCTCCGTGCTCTGGATGGCACCGGTCTGGCGGGCCACGCGGAAGTGGGGATCGGTGGGGATGGAGTCGAGGGTGACGAAGCTGAACACCGCCCGGGCGACCTTGCCGGCGGCACAGAGGAGGCCCACATCCGGCCCGCCGTAGGACACCACGGTGAGGTCGGTGAGATCCGAGCGGAGGATGGCCCGGACGGCGGCCATCGGCTTGCGCCGGGACCCCCAGCCGCCGAGGCCGATGGTCATCCCGCTGCGCAACTCGCCCACGAGGTCGTCGAGGCTCATCCTCTTGTCAGCCATGGCCCGCTTCCTAGTTGGAGGTGTCGGCGTCGCGCTTCTCGACGAAGGCGGCGCGTTGCTCGTCGGCCACGCCGGCGACGTGCAGCTCGTAGGTGAAGCCCTGCTCGAACCGGTAGCTGCTCTTGACGTCGACCGGGTCGATGCCGTTGAGGGACTCCTTGGCCCTGCGGATGATGGTCGGGCTCTTGGCGGCGATGTCACCGGCGACCTCGTAGGCGGCTTCGACCAACTGGTGGCGGGGCACCACCCGGAGCACCGATCCGTAGTGGTGGAGCTCGGCGGCGGTGGCCGGCTCCGCGGTGTAGACCATCGAGCGCATGCGGTGCTGGGGCACCAGTCGGGACAGGTGGGTGGCTGCGCCCAGCGCCCCCCGGTCCACCTCGGGCAGACCGAAGGTGGCATCCTCGGAGGCCACCACGATGTCGGCATTGCCGACGATGCCCACCCCTCCACCCAGGCAGTACCCGTGGACGGCGGCGAGGACAGGCACCTCGCACTCGTAGACGGCGGCGAAGGCGGCGAAGCACCCCCGGTTGGCGCCGATGAGCGCCCGGTCCCCCTCGGCCTGGATCTCCTTGATGTCCACCCCGGCGCAGAAGCCGCGCCCCTCGGCCCGTACGATCACCACCCGGTTGTCGGGGATCCGGCCGGCGGCCACGACGGCCTCGGCCAGGGCGAACCAACCGGCCACGTCGAGCGCGTTGACCGGGGGGTGGTCGATGACCACCTCGGCGATGCCGGGCTGCAACTGATGGGACCTGATGGGCATGGCCTGCTCCGGTGGTCGGGGGCATGGACCCGCGGATCGCCGCCCACGAGCCCCGGTGTCGCAGACTGGGCGCGGGCACGCGCTCGGCGTGATCTGATTCGGCGTGATCTGATACAGCGTCAGGACAGTACCAGTCGGCGACCGGGAGGCATCTGTGGCCACATTCGATTTCGCCCACGGCTCCGGGGCGCTCGACTTCACCGGCCGGGCGGTGGTGGTGACCGGTGGGACCCGGGGCGTCGGCCGGGGGATCGCCGAGGCCTTCCTGGCCGCCGGCGCCGACGTGTTGGTGTGCGGGCGCCACCCAGTGGCCGACGACGAGCTCCCCGAGGCGGCCGACGCCGGCGGGGCCCGCCGGCGCGCCGTCTTCTTGAGTGCGGACATCCGTCATCCCGAGCAGGCGTCCTCGGTGCTGGAAGCGGCCGTGGACCGGTTCGGGAGGATCGACACCCTGGTCAACAACGCCGGGGGCTCTCCACAGGTGGACGCGGCCGCCGCCTCCCCCCGCTTCTCCACCTCGATCGTGGCGCTCAACCTGCTGGCGCCCCTCCACTGCGCCCAGGCCGCCAATTCCGTCATGCAGGCCCAGGACGAAGGCGGCTCGATCGTCAACATCGGCTCGGTCAGCGGACTGCGGCCGTCCCCGGGCACGGCCGCCTACGGTGCGGCCAAGGCCGGCCTCGTCAACCTGACCCAGACACTGGCCATCGAGTGGGCCCCCCGGGTGCGGGTCAACTGCGTGAGCCCGGGGATGGTGGCCACCGAGGACCCCGAGGCGGCCGAGGACCACTACGGGGGCGTCGCCGGGATGGCGGCGGTGGCGGCCACGGTGCCGTTGGGCCGGTTTGGCACGCCGGCCGACGTGGCCGGGCTGTGCCTGTTCCTGGCCTCGCCGCTGGCCGGGTACGTGACCGGTGCCAACCTGGTGGCCCACGGCGGGGGTGAGGTGCCGGCCTTCCTCACCGCCCTCGAGCGTTCGGGTGTCGGGAGCGCCGGAACCGGCAGCGCCGGAACCGGCAGGGAGGCAACCGGCCGGGAATCCCGCACCGAGTAGGGGGTTTGCCGCCCGGAAAGTGCTCAAGTGGGGCTCGGCGGAGTCCGATATTCCACAGGTGAGCCCTCCTGCGGCGACGCTGGTCATCGATGATCTCCGTGGCGGCCCCGCCGCAGCCCGCGCCGGGGCGTGCCCGTGCTGACCGAGACGCTGCCCACCTTCACCCTGGCCGGTGCGCCCTACCTCGAGTTCCTCCCGGTCATCGACCTGTCCACGGGCCGGCTGCTCGGAATGGAGGCGCTGGTCCGCTGGAACCATCCGACCCAGGGTCTCATCCTGCCCGACCAGCTGATCCCCCAGGCCGAGCTCAACGGCGACATCGGCCCGCTGACCGAGTGGGTGCTCATGGAGGCCTGCCAACAGGCCTGCAGCTGGTCGCCGAGCATCCAGCTGGGGGTCAACTGCACGATCGAGCAGTTGCGCCGCGGCGAAGTGTCCAAGGCGGTCGAGGCCGCCCTCGACCAGACCGGGTTCGCCCACGGGCAGCTGACCGTGGAGGTCACCGAGGACGCCATCATCGATCCCTCGGCCTCGTCGGACCTGAAGGCCCTGTCGCAGATGGGGGTGCAGCTGTCGGTGGACGACGCCGGCACCAACTGGTCGTCGTTCGAGCCGTTCAAGCGGCACTCGATCGGCACGGTGAAGATCGACGGCCCGTTCATCGCCGGCCTCGAGTCGAACCAGGGGATCAACCGGCTGGTGGTGGAGACGGTGATCCAGATGGCCCATTCGCTGGGTATGTCCGCCATCGTCGAGTGGGTGGAGACCGAAGCCCAGGTCGAGATCGTCCGCTCGTTCAATGCCGATGCCGCCCAGGGGTACTTCTTCTCCCGGCCGATGTCGTGCGAGGACGCCGCCTCCATGGCCCGGGGACCCGATGTCCCGCAGTTCTCCCGGACCCACATCCGCACCCTGGAGCGGCCTGACGGCTCGAGCGAGCCCGCCACCGCGTCGAACGGCTCCGAGACCGGTGACGCCGACGCCGCCCGCCTCGAGGACCTGACCCTGGCCGACCTGCCGAACGACCTGCCGGCCGACCCCGAAGGGGTAGGTCCGGCCGAGGGTGCCGAGTCGTCGCCGGCCCCGTCGGACGAAGCGGCAGACCCCCCCGCCTGACGCCCTCCGCGTACCCGCCGCCTCCCGCCCCGGGGGGCCGGTCCGCCCGTTGTCATCGGCCATCTCACGGTGGAGAGTGGTCGGGGCCACCGATTTGCCTGTATACCTCAGGCCGTGAAAGTTGCGGTCGTCACCGAGTCGCGCCCCGGAGAGGCACGTGTGGCCATCGTCCCCGAGGTGGCCTCCAAGCTGGCCGCCACCGGGGTGGAGACCGTGGTGGAGTCCGGGGCCGGGGACGCCGCCCGCTTCCCGGACGAGCTGTACCGCCAGGCCGGTGCGACTGTCGTGGACGACCCCGCCGCCGCCCTCGACGGCGCGTCGATCGCCGCCCGGGTCCAGCCCCCCACCCCCGATGAAGTGGCCGCCCTGCCCCGGGGCCTGTCGCTGATCAGCTTCCTCCAGCCGGTGGCCGAGGCCGGGACGGTGAAGGCGCTGGCCGACCGGGAGGCCACCGTCTACAGCCTCGATCTCCTGCCCCGCATCAGCCGGGCCCAGTCCATGGACGCCCTGTCGTCACAGGCCACGGTGGCCGGCTACCGGGCCGGCCTGTCGGCCGCCGAGCATCTGGCCAAGTTCTTCCCCATGTTCATGACCGCGGCGGGCACCGTCCCCCCGGCCAAGGTCCTGGTGATGGGGGCGGGCGTCGCCGGCCTACAGGCCATCGCCACGGCCAGGCGGCTGGGCGCGGTGGTGCGGGCCTACGACGTGCGGGCCGCCGCCAAAGAGGAGGTGCAGAGCCTCGGCGCCAAATTCGTGGAGCTGGGGCTCGAGACGCAGGACGGCGCCGGCGGGTACGCCAAGGAGCAGTCGGCGGACTACCTGGCCAGGCAGCAGGAGCTGCTGGCGGCCGAAGTGGCCGCCTCCGACGTGGTGATCACCACGGCCCAGATTCCCGGGCGCAAGGCCCCCCTGCTGGTGACCACGCCGATGGTGGAGGGAATGTCCGAGGGCGCGGTCATCATCGACCTGGCCGCCGACTCGGGCGGGAACTGCGAACTGTCGGTGGCCGGCCGGGACGTCCTGCACCAGGGGGTCACCGTGGTCGGGCTCACCAACCCGCCGGCCTCCATGCCCACCCATGCGAGCTTCCTCTACGCCCGCAACATCGCCAACTTCCTCGGCCTGCTGGTCAAGGACGGCGAGCTGGCCCCGGACTTCGACGATGAGATCGTTGCCGGGACCTGCGTGGTGCGGGCCGGGAAGGTGGTGCACGGGCCGACGGCGGAGGCGCTGGGCCTGGCCGCACCGGAGCCGGACGCAAGAGCGGAGCCGAAGGAGCCAGGGTCATGAGCACCGGAATTCTCGAGTTCCTCACCATCTTCGTGCTGGCCGCATTCGTCGGCAACGAGGTCATCGGCCGGGTGCCGAGCATCCTGCACACGCCGCTCATGTCCGGGAGCAATGCCATCCACGGCATCGTCCTGGTCGGGGCCATCCTGATCATGGGCAGCGCCCATGGCGCGGTGCAGACCACCCTGGCCTTCGTGGCCGTGGTCCTCGCCACCCTCAACATCGTGGGTGGGTTCGTGGTCACCGACCGGATGCTGGAGATGTTCAAGCCCAAGCCGGCCGAGCGGGCCCCGAAGGACGCTGACGGGCCGATCGACGGCGACAGCGGTGGTGCCGGGTGACCCTCAACACCTGGATCGACCTGGCCTACCTGGTCGCCGCCATCGGGTTCATCCTGGCCCTCAAGGGACTGAGCTCGCCCAAGCACGCCCGCAACGGCAACCTGCTCGGCGCCACGGCGGCGGCGGTGGCCGTCGGCTTCACCTTCGCCTACCCGCAGGTGCGGGCCCACACCTCGAACCTGGTCCTCACCCTGGTGGCCATGGCCATCGGGGCGGCCGTGGCCGTGCCCGCCGCCCGCAGGGTGAAGATGACGGCGATGCCCCAGATGGTGGCCATCTTCAACGGTGTCGGTGGCGGTGCCGCCGCGCTGATCTCGATCGTGGTGTTCCTCCTCGAGGCGCCGGGCAAGCCGGCGGTGTACCGGATCGCCGAGGTGCTGTTCGGCGTGCTGGTGGGGTGCGTGTCCTTTTCGGGGAGCGCCATCGCCTTCGCCAAGCTGCAGGAGCTGATGACCGGCCGGCCGATCACCTACCCGGCCCAGCAGGTGATCAACGCCGTGGTGGCCGCAGCCATCGTGGCCCTGGCCGTCGGGACCCTGGTGACCGGGTCGGTGCCACTGCTGGCGGCGACCGCGGTGCTGTCGCTGGTGCTCGGCGTCATCTTCGTGCTGCCGATCGGCGGCGCCGACGTCCCGGTGCTGATCTCCCTGCTCAACTCGTTCACCGGCCTGGCCGTGGCCGCATCGGGGTTCACCCTCAACAACAACCTGCTGATCATCGCCGGCACCCTGGTGGGTGCCTCGGGGATCCTGCTCACCCGGATGATGAGCAAGGCGATGGGCCGCTCGCTGGCCAACGTGCTGTTCAGCGCGTTCGGCTCGGTGGTGACGGCTGCCGGCGGGGCCGACGGGGCCGGTGAGTCCCGCCCGGTGAAGGCGGGCACCGCCGAGGACATCGGGGTGCTGCTCGCCTACGCGCGCAAGGTGGTCATCATTCCCGGCTACGGCCTGGCGGTGGCCCAGGCCCAGCACACCGCCCGCGAGCTCGCCGACCTGCTGATGGAGCGGGGGGTCGAGGTCTTCTACGCCATCCATCCGGTGGCCGGGCGGATGCCGGGTCATATGAACGTGCTGCTGGCCGAGGCGAACGTGCCCTACGACGAGTTGAAGGAGATGGACGAGGCCAACCCGGAGATGTCCACCGCTGACGTGGCCCTGGTCATCGGCGCCAATGACACGGTCAACCCCGCCGCCAAGAACACCGTCGGGAGCCCCATCTACGGCATGCCGATCATCAACGCCGACGAGGCCCAGAACGTCGTGTTCCTCAAGCGATCGATGCGCCCGGGCTTCGCCGGGATCGACAACGACCTGCTGTTCGACGAGAAGACGACGCTGCTGTTCGGTGACGCCAAGGACACGCTGGCCAAGCTGGTGGCGGCGGTGAAGAGCGCGTAGCCGGCGGCCCCGGGTGGCCGCCGTCGGTCGACGGTCCGTCCCCGGTCAAGTGGCGCTGTGGTCAAGAGGCGCTGGTGAGCTCCTCGTCGGCGACCCCGTTGGCCGCGGCCAGCTTGGCGAACACCAGCACCCCCTGGCTGGTGGGGCGGGTCGAGAGCACGGTGACGGGCACCGCTCCCTGATCGACGAGATGGGTCGCATCGTTGACGACGACCATGTCGCCGTCGGGCAGGTAGCCGATGGCCTGACGCGGCTGGCGCCCCTCCTTGATCAGCTCGACCGAGAGCCGCTCACCCGGCAGGCGGTCACGGGTCATTGCATTGGCGATGCTGCGGAGGTCGACGACGGCGAGCTCCCACCGGACGGCCTCGTCGACGATGTTGGAGGAGCAGGTCCCGATGCGGAGACCTACCCGACGGGCCACGGTCAAGAGCTTGATGGTGGGATCGTCGACTTCGGGGACCTCGTCGCGGGCGACGTGGACGGGCACACCGAGCTCCCGGAGCGCTTCGACGGACTCGAGGCCCCGCCAGGCCCGGCGGGAGCTGACCGGGTCGGGGGCTTCGGCCACCGCCCGGACATGGTCGACGACGAACTGGGGGATGACCAGGCCGCCGGGCAGCAGCCCGCCCCGCCCCAGCACCAACAAGAAGCGGTCCATGATGGCGGAGGCGTCGACCAGCAGGGCCTGGCCCGGGTGCGGCTGCACCTGCGGTGCCAGGATGCGGGAGAGTCCGGCGGCGGCGACGATCTGGCGGCCCTTGACCTGACCGAGCCGCCACCCGAGGGTGGCCAGCACCCACGAGGCCACCGCGGTGGCGAGCACGGCGAATCCGGACCGGAACAAGACCATGAGGGGCAGGCCGACCACGAGCCCGAGGAGCATTCCGGTGGTCGAGATGATGGAGGCGGCGAAGATCTCTCCGGGTGGTGTCTTCCGGAAGAGGAAGACCGCCCGCTGCAATCCTTTGTCGGCCAGCCGCCCGGCCACGCCTCCGAGGACGTAGCTGATGCCCGCGCCGAACAGCAGCCCGATGACCGGGGAGTGGGGATTGCCGTCGACGTGGCGCCCGATCTCGAACCCGGCCACCGATCCGGCCAGCACGAAGAGCAGGCGGAAGCCTTCGACGAAGATCATGGGCCTGCTGTCCCCTTCGGGGAATTGACTCTCTGATGCTTCATCTGGGGTGACCAGTCTGGTTTCGCCACGCAACGACGGCCCGCATGTCCATTGTCGGATCAGGCGGGGAGAATCTTTAGGGAAGCCCGGATGGGGACGTGCCCGCAATTCGACGAAATTGTGCGGATGCCATTGACAAACTCCCTTGTGCCGGGCATTAAAATGCTCAGAGTGATAGTCTGACCACAGACATATGGCGGGCATCGGGCCCGAATGTCGGTGATCTGCGCAGCCTCTCTCGCCGAGCATCCCATGAGAACTCTCCGCCGTCCTCCCCGCCGTCGTTCCCGCACAGCCCTGCCCTCCGACGCGGTTGTCCTGTGCGGTGTCGTGGGCCTGACGACCCGAGTCCCCGGTGGCACGGCGGCCGGTCCGCGGGATGTCCCCGGGGGCGAGGTGCAGTTCGACCTCCGGACCACCGACGTGGGACTGGTCATCGCCCGGTCGGACTGGTCCCGGCTCGAGGTGCCGTCGCTGGTGCCGTGGTCGATCGTCTCCGGTGTGATCGCCGGCCCGTTCGACGGGATGACCGATTGGGTGCTCGATGGTCCGGTCGATGGTCCCGACGCACAGGTTCTCGAGCTCACCGTCAGCGACGAAGCGTGGATCGCCGACCACAGTTCGTTCCGGTTCCTCGTCCGCGACTCGGATGTGGGCCCCCTCTTGCGGGCGGTCGCCGCGGGGCGCGAGTCGGCGACGCCGGTCGTCGCCCCCGACGAAGCCGTTGATGTCCCCGCCGTCGGTGGCGCCGGTGACCGTGCCGCGGCCGCCGGCGTCGCTGCTGCTGCTTCTATTGCAGCCGCCAGTGCCCTCTCCGCCGTCGGTGGAACGGCCGCGGCCGCATCGCACTGGCTGGGTGACCGCCGGAAGACAGCGGATCCCCGGCACGGGCTCGGCCGGCGCCGGATCGGGCCGGCGGCAGTGGCCTGCGTGGCCCTCATCCTCCTGGCCGGGAGCACCAGCAGCTCGTTCGGCTCCCTCGCCGGCGGAGCGTCGCGTCACCGGGTCGCCCCCGACCGGGGCAACGGGGCCCAGGCCGCCCAGACCCATCCCGCCGTCGACCTTCCCGCCGCCACCGCGGCCCCGGCGCCGGCTCCGCCAGCGCTGGCCGCCGCCCCCGCGCTGCAACCCCACGAGATCTTCGGCTATGCCCCCTACTGGACCCTGCCGCAATCCTCCGGTTTCGACGTCAAGGACCTGACCACCCTGGCGTACTTCAGCGTCGACGCCAATGGCAACGGCACCCTGGACCAGAGCGGCTCCGGGTGGAACGGGTACGAGAGCCAGGATCTGGCCGACCTGGTGACCAGATCGCACGCCGCCGGCGACCGGGTGGTGTTGACCGTGACCTGCTTCAGCCAGTCCGCCCTGGACGCCATCACCTCGGACCCGAACGCGGGCGCCAGGTTGTCGGCGGCCCTGGTGGCGGCCGTGTCGGCCAAGAACCTCGACGGCGTGAACTTCGACTTCGAGGGGGAGGGGAGCGGCGACCGGCACGGGTTGACGGCGCTCATCACCCAGGTGTCCTCGGCCCTGCACGCGGCCAACCCCCACTGGCAGGTGACCATGGCGACCTATGCCAGCGCGGCGGCGGACACTGCCGGCTTCTATGACGTGGCCGCACTGGCCCCGGCGCTCGACGGGTTCTTCGTCATGGCCTACGACATGAACGACCGGGTGACGCCGAGCGCGACCGCGCCATTGACCGGTGGGGGATACAACGACACCGAGGCGCTTCAGCAGTTCACGGCCGTGATGCCGGCCCAGAAGGTGATCCTCGGGGTGCCCTTCTACGGGTACGACTGGCCGACGTCGGACGGAACCAGGACGGCGCAGCCGACCGGGGGCGAGAGCCCCCTCAGCGACGGGGTGATCGCGGCGTCCGGCCATCCGACCTACTGGGACCCGGCCACCCAGACCCCATGGACCTCCTACCAGGTGGGCACCCAGTGGCACGAGACCTTCTTCGACAATCCGACGTCTCTGGCCCTGAAGGCCCAGCTGGCCAACAGCTTCCACATCGGCGGCATGGGTATCTGGGCGCTGGGCATGGACGGAAACGCCCCGGCCATGCTGGCGGCCCTGCTGGGCAACGCTCCCGCGGTCAAGGACTTTCAGACCGGGCCCACACTCACCGCCGGCGCCCTCCCGCCCGGCGCGCCGCTCGGTGCCGGCTTCGTGACCACAGGAGTGTGGAACGGCACGACCGTCCCTCTCAGCCCGGTGGCTCCTCCCGCCGCCTACGGCAACGCGGAGTACCTGGGGACGCTCAGCGGGCTGCAGACCACCTCGCCGGCGCTGGCCTGCCTGCAGTCGGGTGCGCCCATCGGGGTCTGGTCGATCGACGCCCTACCCGGCGTGGATGTGGCGGTGGCGGCACAGCCGGCCGACTGCGTGACGGGCATGTGGACCTTCCCCCCGCCGGCCACCCCGGGCGGGCCGGGATCAGGCGCGACGACCACGACCGTCCCGCCCACCACCCTGCCGCCGACGACCACGACCACATCGGCCGTCCCGCCGACCAGCACCACGACGTCCGTACCCCCCACCACGACCACCGGCCCGGCCACCAGCACGACCCTCGGGCACTAGGGCGGCCCTGTCGTCCGAAGGGCTCGGCCAACGGCCAACACCGGGCCAGACTGTTTTGCTCCGGCCCGGCCCCAGGCGACGCAGACGGCCAGGGCGGCGCGGTGGATTTCCGCATGAAGCGGCGCGGCTATTCTCGTCGGCACCCGGGGGTGTAGCTCAGCTGGTAGAGCGCTACGTTCGCAA
>DATBOO010000026.1:0-1507 GCA_036553725.1 Acidimicrobiales bacterium | reverse complement strand
CAGCCCGACTACGAGAGGTGGCCGATCCGATGCAGGTGCTCCGAACCCCTGACCACTGCTTCGAAGGTCTGCCCGGCTTCGACTTCAGCCCCCACTACGCCGAGGTCTCCGACCAGGACGGCGGCAACCTGCGGATCCACTACCTCGACGAGGGCCCGCCGGCCGGCCCGGCCGTCGTGCTCCTCCACGGGGAGCCCTCGTGGAGCTATCTCTACCGCCACATGGTCCCCGTGCTGGTCGGGGCCGGCCTGCGGGCGGTCGCCCCCGACCTGGTGGGCTTCGGCCGCTCGGACAAGCCGACTCCGCGCTCGGAGTACTCGTTCGCCCGCCACGTGGAATGGACGCGCCAGCTCCTCTTCGACCGGCTCGAGCTGTCGGACGTGACCCTGGTATGCCAGGACTGGGGAGGCCTGATCGGCCTTCGGCTGGTGGGCGAGCATCCGGAGCGCTTCGCCCGGGTGGTGGCGGCCAACACGTTCCTCCCGACCGGTGATTCCGCCCCGGGCGAGGCGTTCCTCGGATGGCTCAAGTTCTCCCAGGAGGTGGAGACCTTCCCCACCGGAGCCATCGTCAACGCCGGCTGTGTTTCCGACCTGAGCCCGGAGACCATCGCCGCCTACGACGCGCCCTTCCCCGACCAGTCCTTCGCCGAGGGGGCGAGGCAGTTCCCGACCCTGGTCCCCATCTCTCCCGACGATCCAGCGGCGCCGGCCAACCGCCGGGCGTGGTCGGTGCTCGAGACGTTCGACAAGCCCTTCCTCACCGCTTTCAGCGACGGCGATCCGATCACCGCCGGTGGCGAGCGCCAGCTGCAGGCGCGCATCCCCGGGTGCCGCGGCCAGCACCACGTGACCATCGCCGGCGGCGGGCACTTCCTGCAGGAGGACAAGGGCCCCGAGCTGGCCCGGGTGGTCGTCGACTTCGTCCACTCCACCTGACCGACCGGCGGCCGGCACCGGGCCCGGGCGGCTACCCGTCGGCCGGCGGGCGAACCCAGGCCGGGCGGACGCGCGGCGAAGACAACTGGGCGATACTGCCACCCATGGCCGAACGCAACGTGCTCGGGGGCGAGCTCGAATTCTGCGGGGGCGACCCGGTGACCGGCTTCTACCGGGACGGGTGCTGCAATACCGGGCCGGAAGACCTCGGCAGCCACACCATCTGTGCGGTGGTCACCGCTGAATTCCTCGAGCACCAGCGGCAGATCGGAAACGATCTGACCACCCCGGTGCCCCAGTCCCGGTTCCCCGGCCTGGTGCCCGGAGACCGCTGGTGCGTGACTGCGGTCAACTGGCTCCGGGCCCACCGTGACGGTGCCGCCGCCTATGTGGTCCTCGCCTCCACCCACGAACGCGCCCTCGAGGTGGTCCCCCTCGAGGCCCTCGAGGAACACGCCGTCGACGTGCCGACCGGGCCCGACGAGCTCAGGGGGTGATCGTCACGACGACCGCCGGCGGAGCGCCCGCTTGAGTACCCCGTCGTAGGCTTCGAGGCCGTCACGGTACAG
>DATBOO010000006.1:0-38908 GCA_036553725.1 Acidimicrobiales bacterium | reverse complement strand
ACTACACCCACCGCGAGGACCATGTGGCCCACGACGCCCTCCTCTGCGTCCAGACCGGGGCGCTCATCGACGACCCCAAGCGCTTCAAGTTCGAGGGCGAGGAGCACTACCTCAAGTCGGCGGCGCGGCGCTCGTAGGTCTCGCCCGGGAACTGGTCGGGCACGGGGAATCGGGGGAGGCTGGGTCGCCCGAAGTCGATCTCGACCGAGGCGCGTTCGGCGATCAGCAGGGTGTTGTCGCACGCCTCGGGTAGCTCGGCGAACAGGTGGCGCATCTCGGCGGCCGACTTCAGGTAGTGCTCCTGGCCCTCGAACTTGAACCGCTTCGGGTCGTCGATGAGGGCGCCGGTCTGGACGCAGAGGAGGGCGTCATGGGCGACGTGGTCCTCACGATGGGTGTAGTGGCTGTCGTTGGTGGCCAGCAGCGGGGCGCCGATCCGCCTGGCGATCTCGACCAGTGCCGGGTTGGTCTTGTGCTGCTCGGGCAGTCCGTGATCCTGCAGTTCGACGAAGAGGTTCTCCCGGCCGAAGATGTCCTGGAGGCGCGCTGCCAGCGCCTCGGCTTTGATCCTGTCGTCGGCCAACAACGCCTGGAGGACCACGCCACCGAGACATCCAGTGGTGGCGAGGAGGCCGGTGCTGTGGCGTTCGAGCAGTTCCCAGTCGAGACGGGGCTTGTAGTAGTAGCCCTCGAGGTAGGCGGCCGAGGAGAGCTGGAGGAGGTTCCGGTAGCCCTCGGTGGTCTCGGCCAGCAGGGTGAGGTGGTAGTAGAGCTTCTCCCCTCCGGCCACGTCCCCGCCGGTGTCGTCGACCTTTCCCCGGCGCACCGGGCGGTCGTGGCGCGACTCGGCGGCCATGTAGGCCTCGGTGCCGATGACCGGGGTGATCCCCGCCTCCCGGCACGCGGCGTAGAAGTCGAGGACGCCGTACATGTTGCCGTGGTCGGTGATGCCGAGGGCGGGTTGCCCGTCTCGCACCGCCGCCTCCACCAGATCCTTGACCCGTGCGGCTCCATCGAGCATCGAGAACTCGGTGTGGGTGTGCAGGTGGCTGAACGACGGTGGGGCCAATGCGCTGACGCCTTCCTCGGTGGCCATCGTCCGGGTGGCCGGGTGTTCTCCACAGGCTGTGGACGAGTTACAGCAGTGTCATTCCGACGATAGCGCAGGCCGGGAGGGCCCGGGGCGGTTGGTCATCGGTCCCCAGGCCGCCCGCTCGGCCTGGTCCGGCACCCCGCCCGGCTGCGTCCCGCACCGGGGCCGGCAGTGTCCCGCGCCGAGGGGAGTGGGGTCAGAGGTAGGTGCCCGGCCGGCCAATGTCCGGACCTGCCCCCTGGGGCAGGGAGCGTTGGCGCATCTCGTCGAGCTGGGCCCGGGCCGCCACCTGCTGGGCCACCAGGGTGGCCTGGATCCCATGGAACAGGCCCTCGAGCCAGCCCACCAGCTGGGCGTGGGCCACCCGCAGCTCGGCGTCGGACGGCGTCGGGGTGTCGAAGGGGATCGAGACCCTGTCCAGCTCGGCCACCAGGTCGGGGGAGAGCCCCCCGGCCAGCTCCCGTATGGATTGCTCGTAGATCTCGCGGAGGCGCACCCGGCTGGCCTCGTCGAGGGGGGCCTGGCGGACCTCCTCCAACAACTGTTTGACCATCGAGCCGATGCGGAGCAGCTTGGCCGGCTGCTCGATGGACTCGGAACGCGACTCCTCCGGACCGTCGGCATCGGCCGCCTCCGTTGCCTCGGCCGAAGGTTCGGCCCCGGCGGTCAGGCTCGGCGGCGCGGCGGAACTCCCGCCGACGACCACCTCGGGGTGGAGGGGTGCGCTGTCGCTCGGCTTCGGATCTGGCTCCTCGGTGGACATGGTCAGATGCTGCCACTTCCAGCCAGCGCCACCAACGGGACCAGCATCTCGTCTCCGGTCAGCGACCCGTGCCGGCTCTGCAGGCGGCTCTCGCCCGTGTCGGCGGGGTCGACGAAGGCGATGGCGGCGTGGGGGATCAGGGCCACGTCCCCCACCCGGGACAGGTGCTCGTCCCGTAACCGCCCGCCGAACAGACCTTCGTCGATGACCTGGTCCCGCCCCATCACCCAGGTCGTGTCGCCGTAGCGGCCGATGGCCGACTCGAGGAGGTCGGACTCCGCCCCGGGTCTGGCGTGGAGCCAGCGGAAGCGGCCCTCGCCGGACATGAACCGCACCGAGGCCATGATCTCGCGCCCGAGCAGCTCCACGTCGTTGCCGACGTCGATCTGGCCGTGGTCGGCGGTCACCACCAGCGTGGCGCCGGCCGGGAGCTCCGCCACCACGTCGGCCACCAGGCCGTCGACGGTCCGCAGCTCGGCATCGTAGAGATCGCCGATCCCGCTGGCGTGGGCCACCTTGTCGATCCCGTCGTAGTAGGCGTAGACGAAGGGAGCGCCCTCCCGGAGCAGCCGGCCGACCTGCACCGGCAGGGACGAGAGCACCTTGTAGCCCCGAAGGGGGGAGTTGCCGAGGTGGGCGGCGGTGAAGCCGGTCCCGCCGAATTCGTCCTTCGACACCACCGGGACAGGCCGGGACGACCCCGGGAACGAGAGGCACGGTTGGAACCCCCGGGCCGGGACCGTCCGCCGGGCGTCCCGGCCCCGCCCGCTCCCGAGGGTCCACCGGAGCACGTTGAGGATGTCGTCCCCGACGGCCAGCCGGTATCCCAGCAGGCCGTGGCCGGACGGCGGGCACCCCGTGGTGATCGAGGTGAGGGCGCAGGCGGTGGTGGTGGGGGCCACGGACGTGATGGCCCGGTCGATCCCCTCGCCGGCCGAGAGCGTCGGGGCCAGGGCCGCCCGGTCGCGCAGCTGTTCCCAGCCGAGGCCGTCCAGCACCAGGAGCACGACCTGGCCCGCATGGCGGGCGGCTGCCGGCAGCCAGTCGGGCCGACCGGCGCCGGCCTCCGGCTTTTCCAAAAGGGCGGGGACGACGTTGGCGATGCAGGCGCCCCGGTAGTCCGGGAGGATCGGCGCCGGTGTGTGCCGCGGTGTCGTGGGAGTAGGCACGGGTGCCGACTGTAGGCGACGGCCGCGGGCAGGTCAGCTGCGGGGCAGCAGGGCCCTGACCGTCTTGTAGCAGTGGCCGTCCCGCGGGGTGGAAACGGATGCCACCAGGTAGTGGGGCTTGAATCCGAGGGCGGCCGAGAGGTCCTTGCCCAGCAGCCGGTCCCGCCGGGCCACGTCGAGGGCACGCTCGGCCCTCGGGTCCTCGGCCGGGAGCCAGTTGTCGCTCCGGCCCCAACCGAAGCGGACCCATACCGAGCGGTCCTCGAGCCGCCGGAACAAGACGGGGCCCTTGGTGGGGACCACCAGCGCCAGCGACGGTCGGAACCCCCGGAACTCCCAGTACGGGGCCGAGGCACCGGGGAACCCGAGGATGTGGTCCTCGACCGGCGCGCCCAGGGCGTGCAGGAGGCGGCGGACCCGGCGCCCGTGGAGGGTCCCGAGGTGCCGGGGCAGCCCGGCGGCCGTGACCGCCTCGGGCTGGGCGAGGTCGTCCCGCTCCGGCTCGTCGGCCAGCTGGGCCTCGACCACGTCGAAGGGAGCCAGGTCGGGCCCGTGTCCCTCGGGCCAGGGCACCCGGACCCGGACCAGCGTCCCCGACGCCAGGTCCACACCGGTGGTGTCCTCGGGATGGCAGGACAGGACCAACAAGGTGAGGGACGTGCCCCCGGCCACCTCGATCCGGGCCCGCGGCTTGATCGACCGGGCCACGTCCCGGGCCGTTCCGCTGCGCGGGGTGCGGGTCGACCCCCGGCTCATCGCCCCACCCCCGGGGAGGCCTGGGCCCCGGTCAGCTGGGAGGCCAGGGTGGCTGCGTCCTCGGCCGGGCGCTGGCACGAGTAGTGGCGGCACACGTAGGCCCGGCTCCCGTCGCGGTCGCGCCACAGGGGCGACGAGGTCGGTTCGCCCCAGGCCAGGACGGCGCCCGGCAGCCACCGGCCCCGGACCACCTCCAAGAGGTCGGGTCGGTCGCCGGTGATCACCACCTCGGTCAGCCCGGCGACCAGCAGGTCGGCGGTCAGGGTGGTGTGGGCAAAGGCGGTCGGGTGCTCGGTCAGCAGGCCGCCGAGCATGTCGACTACCCCACGGGCCGCCTGGGTGTACCGCTCGGCCCCGGTCAGCGCGCCGAGGCGGGCCAGGGCCAGGGCGGCCACCGCATTGGCCGAGGGGGTGGCGCCGTCGAAGACCTCCTTGGTCCGGACGATGAGTGCCTCGGCGTCCGTCCCGGTGGTGAAGAACCCCCCCATCTGTTCGTCCCCGAAGAGGGTCATCAGCCCGTCGGCGCCGGCCACCGCCCGATCGGTCCAGCGCGCCTCGCCGGTGAGCTCGCCCAGACGCGTGAAGCAGTCGACCAGCCATGCGTAGTCACCGGCGCAGGCCAGGTGGCGGGCACCCCCACCGGCCTGCCAGCTCCGCCGCCACCGGCCGTCGCCCCCCAGGAGGTGGGCACAGAGGAACTCTCCGATGGCCACGGCCGCGACCCCCCAGTCCGCGTTGCCGGTGGCGCCCGCCGCCTCGGCCAGCGCCGACGCGTACATGGCGTTCCACTCGGTCAGGACCTTGTCGTCCAGACCCGGTCGGACCCGCGACTCCCGGGCCTCGAACAGCCGGGCCCGGGCCCCCTCCACGGCCGGAGGCCCCGTCAGCGGCTGCCCGATCGGCCGGCGGAGGATGGAGCTGCCGTCGAAGTTGCCGCTCCCGGTCACGCCAAACCACTCGATGGCCGCCGCGCCCATCTCGTCGACCGCCGGGGGCGGGACCGGGGCGCCCTCCCCGGCGACGGCCTGGCGGATCTGCTCCGGGGACCAGACGTAGAACCGCCCCTCGACCCCTTCGGAGTCGGCGTCCTCGGCCGACCACACCCCTCCCTCGGGCCCGGTCAGGTCCCGGTTCACATAGGCGACGATGCCGTCCATGGCCCACCGGTAGTTCGCCCGCCCGGTCGCCTGCCACCCGTGGAGGAAGGCCCGCAGCAGCCCGGCCTGGTCGTAGAGCATCTTCTCGAAGTGGGGCACCAGCCACTGGTCGTCGGTGGAGTAACGGGCGAACCCGCCCCCGAGGTGGTCGTGGATGCCGCCGGCCGCCATGCCGTCGAGGGTGGTGGTGGCCATCCGCTCCGAGCGGTCCCCGGCCGGCTCCCCCCGCGCCCGTATCGAGTGGAGGAGCGCCAGGTCCACCAGGGCCGGCTGGGGGAATTTGGGCGCAGCGCCGAACCCCCCCCACTCCTGGTCGAAGCGGAGGGAGAGCTCCTCTGTGGCCGCCTTCAGCAGATCGGGACGGCCGCCGGCGGCCTCTGGCCCCGGCGGGGCGAAGAGGGAGGTCGCCCCCGGGGCGGCCCGGAGGACCGAGCGGGCGGCGATGGCGCTGGCCAACTCGTCGGCCTGTTCCTCGACTTCGGAGCGACGGTTCTCCCATACGTCTGTGAGCGCCCCGAGGATGGTGCGGAACGAGGGCGTCCCGCGCCGGTCGTCGGGGGGAAAATACGTGCCGCCGAAGAACGGGCGCCGGTCGGGGGTCAAGAACATGCTCATCGGCCAGCCCCCCGACCCGGTGATGGCCTGGACCGCCTCCATATAGACGGCATCGACGTCCGGGCGTTCCTCGCGGTCCACCTTGATGCTGACGAACGACGAGTTCAGCGCGTCAGCGGTGGCGGGGTCCTCGAACGACTCGTGGGCCATCACGTGGCACCAGTGGCAGGCCGAGTAACCGATGGACAAGAAGACGGGCCGGTTCTCCCGGCGGGCCTTGTCGAAGGCGTCGTCGCCCCACGGGAACCAGTCCACCGGGTTGTCCTGGTGCTGGCGCAGATAGGGGGACAGCTCCCCCGCCGGCACATCCTTGATCAAGGGCAACGGAGATCCTTTCCCGGAACGGACGGGGAACTCGGCAGTGGTCCGGTGCCAAACTTAGGGGCCGGACGGAAGGGATGTGGACAGATGTCCCCGGTAGGGTCCTGGTCCATGGACCTTCGACTCGACGGCAGGACGGCACTGGTCACCGGAGCGTCACGCGGCATCGGTCGGGCCATCGCCCAGGCCTTCTCGGCCGCCGGGGCGTCGGTGATGATCTCGTCGCGCAAGGCCGATGCCCTGGCCCGGACCGCCTCCGAGATCGCCGCGGCCGGCGGTGAACGGGCCGGCGAGGTCGACTGGCACGTGGCCAATGCCGGTGACCCCGGACAGGCCGAGGACTGTGTGGCGGCCACCGTCGAGCGCTTCGGCTCGCTCGACATCCTCGTCAACAACGCCGCCACCAATCCCTACTACGGCCCGATCGTGGACATCGACACCGCCCGGGCGGACAAGACCGTGCGGGTCAACCAGTCCGGGTACCTCGAATGGGTCCAGGCCGCTTGGCGTTCGGGCCTGGCCGAGCGGGGTGGAGCCGTCCTCAACCTGGCGTCCATCGGCGGCCTCTCGGTCGAGGGCGGCATCGGCTGGTACAACGTGACCAAGGCGGCCGTGATCCACCTGACCAGCCAGCTGGCCGGCGAGCTCGGGCCCGGGGTCCGGGTCAACGCGTTGGCCCCCGGCCTGGTCAAGACCGAGTTCGCCCGGGCCCTGTGGGAGCCGGGAGAAGAGGCCATCGCCCGTCGGCTGCCCCTCCGGCGGCTCGGGGTGGCCGAGGACATCGCCGCCGCCGCCCTGTTCCTGTGCTCGGATGCCGCCAGTTGGATCACCGGGCACACGCTGGTGGTCGACGGGGGTGCCCTGTGCATCGCCAGCGGGGGGATCGCCTGAAGTCGGCACCCGGACGGGCGCCCGGCCGCGCTGCCGCAGTCAGTGCAGCTCGGACCGGCGGGGCTTGCCGCCGGGTGCCCGGGGGAGCGCCGGGACGACCACCAGTTCCCGGGGTGCGGCCCAGCGGGCGAGCCGCGACGCCACCATGTCCGCCAGCTCGTCCAGGGCCGGCGGCACCGCCGGGTCGCTCGGCACCACCCAGGCCACGACCCGCTGACCCCATTCGGGGTCGGACCGCCTCCAGACCGCCACCTGGCTCACCCCGGGATGGGTGGCCAGCAGGCGCTCGACCGGCTCCGGCCAGACCTTCTCGCCGCCGGTGACGATGACCTCGGCGATGCGGCCGAGTACCGAGAGCGTCCCGTCGGGCCCCACCCGTCCGGCGTCGCCGGTGGCGAACCATCCGCCCGCGTCCCGACGGCCCGTCCCGTCCCGGTAGCCGCGGAACAGCATCGGCCCCCGGACCTGGACCTCCCCCTCGGCGACCGCGTCCGGCGCGTCGGTGCGCACCTCCACGCCGTCGATCGCCCTCCCGTCGTAGACGATGCCGGATCCGGTTTCGGTCATGCCGTACGTGGTGACGACGTTGGCCGGGAGGCGGTCGGGGGGAGCGGCCCCCCCCAGCAGCACGGCGCGGAACCCGGAAGCTTCGGTCCGGCCGAGGGCAGTGGCCACCAAGGCAACCAGCGTGGCACCGGCGCGGGCCTGGGCCTCGACGGCGGCGGCCTCGAACCGCTCGAGGACGGTGTAGGGCGTGCCGGTGACGAGTGCCCGGGTCACCACCGCCAGCCCGCCGATATGGCCCAGGGGGAGGCAGGCCAACCAGCGGTCCCGGCCCGGGTCCACCGCCAGCCGTGCCGAGGTGGCCAGGGCCGAGGCCCGGACGGCCGGGTGGGTCAGGACCACCCCTTTGGGGGCTCCGGTGGTGCCGCTGGTGGCGACGACCAGGGCGTCACCAGTTTCGGTCGGCACGCCTCCGTGCCGCCGGTGGGTACCCTGCCCGTCGACCACGGCCGCCGGGCGCATGGCCTCCAGCAGGGCGGTGACCGCCGGGCCCGGAAGGCGGGGATCGACGGGCAGCACCGCGTCACCGGCGTCCCAGGCGCGGCGGAGTGCGTCGACGAAGCCCGGCCCGGCCGCGAGGTCGAGCGCTACCAGCCGCGGCATGGGGGTAGCCTAGGCGACCGTACGAGTAGGAACTCTAGGAGTGAATGGTCAAATGGTTGCACCGCGATTGGCCGACCCCGGCGGCGGTCCCCCCGGCGCTTCCCCGGACACCGCTTCCCCGGACACCGCTTCACCGGAGACCGCGGTCTTCGGGCCCCCCGAGGACCCGGTGGACCGGTTCCGGGACCGGCCGCTGCCCGAGTGGGAGCGGCGGGGAGACTACCGGGACATCCGCTACGAGGTCGGGGACGGGCTGGCCAAGCTGACCATCGCCCGGCCGGAGGTCCGCAACGCCTTCCGCCCCCAGACCCTCTTCGAGCTGGCGGATGCGTTCGCCCTGGCCCGGGACGATTCTTCGATCGGGGTGATCATCCTCACCGGGGAGGGACCTGATGCGTTCTGCTCGGGCGGGGACCAGAAGATCCGGGGGGACGACGGGTACCTCGGGGACGACGCGGTGGCCCGGCAGGGCATCGGACGCCTCAACGTCCTCGACCTCCAGATCCAGATCCGGCGCCTGCCCAAGCCGGTGGTGGCCATGGTGGCCGGCTACGCCATTGGCGGCGGCCACATCCTCCACCTGGTCTGCGACCTGACCCTCGCCGCCGACAATGCCCGGTTCGGTCAGACCGGCCCGAAGGTCGGCAGCTTCGACGGTGGCTACGGGGCCAGCCTGCTGGCCCGGACCGTGGGCCTCAAGCGGGCCAAGGAGGTGTGGTTCCTGTGCCGCCAGTACGACGCCGCCACCGCCTTCGACTGGGGACTGGTCAACGCCGTGGTGCCGCTGGCCGAGCTGGAGCGGGAGACGGTGGCGTGGTGCCGCCAGATGCTGTCGCTGTCCCCGCTGGCGCTGCGCATGCTGAAGGGTGGCCTGCACGCGGCCGACGACGGGCTCGCCGGCCTCCAGCAATTCGCCGGCGACGCCACCATGCTCTTCTACATGACCGAGGAGGGCCAGGAGGGGCGAGACGCCTTCCAGCAGCACCGCCCGCCCGACTTCGGCCGCTTCCCCCGCCGTCCGTGACCTCTGGCCGGCCCGTCCGGTCACGGCAGTGACCACCGGTCCGACCCCTCGCGGCGCGCCGGCCGTCCCCGGGCCGGTTCAGCGCTGGGTGCTCGGAGCCCGGCCGCGGACCCTGCCCGCGGCCATCGTGCCGGTGGTCGTGGGTACGGCCGCCGCCCATCCGCTGCAGACGACGGCCGGCCTCCCCGGGCACTCGTGGGGGTACGCCCTCGGCGCCCTGGTGGTCGCCCTGGCCATCCAGGTGGGCACCAACTACGCCAACGACTACTCCGACGGCATCCGGGGGACCGACGACGCCCGGGTGGGGCCGGTGCGACTGGTTGCCTCGGGCCTGGCCCCGGCCACCGCGGTCAGGAGCGCCGCCCTGATCGCCTTCGGTGTGGCCGGGGTGGTGGGACTGGCGCTGGCCTGGGCCACCTCGTGGTGGGTCCTGGTGGTGGGGGCCGCCTGCCTGGCCGCGGGCTGGCTCTACACCGGCGGGCCCAGGCCCTACGGCTACGCCGGGTTGGGCGAGCTGTTCGTCTTCGTCTTCTTCGGGCTGGTGGCCACGGTGGGCACGTACTACGTGCAGACCCTCCGCCTCGACCGGTGGCCGGTGTGGCTCGCCGCCGTGCTCGTCGGCCTCCTGGCCACGGCGCTGCTGCTGGCCAACAACCTGAGGGACATCGAGACCGACAGTCAGACCGGCAAGCGGACGCTCGCCGTCCGCACCGGCCGACGCGCCGGCGGGTGGCTGTATGTGGCGTGCGTCACCCTCCCGTTCGCCGCCGTGCTGGTCTGGGGGGTCTGGTCGGTGGCCACCGCGGCACCGGAGCACCCGGCGGCGCCGTTCCTCCCCCTTCTGGCCGCGCCGCTGGCCGCGGCCCCGGTCCGACTGGCCCTCAGCGACGCCTCGGGTCGGCAGCTGCTGCCGGTCCTGGGGGCCACCGGCCGGCTGCAGCTGGCGTTCGGCGTGCTGCTCGCCTCCTCCCTTTGGCTCTGGGTCTCGTGAGGGGCCTGGCCCGGGGTCTCGTGAAGGGCGGAAGCCGGTCACGGCCGGGTGGTCGGAGCCAGGTGTCGGCGCACCAGACCGGCCACCTCGTGGGGACGCTGGAGGTGGGGGGCATGGCCGGCGCCGGCCACTGTCGCATGGGTGGCGTTCGGCCCGATCCCGGCTACCAGCCGCCGGCCCAATGCGGTGAACTTGTCGTCGTCTTCCCCGGTGATGACCAGCACCGGCATGGTCAGCCGGCCCAGCCGGCCCCACAGCGGCCGCTGGGTCCCGGTGCCGGCCAGCCGCAGGCTCGATGCCAAGCCAGGCCCCGTGTTGCGCAGCCTCTCGTCCAGTGCAGCGGCCTCGGGGTCGATGCCGGCGAACAACGGGGCCGCCAGCCATCGGCGGAGGAAGTCCTCGACCGGGGTGGCCGACGACCGGCCACCGGGCGGGTCGAGCTCGTCGGCCAGGTCCTCGTCGGCCCGCCGGCGGGCCCGGCGGTCCCCCGCCTCGTCGATCCCGGCGGTTCCCGAGATGAGCACCAGGGCGTCGACCAGCGCCGGTCGGGCCAGGGCCAGATGCAGGCAGTACCGGGCCCCCATCGAGTAGCCCAGGTAGGTCGCCCGCCCACAGGCTTCGCCGAGCAGCCGCGATCCGTCCACCAGGTCGGCGTTGACTGCGGACGAGGACGCGTGGCCCGGCAGGTCGACCAGGAACACCTCGTGGTCGCGGGCCAGGTCGCGGTCCATCGAGCCCCACAGGCGCCCGGTCTGGGTGAAGCCGTGGGCCAAGACCAGGCGCGGCCCGTGCCCGAGGGTGTCGGCGTGCAACGCCCCGGACGGCAGAGGTGCGGAGGTCGGCATCGGTGGTGGGCTGGCCGGCGACATGGGGGACCCCGGTGAGCGTACCGACGGGCGGCGCCACCCGCGGCGACGCCGACACCCAGGCCGCCTTTGCCTGGACGCTGGCCGACGAGTGGGCCCGGGCCGGCGTGGGCCATGCGGTGGTCTGTCCCGGTTCGCGCTCGACGCCCCTCGTCCTGGCCCTGGCCGCCCAGCCGGGTATCGCCGTGCACGTCCGCCTCGATGAGCGCTCGGCCGGGTTCACTGCGCTCGGGTTGGGGTTGGCCACCGGGCGACCGGCCTTGGTGGTCACCACCAGCGGCACGGCCGCGGCCGAGCTTCACGCCGCCGTGGTCGAGGCCGACCTGGCCGGGGTGCCGCTGATCGCCGTCACCGCCGACCGTCCCCCCGAGCTGCGGGAGGTGGGCGCCCCCCAGACCATCGACCAGAACCGGCTGTTCGGGAACAGCCCCCGGTGGTTCTGCGATCCGGGGGTGGCGACCCCGGCCACCCGGTCGGCGTGGCGCTCGCTGGCGTCGCGGGCGGTGGCCGCCACCCTCTCCGCTCCCGGGGGGCGGGGCCCGGTCCACCTCAACCTGCCCTTCCGCGAGCCCCTCCTGGGGGACCCGGTGGCGGGGGGCGTGCCCCCGGGCCGGCCGGACGGCCCGTGGCACGACGTCGTCGCGGGCCCCGCACCGCCCCCCGTGGGGAGTGTGCCCTCACTCCTCGGGTCGGGCGTGCTCTCCCCCGAACGCCGCGGATTGATCGTGGCCGGCGCCGGTGGCGGTGACCCCTCGGCGGTCATGGCCATGTCCGCGGCCCTCGGGTGGCCGCTCCTGGCCGATCCCCGCTCGGGACTGCGCCGACAGGAGCCCGCGGTGATCGCCGCGGCCGACGGCATCCTGCGGTCCGAGCAGTTCGCCCGTACCCACGCCCCCGACGTCGTCCTCGCCCTCGGGGGGCGGTGGGTGTCCAAAGTGGTCAACCGGTTCCTGTCCGCCTCGGTGGAGGCCGGCGCCCGCTCCATCGTCGTGGACCCCGACGGGCGCTGGCCCGACCCGGACCGGCACGCCGAGGCGTTCATCCGGTGCGACCCGTCCCTGTTCTGTGCGGAGGCGGCGGAGTGCCTGGCGGGGTCCCGGTCGGCCGGACCGGAACCGGTCGGGAGCGGCTGGGCCCGGGACTGGCAGGAGGCCGAAGCCCGCGCCCAGCGGGCGATCGACGACGCGCTCGGCCCCCCGGCCGGGCTCAGCGAGCCCGCCCTGGCCCGCCGCCTGCTCGGCCACCTGCCCGACGGTGCGACGTTGATGGTGTCCTCTTCGATGCCGGTGCGGGACGTGGAGGCGTTCGCCGCCCCTCGCTCGCAGCCCCCGAGGGTGCTGGCCAACCGGGGGGCCAACGGCATCGACGGGGTCGTGTCCACCGCCTTGGGGGTGGCGCTCGGCACACCGGGCCCCACGGTGTTGCTGGTTGGCGACCTGGCCTTCCTCCACGATGTCTCCGCCCTGGTGGGCGCCGGCGGGTTCACCGCCCCGCTCACCGTGGTGGTGGCGGACAACGGCGGCGGGGGGATCTTCTCGTTCCTCGAGACAGCCCTGGCCCTCGACCCGGGCCCGTTCGACACCCTGTTCGGGACGCCGCAGTCAGCCGACCCGGCCGCGGTGGCCGCCGCCTGCGGCTGGCCGGTCGACGACGTCGGTGCCGATGCCCGGGGTCCGGTCTTCGAGGATGCGCTCGATCGCCGTCTCGACGCCGGCGGCCTCTCGGTGATCCGGGTGAGGCTGCCCGGTCGGCCCGAGAACGTCGCTGTCCACCAGCGGGTCAACGAGGCGGTCGCCGATGCCATCGAGGGGCGGCAAGGCGACCCCCGAGGGACGGCTGACGGCGGGCGGCGATCCCGGCGGTGGTCCTCGAGTCCCTAGACGGACAGCGGCGAACCGTCGGGCGACCACCACTGCATCCGTCCCCGCGCCGAGGTGAAATCCTCGGGAATGGTGCTGAGGGCCAGCTCAGGGACGGGAGCAGTCCGCGGCCCCGGGCCCTCCTGTCCAGGCCTCGGCCAGTCGAATCCGGTCCACCGGTACCCGTTCCACCAGCGCCGCGCCAACCCGTTCCAAGGGTCCGCATACCAGCCCATGGGAGTCATGACCGGCCCGATGGTCATGTCCGTCGGATTCGACCGGCGGCGCTTCCGCTTCGGCCCCGGCGGGGTGTCGGTGAGCGACGGCAGGTAACCGGGCGGAGTCAGGATCGGGTCGTACCAATTTCCGTCGGACGCCTGCCACCATCCCGGTCCCGCCGAACCTTCGCTCACTTCGCACCCCTCCGTTGCCCGTCACGGAAACGTCCCGACCATCAGAGCTTGGCACGCGCCGCCGCGAAGTTCGCGCACCTGTCCGGTGGAGAGGAGCCGGTCGGAGGGTGCGGCTCAGCAGGGCCGGGGGTCGAATGCGGGGAGCTTCGGCGGGGCGGGAGCAGCCGCCGCCGTTCCCTTGGCCGGCGCCGGCGCAGTGGTGGCCACCGGCGCGGCGGTCGGTGCGGTGGTGGCGGGGACGGTGAAGGTCAAGGGCTCGCCGTAGGCGCTGAGCGGTGGCGTGGACACCGTCACCGAGTTCCCGCCGAGGAACTGGGTGATCAGCTGCGAGGCTTCGTCCGACCGAACGACCTCGACGGAGCCGGCGACCGACGATGTGGCCGGGTCGGTCGGCAGGGTGTAGGCCTGCAACTGCGACCCGGAGAAGGCCTTGTAGCGCTCGGCCAGCGAGTAGAGGTCGTTCGGGGAGAGCGCGTCGTCCTTGCTGAAGTCATGGACCACCGAGGTCAGCAGGGCGTTGAGCCTGAACGGGTTGTAGGTGGACTTGGCTTTGTCGAGCGCGGCCGAGATGATCAGGTTCTGGCGCTGGATGCGGCCGATGTCCGAGGTCGGATCCTGGATCCACCGGCCGCCGGAGTAGTACTGGAAGTACCGGGAGCGGGACAGGGACAGGGCCTGCTGTCCGTTCAGGACCTGGCAGCCGGTCTGGGTGATGTCGAGTCCCGACTCGTTGACGCCGGTGTCGAGGTTGTGGTCCCGCACCGGGTAGGTGAAGTCCATGTTGATTCCCCCGAGGGCGTTCACCGCGTCCTCCAGGCCGAAGAAGTTGATGGCTACGTAGTGGCTGATGGGGATGCCGAAGGTGTTCTGGATGGTCTGGATCAGGGCGTCGGCACCCGTGGCGACAGAGCCGCCGCTGCCGAAGGCGGCGTTGATCTTGTTGTGGGAGGAGAGCTGGCTGTTGGCCGCCATCCCCGACAGCGTCACGTAGGTGTCCCGGGGGATCGACAGGGAGGAGGCGGTGCCCGCGGCGGGGTCGACGTGGACGATCTTGATGGTGTCGCTGCGCTGCCCGCCGGCGTTGGACTGGTTCCCGAACTGCTGGGCCTGGGCCGCTGTCTCCCCGACCCGGGTGTCGGAGCCGATGAGCAGCACGTTGTAGGGCGCACCGTTGGCCGCGGCCACGCAGGTGGTGCACGGGTTGGAGACCACCTTGCTCCACTGGTAGCGGAAGTAGCCGTAGCCCAGCCCGGCCACGACCAGTAGCACCACGACGAACCCCGCGGACCAGCGCAGCACCCGTTCCGCCGGACGCCGCCGGCGCCTCTTCGCCCGGCGTCGTTCCCGCCGCGACGGGATGGCGACCTGACCGCCGAGAATCGGCCCCGGAAACCCGGGTCCGGGGGCCGGTCGGCCGACGGGAGGCGGTGTCGATGCCCGCGGCTGGCCGGTCGGGCTCCCCGAGGAGCGCCCGGACGGGCGGGAGGAGCGCGGCGCGGGCGGGTCGGCGGGCGGGTCGGTGGGTGACAAGGTGGTGTGGGTGGCGTCAGTTCCGATCGAGGATTCGATCGGACGTCCGATCGACCGGCAGGGTTACCGCCCTGCCGGACCGCCCCATTTTCGCACGGGCCCGGCCGATTCTGGTGTCACCTGGGGATTCGGCCGTCAGGAGCCGGCAGGCACCCACGATCCGTGGAAGCCGAAGGGAACACGGGCAGGGAGCTCGACGGTGGCGACCGGTGGCCCTCCGAACGAGGTGGCGTCGAGGATGACCAGGTCGCTGCCGTCCCGGGTGGCGTCATAGACGACGCAGAGGACCCACCCTTCGTCTTCTCCCCGGCCGTCGACGGCCCGCACGAACACAGGCTCTCCCGGGGCGCGGTGCTCACCCGGCTCGAAGCGGGTGGACTCGTCGCGGAGGAGGTCGTACTTGACCAGGCCGAGTTGGCGAGGATCGTCGGCGCGGGTGCCCAACCTGGTGCAGTACCCGTAGCGGTGGGGCAGTCCGGCCACGGCACCGTCGATCCGGGGTAACTCGACAGGGGTGTCGTCCAGGCGTTGCTCGGACACCCGGCCGGCGACCGGGTCGATCGTCCAGCGGGCCAGCACCGGCTGATTCGAGGTGATGGCCTCTCCGGGTGCGGTGTCGAAGGCCCGGTCGTAGCGGATGACGTCCATGACCACGGAGTCCCCGTCGTCGTAGCCATTGAGGACGTGGAAGACATAGACCGGGTCGATGCCGATCCAGCGGATGTCGGCGTTGCCCCCGGAACGGGGCATCACGCCCACCCTGGCGCCGGCTTCGGGCATCCACCGGTAGGGGAGCGAACGGCCCTCGGAGGCGAGCGCCATGTCGAACACGACGGGCAGGTCGAGGAAGACGACCCGGGTGGCGGTGACCCCGAAGTCATGGATCATCGTGGCGCACGGTATGTCGATCTCCTCGGTGCGGGTCAGCACCCCGGAGGCATCGGCCACGTGGTAGCGCAGGAAGGGCGGCCCGAAGACATCGCTCCCGAAGAAGGTCAGCTCACCGGTCGTCGGATCCAGCTTGGGGTGGGCGGTCATGGGCGACGCCAGGCCTCCGTCGAAGTCGTGGACCCGGGCCCGGCCCAGGTCGGGGGACAGGGCGTGGGGGAAGCCGGACTCGACCAGGGCCAGGGTCAGTCCGCCGTGCCGGATGACGTGGGTGTTGGCCGGCCCGTCGAGGGGCTCGCTCGGTCCGGTCGGTGGAGTCGTCTCCAGCTTGGCCGCCAGCGCCCGGGTCCTGACCCAGCGGTTGCGGTAACCCGTGGCCCTACCCCGGTCCAGGGCTATGGCGTGGATCATCCCGTCGCCGCCGAACCAGTGGTAGTCGGTCTCGTCGAGCGGGACCACGGCAGGATTCGGGCCGTTCCGCAGGAGGTGGCCGGTCAGGTCGGGAGGGATCACCCCGGTCACCGGAAGCTCGTGGTCGTCGCTGCGCTCCTCGAACACCGGGGCGAAGTTTCCGTGGAGGTAGGGGTTGATCATCGCTCCTCGCCGAGGCATGGGGATCGGCTCCGTAGGTGTCGGCCGGGCGCAACCGGTTCCCGAGCGTAGCGTCCGTACCCGTCCGGGTACCTTGTCCGTCGACGCCGCCCGCACCGACGGCGATCGCCGGTGCCGGTTGTCACCGGATCGAGCGGGCTCCGGTGACGTGGCAGGCTGAGGCCATGGCCCAGCTCGCCGAGGACTTCCGCTTCCGCGGACTCATCCACCAGATGACCGATCCCGGCCTCGAGGGTCGTCTGGACTCCGATCGACTGACCGCCTACGCCGGATTCGATCCCACCGCGGACAGCCTGCACGTGGGCCACCTGTTTCTCGTCTGCACGCTGCGGCGCCTCCAGTCCGCAGGCCACCGGCCCATCGCGGTGGCCGGGGGAGGCACCGGATTCGTGGGCGACCCTGGCGGCAAGTCCGAGGAGCGCTTGCTGCTGACCGAGGACGAGCTGCGGGCCAACCTTGCAGGCATCCGGGGCCAGCTCGAGCGGTTCCTCGACTTCGGCGACGCCACCGCCCGGCCGGGCGCGCTCCTCCTCAACAACGCCGACTGGCTCGACCCGTTGCGGCTGTTCGACTTCCTCCGCGACGTGGGCAAGCACTTCACCGTCAACCAGATGGTGGCCAAGGACTCGGTGAAGTCACGCCTGGCGCGCGCCGACCAGGGCATCTCGTACACCGAATTCAGCTACATGCTGCTGCAGGCGTTCGACTTCCTGCATCTCTACGATGCCTTCGGGTGCCGGCTCCAGTTGGGGGGCAGCGACCAGTGGGGCAACATCACCATGGGCATCGAGCTGGTCCGGAAGGTCCGTCACCAGGAGGTCTGGGGATTGACCACGCCGCTGGTGCTGAAGGCGGACGGCACCAAATTCGGGAAGACCGAGTCCGGGACCGTCTGGCTGGACGCCGGTCGGACCAGCGCCTACCAGCTCTACCAGTTCTTCCTCCGCACCGAGGACTCGATGGTCGGTACCTATCTCCGCTATCTCACCTTCCTCACCCGGGAGGGGATCCTCGAACTCGACGCGGCGACCGCCGACCACCCCGAGCGGCGCCAGGCCCAGCGCCAGCTGGCCCGAGAGGTGTGCTCGCTCGTCCACGGGCAGTCGGCGACCGAACGGGCCGAGCAGGTGGCCGCGGCACTGTTCACCGAGGACATCGCCACGTTGGACGAGCAGTCCATCGTGGACGCCTTCTCCGACGCCCCTTCCACCCGATTGCCCCGCAGCCGGCTCGCCGGCGCCGGGATGCCGCTGGTCGACCTGCTGGTCGACACCGGGCTGTCCCGCTCGAAGGGACAGGCCCGGACCACGGTCGAGCAGGGCGGGGCGTACGTGAACAACCGCCGCGCCCGTGACGTGGCCCAGACGGTGGGCACCGACGATCTGGTGGCGGAGCGGTACCTGGTCGTCCGCCGCGGCAAAAAGGACTACCACCTGGTCAGCTTCGCCTGATCGGCGCGCCGGGGCGAGGACGTGCGGGTCCTACACTGACGGCCATGGTCCCCGGAGAGGCAACCCAGTCCGAGACGTCGCCGGTGCGCCTGACGGCGGGGCTGGGGGAGACCGTCCTCCCCGAGGAGCCGGAGCCGGTGCGCGCCGCGCTGGCGGCGGCCCTGGCCCAGCCAGGCGAGCGGCGACGCCATGCGGTGGCCGATGTCGTCCGGACCGAACCCCGGTCACTGGAGGCGTGGGCCGCCCTCGGGTCGCTGGCCCGGGATGACGTGGAGGCGTACGCGTGCTACCGGGTGGGCTATCACCGGGGCCTCGACGCCCTCCGGGCCGCCGGGTGGAAGGGCTCCGGACTGGTCCGGTGGGCGCACGAGCCGAACCGGGGGTTCCTCCGCTGCCTGGACGGGCTGCGGTCGGCCTCCGGGTCCATCGGCGAGCACAGTGAGGAGGAGCGGTGCGTGCAGTTCCTGCGCCAGCTCGATCCGTCCTGGCGGCCGGATTGGACCGGCATCCCGGCGTAGTGGCCCTGTCCCGGTCGCACGGCACCAGGCGGGGCCCGCCGCTGTGGGCCGCCCTGACCGTCGCCCTGATGGTGGCCTCGGCGCTGGCCGGTTGCGCCGGACCGGACCAGTCGGGACCACCGGCTGCCCGGGTCTCGGCCTGGGTGTCCGGTGCGGGTGGCGGGTCCGCGGTCGGCACCCTCGAGGTGGACAGCCGCAACATCGACCTCGCCCGCTCCCGCAACGATCCGGCCGCCGCCATCAAGACGGTGTGCGCCCTGCTCAGCAACGACGCCCATATCGCCATCGGCAATCTCCCGACGCCCGACCAACAGCTGACTGACGACCTGAACCGCGCCTATGAGGACGCGGCGGCCGCCGGAGACGACTGCTACCGGGGCTCGTCCGGGACCGCCTCGCTGCTCCGTCGGTCCGCCGACGAACGGAGCAGGTTGATGCCGCTGCTGGCCGCCGCGCTGGAGCGCGTCGCCGCCATCACCGGACACACCCCGTCGACGTCGACCACCCAGCCGGCGCCGGGCAACAACGACCCGTTCGGGAACTGACGGAGGGACGTCGATGGCACCCTGTACCGCGCCTGATCGCCGCCCGCCGGGGGAGGGGTAGCCGATGCCCGCTGTCGACGGAGACGTCGGACCGGTTCCCGAGGGTCGCGAACCGGTCGGCTACGACCAGCTCCGACGCCGGGTCCTGTGGTCCCTCCCGACCGGACTGTTCGTCGTCGGGTCCCGGGCCGGAGACCGGCGCAACCTGATGACCTGCAATTGGCTCATGCAGATCGCCACGCGGCCCAAGTTGGTCGCCGTCTCGGTGGAGCGGGGCTCGGTGACCCGCGGTCTGATCGAAGAGGGAGGGGGCTTCTCGGTGAGCGTCCTGTCGAGGGCGGACCGCGCCCTGGTCCGGCGATTCGTAAAGCCGGTGGAGGTGGACGCCGTGGAACTGGACGCGCAGGGGGCCGCCATCTCGCTGAAGGGGGAGCCCGTCTTCGAGGTGCCGGGGGGGCTCCCGTGCCTCGCCTCGGCGGTGGCCTGGTTGTCGTGTGAGGTGCGGCGGGTCTGCACCTGGGATGGGGATGTCCCCGCCGGCACCGCCAGCCACGTCCTCTTCACGGGAGAGGTCGTCGATGTGGGCGAGGCCCCGGCGGAGTCCGGGCTCGGGGATGCCGGCGTCCTCCGGGTGGAGGACACCAGGATGAACTACGGAGGATGAGCGGCGCCGGACAGTGCGCGGCGACCGGCCCGGTCGGTCAGGGGCGGTCCGGGGCCGGGTCCGGCCGCAGGTCGATCCGGAGCGTCAGGATCCCGTCCTCCATGCTGGGCTCGGCGTCCCCGAGCATGGCGAAGTCCATGAAGTCGGCCTGGGCCTGTCGCTTGAACCGCTCGCGGTCGGAGCCCTCGATGGGAGGGAGGCCGCGGGACTTGACCGCATCGGCCCTGGCCCGGAACCGATCCACCATGGCCTGGGGGTCGAATTGGTCGGGCATGGCCCGATGGTACCGGTCGGGCCGGTGCGCGACGAATGAGGGTGTCCCGCACTACACTGACTGGCGTTGGTGATCGGTGGTCACCCCGGGTACAGCGCCGACGGGGGCCGCGCCACCGCAGGTGGGGCTAGGAGTTCGTTGCCGTGAAGAAGGGACGCCATCGCCGCTTCGAAGAAGCGCGCAGCTTGAAGCGGTCGGTAGCGACCGACTCACGGAGCTGCCCCGAGTGCGGGGCCGAGCCCGATGACAAGCATGCCTCGTGGTGCCTGGCCACCGAGGACGACTACGACGAGATCCTCGGTACGGCTCCGAAGGACCCCTCGTTCGCCGAGGACGACCCGCTGGCCGAGTAGCTCAGCGGCGCACCGTCGGGTGGGGCAGCAGCGTCACCCTGGCCTTGGGGGCCGTCCGCTCGTCGAGGTAAGCGGCCAGCCTCCGGTAGACCTTCTTCCCTGCCATCGTCTCCAGCTCGGTGGACATGCTCACGTACACCGGCTCGTGGCCCACGAACGCCTCCGGGTCCTCGGTGCACCACCAGTGGAACTCCTCGCCGCCCTCTCCCCAGTGGCGTCGGTCCCACTGCCGGACCACCGACGTCACATGGCCGTCGGCCGCAGTCTCGTCCTCGCGCCGCAGCGGGAGCTGCCAGCACACCTCCGGCTTCAGATCGACGTGGCTCCGACCCTGGCGCTCGGCTGACTTGTGCAGCGCGCAGCCCGCGCCGGCCGGGAATCCGGGGCGATTGAGGAAGATGCAGGCGTCATCGACCAACCGGGTCCCCAATTCCCCGTCCGGGAGCTTCTTGACCACGCCCTTCTGCCCCTGCTTGTAGAACTGCCACAGGTCAGGGGTCAGGTCGGCGGCCGCCCGCTCCACGGTCCGGGCGTCCTTCTTGCCGGTGAAATGGGCGCCGTAGGAGCAGCACCCCTGGACCAGCTCAGGCGAGGGCCCGGTCAGGACACCCTGGCAGCCCTGCCCGAAGATGCAGGTCCAGGCGCTGACCAGGAACGTCACGTCGAAGAGCCAGGTTCGCTCCTCATCGGGATCGTCGAAGCTCACCCATTCGTGGGCATTCTCCGGGACACGCTTGTGGGCAGACGGCACGCCCTTATGATGACAGGCATGAGTGAAGACCGTGAGGACGTCCTCCCCGTGTTGGCCATCACCCCCGAGGGGCGGGCCACCGTGTTGGAGGTGCTGACCAACGAGTCCGAGTCCGACACGTTGGCGCTCTGGCTCGAGATCAGCGGGGAGAGCAACGGAGCGTATTCCTACGACATGTACTTCCAGGCATTGGCCGACGCCGCCGCGGGTGACATCGTGCAGCACGACGACGATCTTCCCGTCGTGGTGCCCCAGGCCAGTGCCGGGCGCCTGCAAGGTGCCACCCTGGATTTCGTCACCGACGCCTCGGGAGAGGGAGGTCTGGTCATCGTGAACCCGAACACCCCTCCGGCCCCCACGCTGCAGGGGCTCCGCTCCACCCCGGAGGTGGACATGTCCGACCCGCTGGCCCAAAGGGTGGTCTCCGTCCTGGACGAACAGGTCAACCCGAGCATCGCCGCCCATGGCGGCCGGGCCGACCTGGTGGCGGTCGAGGACGCGTCGGTGTACCTGCGCCTCAGTGGGGGGTGCCAGGGGTGTGGCATGGCCAAGGCCACCCTCACCCAGGGCATCGAGGTCATCCTGCGCGAGGCCATTCCCGAGTTGGCCAACATCGTCGATGTGACCGACCACGCCGACGGGACCAACCCCTACTACGAGCCCGCCCTCTAGCCCGGTCTCCCGCCTCCGCTGACCGGGAGGACGCCCGACCGTCCGGACGCTCACCGGGGGCCACCCGGACCGGTTACCTCCGGCGAGCATGCCCGTCCGGTCGACAGCCGTCCGGTACGTTGCGTGGGGTGGACACACTGCTCGTGGCCGGCACCGGCGTCGCCGGTCTCCTCATCGGGGCCGCCCTGGACCCGATCGGCCAGCGTCTCGCCGAGCGCAGCCGGCTCGACGACGAACGCCGCCGGGCGGAACGGGCCGCAGACCAGCCGGTCCCCGACGACGCTGCCGATCGACGGGTCCCGGTGGCCGGGCAGGTGGATGAATCCGCCCCGGGCACGACGCTGTCGGCCGGGCCCGGGGGAACCGAAGGCTCCGCTCCCGCCGACCCCGAATCTGACGGAGCGGTGCGGAACCTGGTTCCCACCGGGCGGGCCCCGGCCCGGACCGCGTCTGCGGCGCTCCTCACCGGCGGCCTGTTGGCGGCGGCCGCGGCCCATTTCGGACGAAACGTCACCCTCGCCCCCTTCTGTGTGTTCTTCGCCCTGCTGGTGTCCGTCTCGTTGACCGACCTGTCGCACCGGCTGGTGCCCCGATGGCTCATCTACCCGGCGTTGGCTCTGATCGTCCCGCTGCTGGTGGTCTCCGCTGCGGTCGATCACCGGTGGCACAGCCTGACCGGGTCGGCCGTGGCCGGCGTGGTGGCCTTCGTCCTCTTCTTCGCCATCTGGTGGTTCGTTCCCCGCGGCATGGGATTCGGCGACGTGCGGCTGGCGGGGACCATCGGCCTCACCGTGGGCTACCTGAGCCTGCTGCACGCCTACGTGGCCTTCCTGGCCGGCTTCATCACCGGGATGGTCTTCGGGCTGGCGATGCTGGCCGTCTCGTCGTCGGGCCGCAAGACCCGAATTCCGTTCGCCCCCTCCCTGTCCGTCGGCGCGGTGATCGCCGTGTTCTGGGGCGGGCATCTGGCCCAGAGCCTGTTCCACGCCGGGACGTGACCTGACGCCCCGCCCACCGCGGTCGGATCCCGCGCCGGATGCCGCGGTCCGCCGGGTGACGGCCCAGCCGGAGCTGTTCACCGCCCCGAGTAGATTCCCTTAGGTGCTGCGCTACCTGACCGCCGGTGAATCGCACGGAAGGGCACTGGTGGTCATCGTCGAGGGCATGCCCGCCGGACTGCTGGTGACCGCCGAGGACATCCAGCGGGGCCTGGCCCGCCGGCGCCTGGGCTTCGGTCGGGGGCCGCGGATGCGCTTCGAGGCCGACGAGGTGAGCCTGGTCGGCGGCATCCGCCACGGCCGGACCCTCGGCTCGCCCATCGCCATCGAGATCGCCAACACCGAGTGGCCCAAGTGGGAGGCGGAGATGTCCCCCGATCCCGGCCTGCCCTCGAACGTGCTGACCAAACCCCGGCCGGGTCACGCCGACCTGTCGGGCATGCTCAAGTACGGGCTCAACGATGCCCGCGACGTGCTCGAGAGGGCGTCGGCCCGCGAGACGGCGGCGAGGGTTGCGGCGGGCACGCTGGCCAAGCTGCTGCTGTGGCAAGTGGGCGTCGACGTCCTCAGTCACATCGTGCAGCTCGGGCCCGAGCAGGCTGCCATGGGTCCGCTCCCCACGGTGGAGGAGCTGGTCCGGGTGGACGAGTCACAGGTGCGCTGCTGCGATCCCGTCGCCGAGCAGAAGATGGTGGCGGCGGTGAAGGCAGCGGCCAAGGACGGCGATTCTTTGGGCGGCGTGGCCGAGGTGATCGCCTACGGCGTGCCGGTCGGCCTCGGGAGCCACGTGCATTGGGACCGGCGCCTCGATGCCCTGCTGGCCCAGGCCCTGATGAGCATCCAGGCCATCAAGGCCGTCGAATTCGGCGACGGCGCCGAGCTGGCCGGCCGGCGGGGCTCGGTCGCGCACGACGCCATCCGGGTGGCGGAGGAGGGCCCTGACGGAACGGGCGACGGTGCCGCCGGGCTTCTGGGCGGAGGCTACGTGAGGGACACCCACCACTCGGGAGGCGTGGAGGGCGGCATGTCCACCGGCGCCCCCATCGTGGCCCGGGCGTCGATGAAGCCCCTGGCCACGCTCAACCGGCCGACCCTCGGGACGGTCGACGTGGTCTCCAAGGAGGCCGCCGTCTCGTTCAAGGAGCGCACCGACGTGACGGCGGTGCCGGCCATGGGCGTGGTGGCCGAGACCATGGTCGCCCTGGTGCTGGCCTCCGAGGCGCTGCGCAAGTTCGGCGGCGACTCGGTAGGTGAATTCCGGCGCAATCGGCTGGGGTACCTGAACGCGCTGGGCGAGACCCATCCGCCCGCGGCCCCGATCGATGGTTGACCGACTCATCCTGGTGGGGATGATGGGTGCCGGCAAGACGACGGTGGGGCGCCTGTTGTCCGAGCGGCTGGGGTGGGGCTACCTGGACTCCGATGCCCAGGTGGCGGCCGAGACCGGGTACAGCGTGCCGGCCCTCTTCGCCGAGCGGGGGGAGGCGGCGTTCCGCGCCGAGGAGTCCCGGGTGCTGGCCGCGGCCCTGTCGGGGATGGAGCCGGTGGTGGTGTCGGCGGCGGGGGGCGTGGTCCTGTCGGGGACCAACCGGGACCTCCTGGTCCGGTCGGGCACCGTGGTGTGGCTCCGGGCCGACCCCCGCGTGCTCGCCCGGCGGGTGGGGAGGGGCGAGGGCCGGCCGCTGCTCGACCATGATCCGGCCACCGCGCTCGCCGAGCTCGACGAGGTCCGGCGACCGCTGTACGCGTCGGTGGCGGCGGTCACCGTGGACGTCGACGAGCTCTCGCCCCGCCAGGTGGTCGACCGGGTGCTGGGCGACCGGAGGCTGTGGGAGGCCGGGATCGGGACCGGGGAAAAGGGATGAGGGTCGTGCCGGTGGAGTTGGAGGACCGCCGTTACGAGGTGGTGATCGGTGACGGTGCCCGCCACGAACTCCCGGCGGCGGTGGCCTCGACGGTGCCCCGGGCGAAGCGGGCGGCCGTCGTCACCCAGGCCGGCATCGGGGTCCTGGTCGATCCGGGGGTGCCCTTCGACCGGTTCACGGTTCCCGAAGGCGAGGAAGCCAAGACACTTTCCGAGGTCGAGCGCCTGTGCCGGGGCTTTGCCCAGGCCGGACTCAGCCGGTCCGACGTGATCATCGCGGTGGGCGGCGGCGTGGTGACCGACCTGGTCGGCTACGCGGCAGCGTCCTTCCTGCGCGGGATGGCCTACGTCAACGTCGCCACCACCCTGCTGGCCCAGGTCGACGCGGCCGTCGGCGGCAAGACGGGAGTGAATCTCCCGGAAGGGAAGAACCTGGTGGGGTCGTTCTGGCAGCCCAGGGCGGTGGTGTGCGATACCGCCGTGCTGTCCACCCTTCCGCCCCGGGAGTGGGCTTCGGGCCGCGGTGAGATGGCCAAGTACGCCTTCTTGGGGGAGGGGCACCCCGGCGCCCCGAAGCGGGCCCCGGACGCCTCGCTGCTCGCTCTGGCGCTCGACGAGCAGGTGGCGAAGTGCGTGGCGGTCAAGGCCGGGGTGGTGGCGTCGGACGAACGGGAGGGCGGCCGTCGGGCCATCCTCAACTACGGGCACACGCTGGCCCACGCCCTGGAGGCCTCGGCGTTCGACCCGCGCTCGGGTTGGGACGTCCGCCACGGGGAGGCCGTGGCCGTCGGGCTGGTCTTCGCCGCCCTGCTGTCACGGCGGCTCGGGCGCATCGACGACCAGCGGGTGGAGCTCCACCGCCGGGTGGTGAGCGGTTTCGACCTCTCCGCCCGCCTGCCGCCGGGCGCCGACCCCGACCGCCTGGTCGCCTACATGGTCCGCGACAAGAAGGCCCACCACGACCTCACCTTCGTGCTGGATGGCCCGAACGGGGTGGAGTCCGTCCACGGCATCGACCGGGCCGACGTGGTCGCTACCCTTGCGGGGATGGAGCAGTCCGAGGCGGGGAGCCGACCATGAGCCCACCCGGACTGATCATGCTCCTGTCCGGACCCAATCTCAACCTGCTGGGCGAGCGTGAGCCGGCCATCTACGGCACCGCCGCCCTCGCCGACCACGTGGCCGTGGCCGCCGAGGCCGCCTCGGCCCGGGGCTACACGCTCGAGCACGTCCAGACCAACCACGAGGGCGATCTGGTCGAGGCGGTCCACGGCGCCCGGGGCCGGGCGGCCGCCATCGTCATCAATGCCGGTGCCCTCTCCCACACGTCGTGGTCGTTGCACGACGCCCTCGCCTCCTTCGACGGCGTGGTGGTGGAGCTCCACCTCTCCAACCCCGCCGCCCGGGAGCCGTTCCGTCACACCTCGGTGATCGCGCCGGTGTCCGACGGGTGCATCGCCGGCTTCGGGGGGACCGGCTACGGCTTGGCCGTCGAGGCGGTGCACCGGCTCCTCACCGCACCGCCGGTCGGATGACCAGGCCCTCCGTCGGGACCTTGGGCCCGCTGGACGTGTCCGGCCGGCTCGACCGGTTGCGTGGCCTGTTCGACACCGCCGGTCCCGACGAGGGCCCGCTGGACGCGCTGTTGGTGACCACGCCGGCGAACATTCGCTGGCTGAGCGGGTTCACCGGATCGGCCGGCCTGCTGCTGGTGACCCGGGGCCTGGCCGTGTTGACCACCGACGGGAGGTACCGGACCCAGTCGGGACAGCAGCTGGAGGCCGCCGGGGTGGGCGCCGACATCGAGGTCCGCATCGGTGGCGCCCAGGCGCAACGGGATGCCCTGGCGGCGGCGTCGTCCGACGCACGGGCCCTCGGCCTGGAGGCCGACCATGTCACCTGGTCGGCCCAGCGTTCGTGGGAGGAGCTGTTCGAAGGGGCGCGGCTGGCTCCCACCAGGGGGGTGCTGGAGGGGCTGCGCATGGTGAAGGACGCGGGCGAGATCGCCCGCATGGAGCGGGCGGCGGCCATTGCCGATGCGGCGCTGTCCGCGGTCCTGCCCAAGCTGGCCGCCGCCGGCACCGCCGCCCGGTCGGGCCGGGCGCGGCCGGCGCTGACCGAGTCCCGGTTCGCAGCGCTCTTGGACCACGCCATGCGGGAGCGGGGGGCGGAGGAGAGCGCCTTCGAGACCATCGTGGCGTCCGGTGAGAATTCCGCCAAGCCCCATGCCCGCCCCGGCGATCGGCCCATCGGGCCCGGAGACCCGGTGGTGGTGGACTTCGGGGCGGTGTTCGACGGCTACCGGTCGGACATGACCAGGACCTTCTGTGTGGGCGGCCCCCCGTCCGGTCGGCTGGCCGAGGTCTTCGACGTGGTGGCCGAGTCTCAGCGGGTCGGCGTGCGTTCGGTCCGTCCCGGGGTGGCTGCGGGCTCGGTCGACCAGGCCTGTCGCGAGGTCATCGCCGCGTCGGGTTGGGCCGAGCAATTCGAGCACGGAACCGGGCATGGTGTCGGCCTTGACATCCACGAGGGCCCGTCGGTCGGGCCGGGGTCTACTGCTATCCTCGTCCCCGGCACCGTGGTCACCGTCGAGCCTGGCGTCTACCTCCCCGAGACCGGAGGGGTCCGCATCGAGGACACGCTGGTGGTCACGGAGAGCGGTGGCCGCCCGCTCACCCAGTTCCCGAAAGAAGTCGCCGTCTGATGGCTGTCTCCACCAACGATCTCCGCAATGGCATGACCCTCGACCTGCCCGAGGGGCTGTTCGCCGTGGTCGAGTTCCAACACGTCAAACCGGGCAAGGGCGGGGCCTTCGTGCGCACCAAGCTGAAGAACCAGCGGACCGGGGCGGTGATCGAGCGCACCTACCGGGCCGACGAGAAGCTCGAGCAGGCCATCATCGACAAGCGCGAGATGCAATTCCTCTACCGCGACGGGTCCGACTACGTGTTCATGGACACGACGTCGTACGAGCAGCTGCAGGTCGAGACCGGACTGCTCGGCGACGCCGCCAACTACCTGAAGGAGGGGGACGACGCCGTCCTCCAATTCTTCGGCGCAGAGATCGTCGGGGTCGACCTTCCCGCGGCCGTCGAGCTCACGGTGAGCGTGACCGAGCCCGGGTTGCAGGGAGACCGGGTATCGGGAGCACGCAAGCCCGCCACCCTCGAGACCGGTCTGGTGCTCCAGGTCCCCCTGTTCGTCAACCCGGGCGAGAAGATCAAGGTCGACACCCGCTCCGGGGAGTACCTGACCCGGGCATGACCGGCCGGGTCCGCGCCGATTCGGCACCAACCCGCGGGCCGACGACAACCATGGACTCCGCCCCTCGACACCAGGCCCGTGAGCGGGCGCTGACCCTCCTCTACGAGGCAGAGCTGAAGGGGAGGCCCCCGGCGGAGATCGTGGACGAGCTGCCGATGGCACCGGATGCATACACCTCCCGGCTGGTGGGCGCCGTGGAGCGGCGGTGTCCGGAGATCGACGACCTGGTGGACGCGGCCGCCATCGACTGGGACATCGACCGGATGGCCGTGGTGGACCGGAACGTGCTTCGGCTGGGCGTGGCGGAGTTGATCGAGTGCCCCGAGGTGCCGGTGGCCGTGGTGCTCAACGAGGCGGTCGAGCTGGCGTCGGCCTACTCGACCGATGACTCGGGCCGGTTCGTCAACGGCGTCCTGGCCACCCTGGCCCGTCAGATCCGGGAATAGGCCCGCCGAGGAGTCACGTGTCGACCAGAGACATGCCCGTCGTCCCGACCGGTGAGAGCCCGACCCCGGGCGGCGACGCCCCGGCGGGCACCGTCGGGAGGGGCCTCGCCAGCTTCGATCCCCATCTCAAACGCCTGGCCCTGGTGGTGGTGCTCGGCACCATCATGTCGATCCTCGACACCACCATCGTCAATGTGGCCATCGCCACGCTGGCCCGGGACTTCCGCTCGCCGCTGGCGACGGTCCAGTGGGTCAGCACGGGATACCTGCTGGCCCTGGCCACGGTGATCCCGCTGACCGGATGGGCGGTCGAACGGTTCGGAGCCAAACGGATGTGGATCATCTCCCTCGCCCTGTTCCTCGCCGGCTCGGCGCTGTGCGGCGCGGCATGGTCGGTGCAGAGCCTGATCGCCTTCCGCGTCCTGCAGGGCATCGGGGGCGGCATGATCATGCCCATCGGCCAGTCGATCCTGGCCACCGCGGCCGGCCCCCAACGCATGGGGCGGGTGATGAGCCTGCTGGGCGTGCCCATGCTGCTCGGACCGGTGCTCGGCCCGGTGCTGGGAGGGCTGATCGTCGACACCGTGTCGTGGCGGTGGATCTTCTACGTGAACATCCCCATCGGCATCGTGGCCATCGTGCTGGCCGTCCGGATGCTCCCCGGGCACGAGGCCACCGACGCCACCACCCGCCTGGACATCCGGGGACTCCTGCTGCTCTCGCCCGGACTCGTCCTGCTGGTGTACGGGCTGGCCCAGGCCGGCCAGGGCTCGCCCGCCAGCGTGTTCCTCCCCATCATCGTCGGGTCGGCGCTGACCGCCGGGTTCGTGGTCCACGCCCTGCGCTCCAAGATCACGCCGCTCATCGAGGTGGTCCTCTTCCGGAACCGCAGCTTTGCCGCGGCGGCGGTGACGACCTTCTGCTTCGGTGCCTCGCTGTTCGGGGGGATGCTGCTCCTGCCCCTCTACTACCAGGTGGTCCGGGGCGAGAGCGCGCTGACCGCCGGGCTGCTCATGGCGCCCCAGGGGATCGGAGCCGCCCTGGTGATGCCCCTGGCCGGCAAGCTGACCGACCGGTACGGAGCGGGCCGCATCGTGCCGAGCGGCCTGCTGGTGGCCATCCTCGGCACCCTGGCCTATACCCAGTTGGGCGCCCACACCGGCTACGCCCTGCTGGCCACCTCGTTGTTCGTGCGGGGCATCGGTTTCGGTTTTGTGATGATGCCGGCGATGGCCGCCGCCTACCAGACCCTCTCCCGCCACCGGGTGCCCCGGGCGACGACGGCCATCAACATCGTGCAGCGGGTGGGGGGATCGCTCGGCACCGCACTGGTGGCGGTGGTGCTCGAGCACCAGATCACCGTGCAGGTCCACGAGGCCGGCGCCGGCCTCTCCAGCGTGTCCGGGGCGAGCGCAGTCGAGCGGGTGCGCAACGCCCAGCCGCTGTCGGTGGCGTTCGGACACACCTTCTGGTGGGTGTTGGGCCTGACGGCGGTGGCCCTGGTCCCCGCACTGCTCCTCCCTCGCCGCCCGGCCGAGGAGCTGGTGTCGCCCGGTCCGGAGGACGCCCTGCTCGTCGAGTGAGGTCGGCGCGGGGGTATAGTCGGTACCTGACCGTGAAGCGGGTCCTGTGAGGCCCGAACGGACAGGAGGACCAGTGGCCGAACGTGAGCGCAGTCATACCCGCCCGCGGGGTGCCGTGTTCGTCCCGCGCGTCCAGGTCATGTCCTCGGCTGACGTGCATCGCGCCGTCACCCGGATGGCCCACGAGGTCGCCGAGCGGAACCGCGGCCTGCAGCACGTGACGCTCATCGGGTTGCAGACCGGCGGAGTGGCCATCGCCCAGCGGCTGGCGGCCACACTGGCCGAGGTCGAAGGGGCCGCCATCCCGGTGGGCACCCTGGACGTGGCCTTCTACCGCGATGACATCGGGCTGCGACCGGTGCTGCCCGAGGCGGCCACCGACATCTCGTTCGATCTGACCGGGAAGACGGTGGTGCTGGTCGATGACGTGTTGTTCACCGGCCGCACCATCCGGGCCGCCCTCAACGCGCTGGGCGACTACGGACGGGCCCAGGCGGTCGAGTTGGCGGTGATGGTCGACCGGGGCCACCGCGAACTGCCGATCCGACCCGACTACGTGGGGAAGAACCTGCCGACCCGCCGGGCCGAGATGGTCGACGTGTCCGACGACGGTGTCTCGTTGGGAGACCTGGTCAGCCGGTGAGCCCGTTCCCCTCCCACCTCCTGAGCATGGACGACCTGGGAACCGAGGAGATCACCGAGGTGCTGCGGGTGGCTGACTCCTTCGCCGAGGTCGGGCGGCGGGCGAACCCCAAGGTGCCCACCCTCCGCGGCAAGGCGGTGGCCACCCTGTTCTTCGAGGACTCGACCCGGACCCGCATGTCCTTCGAGACGGCGGCCAAGCGGATGTCGGCGGACGTGCTCTCGTTCGCGGCCGGCTCCTCGTCGCTGAAGAAGGGCGAGTCCCTGCGGGACACGGTCGAGACCATCGAGGCCATCGGCATCGACTCGGTGATCATCCGCCACGCCTCCTCGGGCGTTCCGGCCCGGGTGGCGGAGTGGGTGGACCACTGCTCGGTGATCAACGCGGGCGACGGTTGGCATCAGCACCCGACCCAGGCCCTGCTGGACCTCTACACCGTGCGCCAGGCCCTCGGCGGCGGGGACCTGGGTCTGGCCCGCTTCGAGGGGATGCAGGTGGTGATCGTCGGCGACATCCGGCACAGCCGGGTGGCCCGCTCACAGGTCACGGCCTACGCCGCCATGGGCGCCGAGGTGACCCTGGTGGCGCCGACCACGCTGCTGCCCCCCTCCCTCGAGGGATGGCCGGTGTCCGCCACCAGCCAGCACCTCGACGAGGTGCTGCCCAAGGCCGACGTCGTGTCGCTGCTCCGCCTGCAGTCGGAGCGGGGGAGCGGGGAGTTCGTCCCCACCCTGCGCGAGTACACCTCGGACTTCGGCCTCACCGCCCGCCGGGCGGCCGTGCTCCAACCGGGGGCGTTCATCCTCCATCCGGGCCCGATCGTCCGCGGGGTGGAGATCGCATCCGACGTGGCCGAGCTCCCGGCCGCCCTCATCACCGATCAGGTCAGCAACGGGGTGGCCGTCCGCATGGCCGTCCTGTTCCTCCTCCTCGGCCAGGGGCCGATCGCCGGGACCCACGGTGGCTGACCGCAGCCTCCCGACCGGAGGCCCCCGACGGACGGTGTTGATCCGGGGCGGGACCGTGGTCGACCAGACCGGCACACGCCGGGCGGACGTCCTGATCACGGCGGGCCGGGTGACGGCCCTCGAGGAGCGGATGACCAAGCCCAGGGGAGCGGTGGTGCTCGAGGCCGACGGCTGTGTCGTCGCCCCTGGGCTGGTCGATCTCCACACCCATCTCCGCCAGCCCGGACGCGAGGAGTCCGAGACCATCGAGACCGGCACCCGGGCCGCTTCCCTGGGCGGGTTCACCGCCGTGGTGGCCATGCCCAACACCGAGCCGGCCCTCGACTCGGCGGAGGCGGTACGCAACGTGCAGGAGCTGGCGGCCACCGCTTCCGCGGAGGTGGCGGTGGCGGGGGCGATCACCGTCGGGCGGGCCGGCGAGCGCCTGGCACCCATGTCCGAGATGGCCGCTCTCGGTGTGCGCCTCTTCACCGATGACGGCGCCGGTGTCCAGTCCGCAGGGCTGATGCGCCGTGCCCTCGACTACGCCCGCGGCCTCGGCGTCACTCTGGCCCAGCACTGCGAGGACGGAACCCTGGCCGGCCATGGGGCCATGCACGAGGGCGCATGGTCGAGCCGGCTGGGGGTCCCCGGCCTGCCGGCGGTGGCCGAGGAGGTGATGGTGGCCCGGGACATCGCTCTCACCCGCGCCGTCGGCGGCCGCATCCACTTCCTCCACCTCTCGACGGCGGCGTCGGTCGACCTGGTTCGCCGGGCCAAGTCCGAGGGCGTGGCGGTGACCGCCGAGGCGGCTCCGCACCACTTCTCGCTCACCGATGGCTGCGCCTCGGGCTACGACCCCGTCTTCAAGGTCAACCCGCCGCTGCGCCCCCAGTGCGACGTGGACGGGGTCAAGGCCGGATTGGCGGACGGGACCATCGACGCCGTCGCCACCGACCACGCCCCCCACAGCCCCGAGCTCAAGGACCTGCCGTTCGACCAGGCGCCGCCGGGGATGCTCGGGCTGCAGACGGCTCTGTCACTGGCCACCACCGAGCTCGACCTGGCCCTGGCGCAGGTCCTCGCCCTGTTGAGCTGGCAGCCGGCGGCCATCGGCGGGCTCGACCTGTCCCACGGCGGCGGACAGGGCGGGCCGATCACTGCCGGCGCCGCCGCCAACCTGTGCGTGATCGACCCCGGGGCGAACTGGACGGTGGAGGCCGCGTCCCTGGCCAGCCGCAGCCGCAATTCCCCCTATCTGGGGCGGACCCTGACCGGCCGGGTGCGCCACACCGTCTTCCGGGGCGAGCCCGTGGTCATCGACGCCGAGGCCCAGCGGTGACGGGCCGCAGCGGGGTCGCCCCCCGGGCGGAGGCGCTCCTGGTCCTGGCGGACGGGACGGTGTTCGAGGGCGAGGCCGTCGGAGCCAGCCCCGATGGCGGCATCGCCACCGGCGAGGCGGTGTTCAACACCGTGCTCTCCGGCTACCAGGAGGTGATCACCGACCCCTCGTACGCCGGGCAGGTCATCGCCTTCACCTATCCCCACATCGGGAACTACGGGGTGAATCCAGCCGATGACGAGGCTGGCCGACCCTACTGTCGCGGGGTCGTCGTGCGCCAGCTCACCGACCGGCCGAGCAGCTGGAGGGCGACCGGGTCCCTCGAGGAATTCCTGGTCCGGTCCTCGGTGCCGGGCATCACCGGTGTCGACACTCGCCGCCTCACCCGGCATCTGCGCGACCGGGGGGCCATGCCGTGCGCGTTCGGACCGGCCGCCGAGTCGGAGCTGCGAGCGGCGGCGGCCGCCGCGCCGGCCACCGACCACCAGGATCTGGTGTCCGCCGTCACCACGGCCTCGCCCTTCACCCGCGGGAGCGGGCCCTACCGGGTCGTGGCCTACGACTTCGGTGTCAAAGAGGCCATGCTCCGCCAGTTGGGCGACATGGCGACGGTGACCGTCGTGCCGGCATCCACCCCGGCGGGCGACGTGCTCGGGATGGAGCCGGACGGGGTCTTCCTGTCCAACGGGCCCGGCGACCCGGCCGCCCTTCCGGCCATCGTCGACGAGATCCGGGCGCTGGTGGCGGACGGCGCGGTCCCCGTGTTCGGGATCTGCCTCGGCCATCAACTGCTGGCCACCGCGCTCGGGGCTTCGACCTTCAAGCTGCCGTTCGGCCACCACGGTGGGAACCATCCCGTGCGCCGTCTGTCCACCGGCCAGGTAGAGATCACCTCGCAGAACCACAACTATGCGGTGGCCGAGGACTCGCTCGCCTCCGCGGAGATCACCCATGTCAACCTCAATGACGGCGTCATCGAGGGAGTGCGCAGCCGGGAGGCCCCGGCGTTCAGCGTCCAGTACCATCCCGAGGCCGGCCCCGGGCCTCACGATGCCCGCTACCTGTTCGAGGAGTTCCGCGCCCTGATGGACGCGGTGGGCGGTGGCCCCCGGCGGGGTCGGGCGCCGGCGTCGGGAGGGACGGGCGCCTGATGGCCCGGCGCGACGACATCGAGTCGATCCTGGTCATCGGGTCGGGGCCCATCGTCATCGGGCAGGCCTGCGAGTTCGACTACTCGGGAACCCAGGCGTGCCGGGTGCTGGCCGAAGAGAAGTTCCGGGTGGTGCTGGCCAATTCGAATCCGGCCACTATCATGACCGACCCGTCGATGGCCGACCGCACCTACGTGGAACCGCTCGACCCCGACGTGCTCACCGCCATCATCGAGCGGGAGCGCCCCGATGCCCTGCTGCCCACCCTGGGAGGGCAGACCGCCCTCAACCTGACCATGGCGCTGTCGGACCGGGGGGTCCTCGACGCCTACGGGGTCGAGGTCATCGGGGCCAATGCGGAGGCCATCGCCACGGCCGAGGACCGGGAGCGGTTCAAGGCGGCCATGGAGGAGATCGGGCTGGCCGTCCCGGCGTCGGGGTTCGCCCACTCCCTGGACGAGGCCATGGCCATCGGCGACTCGATCGGCTTCCCCATCATGGTGCGGCCGAGCTACATCCTCGGTGGGGCGGGCACCGGCATAGCCCCTTCCCGGGAGCTGCTGGCCCGCCTGGCGGCCGAGGGCCTCGAAGCCTCGCCCGTCAGCGAAGTGCTGATCGAACGCTCGATCGCCGGACAGAAGGAGTTCGAGCTCGAGGTGATGCGGGACAACGCCGACAACTGCGTGGTCATCTGCTCCATCGAGAACTTCGACCCGATGGGCGTCCACACCGGCGACTCGATCACGGTGGCCCCGGCCCAGACGCTGACCGACGTCGAGTACCAGGCCATGCGGGATGCGGCGTTCGCCTGCATACGCCGAGTCGGAGTCGAAACCGGCGGCTCGAACGTGCAGTTCGCCGTGGACCCGTCCGACGGGAGCCAGGTGGTCATCGAGATGAACCCCCGGGTGTCCCGGTCGTCGGCCTTGGCCTCCAAGGCCACCGGCTTCCCCATCGCCAAGATCGCCGCCCGCCTGGCCGTGGGCTACCGGCTGGACGAGATCACCAACGACATCACCGGTGCCACGCCGGCCTCGTTCGAGCCGACCATCGACTACGTGGTCACCAAGATTCCCCGCTGGGCCTTCGAGAAGCTCCCCGGTGCGGTCGACGAGCTGGGCACCCGCATGCAGTCGGTGGGGGAGGTGATGGGCATCGGCCGGACCTTCCCCGAGTCGTTACAGAAGGCCATCCGTTCGTTGGAGCAGGGCCGCTACGGGCTGAACGCCGATCCCGCGGAGGTCTCCCTCGAACCGGTCGCCACCGGGGACCTGCTGGTCCGGGTGGCCACCGCCACTCCCGAACGGGTCTTCCAGCTGGAGGCCCTGCTGCGCCGTGGGGTCTCCGTCGACGACCTTGCCGCCGCCACCGGCATCGACCCGTGGTTCCTGGCCGCCATGGCCGAGGTGACCGACGCCCGGATGGCGCTGGACCTCCAGGTGACCCTGGGGGTCACCGTTGCGGACCTGGAGCGCAGGGCGTGGCGACGGCTCCGGAGGCTCGGCTTCTCCGACCTCCAGCTGGCCTATCTCTTCGGCGATCCGGTGACCGCCGACGACATCCGCGCCGCCCGGACCGCACTCGGGGTCGGCGTCACCTTCAAGACGGTGGACACCTGTGGCGCAGAGTTCGAGGCGCATACCCCGTACCACTACTCGACCACCGAGGACGAGGACGAGGTGCGGAGCTCGGACCGCCCTCGGGTCGTGATCCTCGGGTCGGGCCCCAATCGGATCGGCCAGGGCATCGAGTTCGACTACTGCTGTGTCCACGCCTCATTCGCACTTCGGGCCGCCGGGTACGAGACGGTCATGGTCAATTGCAACCCCGAGACGGTCTCCACCGACTACGACACGTCGGACCGCCTCTATTTCGAGCCGCTCACCCCCGAGGACGTGGCCAACGTGCTCGAGGCCGAGCAGGCCGCGTCGGTGGACAGAGGACGGCTGGTCGGGGTCATCGTCTCCCTGGGCGGGCAGACTCCGCTCAAGCTGGCGGCCGGGATCCCCGAGGACCTGGTGCTCGGCACCTCGCCGTCCTCGATCGACCTGGCCGAGGACCGCGAGCGGTGGAACGAGCTGTGCACCCGGTTGGGTGTCCCCCAGCCGCCGGGGGGCACGGCCACCGACGCCGCCGAGGCTGTCGCCGTGGCGGGCTCCATCGGCTATCCGGTCCTGGTCCGCCCGTCCTACGTCCTCGGCGGCCGGGCGATGGAGATCGTCTATGACGACGAGCGGCTGACCGCCGCCGTCGAGGCCATGTCCGGCGTCGGGGGATCGCTCGGACGGGAGGGCGGCGTGACGCCGGACCGGCCCGTGCTGGTGGACCGGTTCCTCGAGGACGCGGTGGAGGTGGACGTCGACGCGGTGCGGGACTCGACCGGGGACCTGGTCATCTGTGGGGTGATGGAGCACGTCGAAGAGGCCGGGGTCCACTCGGGGGACTCGGCGTGCGCCCTTCCCCCCCAGACCCTCCCGGCATCGGTGGTCGCCGACCTCGAGGGGTACGTGAGGACCATCGCCGAGGCGCTCGAGGTCTCCGGGCTGATCAACGTGCAGTTCGCGGTGAAGGGCGACCTGGCCTACGTGCTCGAGGCCAATCCCCGGGCCAGCCGGACCGTGCCCTTCGTGGCCAAGGCCACAGGGGTGCCGGTGGCCATGGTGGCGGCCCGGGTGATGGTCGGATCGACCCTGGCCGAGTTGCGGGCCGAAGGACTGCTGAGCGAGCCGGTGACCGGGCATGTCTCGGTCAAGGAGGCGGTGCTCCCGTTCAACCGTTTCCCCGGCGTGGACACGCTGCTCGGTCCCGAGATGCGCTCGACCGGGGAGGTCATGGGGATCGACTCCACCTTCGGGCTGGCCTTTGCCAAGAGCCAGATCGCGGCGGGCAACCCCCTGCCGTCGAGCGGCACCGTGTTCTTGTCCCTGGCCGACCGGGACAAGGCCGCCGGGCTGGAGGCCGCCCGGCAATTCGCCTCCCTGGGCTTCGAGCTGGCGGCCACGTCGGGCACGGCCGCGATGCTGGAGGCCGAGGGGATCGGCGTGTCCACGGTGGTGGCCAAGGTCGGCGAGTCGGATCCCGGGGTGGTGGACGCCGTCGATCTCATCGCTGGCGGCAAGGTGCAGCTGGTGGTCAACACGCCCCGGGGGCGCGGGCCCCGCGCCGACGGGCTGCACATCCGGGCCGCCGCCCTCGCCCATCTGGTCCCCTGCCTCACCACAGTGGCGGCAGCCAAGGCTGCGGCCCAGGGGATGACCGACTGGGCCGGCCATCCCCTGTCGGTGCGGTCGCTGCAGGAGTACCACCAGCGATGAGCCGGGCCGAGACAGGATCCGGCACCTCGGCCCTCGGCCGGGTGCGCCGGGCGTGGCGGGCGGTGTCGGCCGGGGACGTCGACCTGACCACCCGGGTGGGGTCGGTGGTCCTGCCCAATCCGATCATGACCGCGTCGGGGACGGCCGGCCACGCCGATGAGCTCCAGGCGTACCTACCCCTCGGCGAACTGGGGGCGGTGGTGGTCAAGTCCCTGTCGGTCGAGCCGTGGCCCGGCAATGCCCCGCCCCGGGTCCATGAGACCCCTTCGGGGATGCTGAACAGCGTGGGACTGCAGGGGCCGGGGCTGAAGGGCTGGATCGAGGACGACCTGCCCCGGCTCACCGCCGCCGGGGCCCGGATCGTGGTCAGCATCTGGGGCCAGCGGGTCGAGGACTTCGCCCGGGCCGCGGCCCTGGTGGCCGGGGTGGCGGCGGAGGCGGAGGGCGTGGTGGCCCTCGAGGTCAACGTGAGCTGTCCCAACATCGAGGACCGGCGCCGGATGTTCGCCCATTCGCCCTCGGCCACCGCCCGGGTCATGGCCGCAGTGGGTGAACAGTGCCCCGGGCTGCCGCGCTGGGCCAAGCTGAGCCCGACGGTGGCCGACCTGGCCGAAGTGGCCGGCGCCGCCCTGGCCGCCGGCGCCGAGGCGCTCACCCTGGTCAACACCGTGCTGGGCATGGCCATCGATGTCGAGAGCCGGCGGCCGGTCCTCGGGTCTGGGCCGGCGGGGGGAGGGCTCTCGGGACCGGCCATCCACCCGGTGGCGGTGCGAGCGGTGTTCGACGTCCGGGCCGCCCATCCGGACGCCTCCATCGTCGGGGTCGGAGGGGTGATGTCCGGCGAGGACGCGGTGGAGCTGATGATGGCCGGGGCCGACGCCGTCCAAGTGGGGACGGCCACTTTCCGGGATCCACGCGCCCCGGTCAGGGTCCTCCGCGAGATGGAGGCCTGGTGCTCCCGGCGGGGGGTCCGCCGGGTCGGCGATCTGAGCGGGGTGGCCCATGGGTGATCCGGTCCTCCCCGGAGGGTTCGCCGCCCGGGTGGCCGAGGCCGTGGCCCGGACCGGGCCACTGTGCGCAGGCATCGATCCATCGCGGGCACTGGTCGAGCACTGGGGACTGCCCGACGGCGCACGAGGGGTCCACCGGTTCGGGATGACGTGCATCGAGGCCTTCGCCGGCGTGGTGCCGGTGGTGAAGCCGCAAGTGGCCTTCTTCGAACGCTGCGGATCGGCCGGGATGGCCGCACTGGAGGCGGTGCTCGCCGCGGCCAGGGACGCCGGGCTCATCGTCATCGCCGATGCCAAACGCGCCGACATCGGCACCACCATGGAGGCCTACGCCTCGGCCTGGCTGGACCCGGGCAGCCCGCTGTGTGCCGACGCAGTCACGGCCGTGGCCTACCTGGGACTGGGCGCCCTGCAACCGATGTTCGATCTGGCCGGTGCCCACGGGCGCGGGGTCATCGTGGTGGCGCGCAGCTCCAACCCCGAGGGCCGCTCGCTGCAGGAGGCCCTCACCGCGGCGGGGACCGGGCCGTCGGTGGAGGACATGCTGCTCGAGCAGATCGCCGGGCTCAATCGGGGCGGCGTGGTGCCGGACGGAACAGTAGGCGCGGTGGTCGGCGCCACGCTGCAGCCCTCGCAGTTCTGCCTGGCCGGGCTGGGTGGGACCATCCTCGCCCCCGGGGTGGGAGCGCAGGGCGCCACCGCCCGCCAGGTGTCCGGCCTGTTCTCCGGATGCCCGCCGGGCTCGGTGCTGGCCAGCTCCTCCCGGTCGCTGCTGTCCGCCGGTCCGGAGGTCCCGGCCCTGGGCGCATCCGCCCGACGGGCCCGAGAGGAGATGGCGGAGGCGTTGTCCTGACGGCCCGCGGGTGGGCCACACTGGGGCGTGGACCGCGCCAGCCAGACTGCCGTCCTCGCCGCCCAGGTCCGGGCCGCGCACGCACTGCTCGACCCCGATCCGATCTTCGAGGATCGATACGCCCTTGTCTTGGCCGGCGCCACGGAGGGT
>DATBOO010000178.1:0-12225 GCA_036553725.1 Acidimicrobiales bacterium | reverse complement strand
TCCACGCTCACGAGAATCAGGTCCTCGGCACGCATCTGCATCCCTCCTTGTCGCGCAGCTCCCGGTTCCCCGGAAGCCTGACACCTATGTCATGAAGACTACCTACACCCGGGCCGTGGTGCGGCCCTCCCCGTCGATGGTGAGGTGCACCGGGTGCCCGATCAGCTCTTCCGATTCGGCCAAGAGCAGCGCCTCCGGATCGGCCAACCGGGCATAGCACCTGGCCGCAGCCGTCCCACCGTCCGCCGGCACGTCGCACACCAGGGCCGCCCATTCGGGCCGGCCGTCCCGTCCGTGGACGACCGAGTAGGTCGCCACCTTTGCCGCCCCGTCGAAGGACTCGAGGACTTGGGTCTCGGCCATGGCCCCGCGGGCCGACACTGCCCGGTCGTCGGGGGGAACCAGGTCCCCCGGCGTGGTCGAATAGGTGGCGAAGGCGTGCTTGTGCATGTGCATCCCGACCCCGCTGACCATCCCCAGCGAGCCCGGATCGGCCCGGAGGGTCTCGACCATGGTGGCCAGGGCGTGGGTCACGTAGTTGCTCCCGGGCCCGCCGTGGTAGGCCAGGCCCCCGGTGACAGAGACGGGGCGTTCCGGCGCCGTGCCGGCCGCGCTGCGGGCGACCTTCGGGTCGATGTCCAACGCGTCGAGGGCGAACCCGACCGAACTGGCGAAGCACGAGTACAGATCGAAGTGGGCGATGTCGTCGATCCCCGCCTCTGCTCCCTCCAGTGCCGCCGCCCCCGCCGCCTCCATGGCCCCCGAGCGCCACAACTCCGAGCGCTGGGCGACGGCCGGAGGATCCTCGGCGTACCCCCAGCCGCGCAGGTAGACGCGTCGCTCGACGGGAACCCCGAGGGCATCGGCGGTGGCGTCGCTGGCCACCAACACGGCCGCGGCCATGTCCACGTCCATGATGGAGGTCATGAGCTTCGAGTACGGATAGCCGACCATCCGGTTCTGTTGCGACGGCCCGATGATCTCGTCGACGCCCCGCTCGGTTGGGAACCAGGCGTAGGGATTGGAGGCGGCCACCGCGGTCATCGGCGCCAGCAGCTCGCCGAGCGAGCGGCGGTACGGGTCCATCGCTTCGCCCAGGTGCGCCCGATGGCTGTTCTCGAACAGGGCGAAGGTGAGCCACGCCTCGAAGATGCCGTTGGCCACCTCGCCGGGATGGAGGGGGACGTCGAAGGGGAAGGGCCGTCTCTCGGCGGGCGGGAAGCTCCAGGCCGGCTTGCGCCCCTCCTTGGACAACCGCCGCCGGGTGGCCAGCGCCTCCGCGCCGACCACCAGGGCCAGGTCCAGGTCGCCCCGCAGGATGTCCCGGGCCGCGTCCGAGACGAGGGTCTGGGGGACGGTGCCCCCGATCCCCGAGTAGCGCCCGGCTCCCGGGTGGGCACCCAATCGCTCGGCCAGGCGGGCCGGCGGATCGTCGTACTGCCAGGCCTGGGAGTAGACGACATCGAGCCGCTCGATCCCGGCGATGATCCCGGGGCGGCCGGTGTCGTCGCCGGCCAGCCGGGCCACCTCCTCCCACATGGCCAGTGGCTCAGGCGCACCATCGGGCCCGCACTCCTCGGGCCGCCAGGTCCGTCGCCCCACCCCGATGAGGCACGGAGCGCGCCCGCTACGGGTGGTCGGCACCGCTCCCGCCGGTCAGGACAATCGGGTCTGACCGGGCAGCTTGATGGCCCGATCGGCGATGATGTTCTTCTGGACCTCGGTCGACCCGCCACCGATGGTCGTGTACCGCTGGAAGGAGTAGAGCCGGGTCCATTTGCCGCGGTCGATGGCGTCGGGCCCACCCCGGGCCAGGAGCCCGACCGGGCCGAGGAGGTCCACGGCCAACTCGGCCAGGGTCTGGGCCAGCATCGAGTACTGGAGCTTGGAGAACGGCACCTCCGGCCAGTTCTTTTCGCCGCGTATGACCTTGCTGAGGGCCCGGTAGACCAGCAGCCGGGTCAGCTCGATCTCCGTCCACGCCCGGGCCAGCCGATCGGCGATGCCGGGATCGTCCAGCGCTTCGGGGTTGACGGCGCGGGCGGCCTCGATCATGGCCCGGAGGTCGGCGGCCAGACCGGTGATCTGCCCGGCGATGCCCAACCGCTCGTGGCCGAGGGTGCCCATGGCCACCATCCATCCCTCGCCCTCGCCTCCCAACCGGTCGCCCACCGGGACGTGCACGTCCCGGAAGTAGACCTCGTTGAACATCTCGTCGCCGGACATGTCGCGTATGGGACGACGCTCGACGCCCGGGGACTCGAGGTCGACGATGAAGGCGGTGATGCCCTCGTGCTTGGCCCCGCGCTCGATGGCCGACGGATCGGTGCGGAACAGGAACAGGCCCCACTTGGCCAGGTGCGCCGTCGAGATCCAGATCTTCTGCCCGTTGACCACGTAGTGGTCGCCGTCGAGGATGGCCATGGTGCGCAGGTTGGCCAGGTCGTTGCCGGCGTCGGGCTCGGAGAACCCCTGGCACCAGTGATCCTCGGCGTTGAGGATCGAGGGGAGCCAGCGGTTTTGCTGCTCCTCGGTTCCCCATTGGATGAGCATGGGGCCGATCTGCCAGATGCCGTTGGCGTTGAACACACCCGGTGTGCGGTACTCGGCCATGATCTCCGAATAGAGAAGGCGCTGGACCGGTGTGGTTTCGCGTCCGCCCCATTCGGTCGGCCAATGGACGGCGGCCCAGCCCCCCTCGCTCAACAGGTGTTGCCACGCCTTGCGGCGTGACTGGGAGGGAACGCCGGCGTTCCGCTGGTCTTCGTCTTCGGTCTCGGTCAGGAACCGTTCGAGGTGCTCGTCGAGCCAACCCCGGAGCTCGGCACCGAACGCCTCGTCCTCGGCGGTCAGGGAGAAGTCCACGGACGGGAGTGTAGCGAAGTCCCCCTGACCTTCAGGGGGTGAGGCCCGGCGGCAGCGGCTCCGGGCGGGCGGACGACGGCTGACGGGCGCGGAGCCGCGGCGTGAGGAGGTCACCGGCGGCGGCATCCTCACCCTTCAGCATGGTCACCGCCGACGAGTGCGAGAGCACGAACCCGCCGACGATCAGGAACAACAGCGAGACCGCCTCGAGCGGCCCCCGGGCGCCGTTGGTCTGGAGGTCATCGCCGAACAGGGCGATGCCTATGGCGATGCTGACCAGGGGGTCGACCAGCACCAGCGCGGCCTGGGAGGCGCCGATCGGCCCGGCGTGGAAGGCGTTCTGGGTGAGGAAGACCGAGACCAGACCGAAGACGACCAGCGCGTAGGTCTCCCAGTGGGAGAACACCGTGGTCCAATCGGCGGCGAAGAAATGGGAGACCACCTTGGTCAGGGAGGCGGTGAAGGCGTAGCCGATGGCCGCCGACGCGCCGAACATCGCCGCTCTCCACCAGCGCGGGCCGCGGAGGGCCAGGGCCACGGTGAGGGCCATGCCGGCGACGCACGACCCGCCGACGACGATCCAGCCCAGGCTGCCGGGCACCCCGTCGCCGCCGGTCGGGGCGGAGAAGGCCAGGAACCCGGCCAGGCCCGCCGAGGCCAGCCCGACGCCGAGCCACTCGCGGGGACCGCTCCGGTACCCGAACCAGGTGGAGAGGATGAAGACCAGGAACAGCAGCTCGGTGACCAGGATGGGCTGGACCTCGGTCAGGTCGCCGGCGTGCAGGGCGAGGGCCTGCAGGACGAATGAGCACAGCATGAAGGCGAATCCGAAGAGCCACACCCCTCGACGGAGGGCGTGGGTCATGAGGCTCAGTCGGAGGGTGTCGTCCTCGCCGGCGTCCTCCACGCCCATGCGTTGGAGCACGCTCACGAGGGCGTTCGAAAGGGCCGCTCCCAGTGCGAACAGATAGGTCATGGCTGCAACTGCAGTGTAGGAGGGGCAATCCCCGAGCGAATCGGGAGCCGGCTCAGGACATCGGTGCGGCCGGGGGTGTGGCGTCGGGGTTGACCGACAAGGTGATCCTCCCCGCGAGGCCTTGCGCCGGCAGATCACCTTCGGTCGGCGTGAGCTTCACGATCGACGAGGCGCCGCCTTGCAGGAAGATCGAATCCTCGGCATTGGTGGTGCGGGTGCCGGCGTGGACGGCGTAGGCCGGGAGCTTCATGACGCCGTCCGAGATCGTCTCGTCGAAGAACAACTGGCCCACGTGTGCCAGGTGGCCGCCGGCATAGGACGCGCCGGCGGTGTCGCCCACCCGGACCTCGAGGTGGATATGGATGGCCCGGCCCTCGGACCATCCGGGGTAGATGGTGGAGAACGATGCCGTGCCGTCGTGTCCAGTGAGCTGCACGCCGCGGAGGTAGCGCTTGTTGTTCCGGCCGTTGGCCTCCGTCTCGGCGAGGGTGTTGCCGTTGAACCCCGAGTACTGGCCGTCGGCGTCACATTGCCGGCCGTCGACCGCCGCCGACGCCAATGCCCTGCAGGTCGTCGAGTCGATCACCTTGATGTGCAGATCGAGGGCGTGGCCGGGGGCCGCGGCGTAGATCAAGACGTCGGCGTCGAATGCGTCCATCGGCCGCCCAGATCAGTTTCGCTCTCGGCCGGCACGAACGCTCGCCACCAGCCCCTCGGCGCGCGAAGTCGGGCTTCGATCAGGGCGACCGACCCTTCCTCCCGGCCAGACGGACGGGCGGTCTACACTGACGCACCTGTCAGGGTCGTCCGCCGTCTGTCAATGCGGAACGGCCTCCGACCAGGGGAAAGAGGCCGGGGGAGGGTATGGACTTCACGTACGACGCCGAACAGGAGGCGCTCAGGGATGTGGCCCGGCAGGCCATGGACCGCGAGGTCGGCGGTCCGCTGGTGCGCCGGATGGCCGACGATCCCGACGGAGTGGACGCCGCCCTGTGGAAGAAATTGATCGATCTGGGCTGGACCGGGCTGGTCATTCCCGTCGGATCCGGCGGGGCGGGGGCCGGGCTGGCCGAGCTGGCCATCGTGCTCCACGAGACGGGCCGGGTCCCGCTGCCCGGGCCCTTCTTCTCCTCGGCGGTGTTCGCCACGCTGGCCGCCCGGGCCCTCGGGGCCGACGACCTGCTCGCCGACCTGGCGGCAGGACGCACCCGGGGGACGGTGGCTCTCCACGAGTCAGGTCATGGCGACCCGCTGGACACGGTACGGACCCGGGCGCGGCGACGGGGGGCGGGGTGGGTCCTCGACGGCGTGAAGCCGCTGGTCCTCGACGGCCACACCGCCGACTGGGCCATCGTGGTCGCCGGCACCGAGCAGGGCCGGCGCGCCTTCCTGGTCGAGAAGCCCGACGGGGAGCCGGTTCCCACCCTCGACCCGCTGCGCAAGGCGGCGCGCCTGGAGTTGGAGGGACGTCCGTGCGTGCCTGTCGGCCCGGGCGGCAACCAGGCGGCCATCTGGAGGCGGATCATGGACGACACCGCCGTGGCGCTGGCTTCGGAGACCCTGGGGACGGCGGACCGGGCCCTGGAGCTGGCCATCGCCTACACCAAGGAGCGGGTGGTGTTCGACCGCCCGGTGGCGTCGTTCCAGGTGGTCAAGCACAAGATCGTCGACATGTTTCATCTGGTGGAGATGGCCCGGGTGGCGGTGCAGTTCGCGGCGTGGGCGTCCGACGCCGAGGACCCGGCGCGCCAGCGGGCCGCGGCCATGGCCGCCGGCTACACCACCGAGGCGGCGGTCAAGGTCACCGGCGAGGACATCCAGCTCCACGGGGGTGTGGGCTTCACGTGGGCGAATGACGCCCACTTCCTGTTCAAGCGGGCCAAGCAGAACGACGTGCTGCTCGGTGGCCACGCCACCCATCGCAAGCGGCTGGCCGCCATGCTGGTCGACACGGCGTAGCCGGGCCCCACCCGGCGGCGCTCAGTGGCACGCCTCGGGCGGGGGGACATCGAGTGAGGGGTTGGCGTCGAAGAACCCCACCGGGAGGAGATGGAACCCGCAGTACTCCACGGGCATCACCGGCCAGTCCTCGGGCCGGGGGATGTGGGTGACGCCGAAGGTGTGCCAAGCGACGATGTCGGTGCCGGTGAGGGGCCGGTCCTGCGCCGTCCAGCGGGGAAGCCCGTCACCGCCCGGGTGTTGGTTGGGGTAGTCGCCGGCGCCCCGCCGCTCGTCGGGTGCGAACGGCGTGACCCACAGGTTGTGGCGGGCAAAGCCCGCCCTTCGCCCCACACTCGAGTCGGGGTGGGCCAGCATGGTCGGCGTGGATGACGGGAGCAGCTTGTAGGCGACCGGCTCGCCCAGGCGGTTGTGGACACCGGGATTGGTGAATTTCCAGAACCGGCCCGATGCCGGGTCGACGTCCCGTTGTGCCTCCTGTTCCGTCTCGAGTCTCCGGGTGACGGGGATGAACCCGTTGGACCACGGATTGCCGTCCCCGGAAGGCATGGGCTCGGTGGACACCTCGAAGGCCTCGTTCACCCGGCCGTCGACCTCCAAGTCGAGCCGGGCGCAGAACAAGTGCTGGTGGACGGGTGCCGCCAGGTCGGGTGCGACCAGGGGGGCGACGGGGGAGCGCTCACCGGGCGACATGGCCCGGGTCGACAGGACCCCGGTCAGCTTCACCTCGAACTGGATGGTGCCGTCGAGGTAGAAGTACCAGTAGAAGCCGTACTCGTAGTTTCCCACGGTGGAGATGGACGAGACCACCAGCCGCCGCGACCGCCGCACCTCGGTGCGCGGCACGCGCTGGTCCTGGTGCTTCCAGAGGATCCCGTAGTCCTCCTCGTGGATGCACACCGCGTTCTCCACCACGTACGGCTCGCCCCGCTCGGTGGCGAACGTGGCGTCGAGATAGGAGATGACCCCGAGGCAGTCGCAGCCCAGGGTGAGCGAGTTGACCATGCGGCCGAGACCCCACTCGCCGGCATCGAAGGCGTTCTTCCATCCGTGCATGGGACCGGGGTCGCCGTAGGGGACCACCATCTCGGTGATCGAGGCGCGGTGCAGGACGGGTCGGACCCGGCCACCGTCGAGGTAGCCGACGGCGTGCAGGACCATCCCGTCGTTGGGGTCCATGGACACCCGCAAGGACCAACGCTGCCAGCGGATCAGGTTGGATTCGACGGTGAAGCTGGGTCCCTCGGGCTGCACGATCTCGAGGGGGAGCAGGTCGGTGCGCAGGGGCTGGTTGTCCTCGGGGTAGTAGCTCCCTCCCTCGGGCGGGAGGGGGACGACCCCGTAGTCCAGTACTTCGAGGACTTCGCCGCGGGCCCCGTCGACGGTGGCGACCACGCCTTCGATGGGTCGGGCGTAGCCGTTGTCGGTCGGGTTCTCACGGTAGTAGGCGAGGCACCGGGTGACCCGCCGGTCCTCCTCCATGGCCCGTCCGAAGTTGCCGGTCGGCCACGGGTCGATCTGCACCTTGTCGAAATCGGTGATGCCTCGCCGGCGTATGGCCGCCTGCCAGTCGGGATGCTTCTCCAGGGCCTGGATGGAGCGGAGGGAGTCGTCGAAGAGTAGGGCAGGGCGGACGTCGGGCCGCGGCTCCCACGACACGATCTCCCCGGACGAAGCGTCGACCAGGGCCTCGATGACCGAGCTGTCGAGGCCGGGCACGACGACCAGGCGGACCAGGCGCCGGACCGGGTGGCCGGGACGGTGGGCGGCCAGCACCTCCTTGGACGGAGGCTCGAGGGTGACGGTGGCGAAGCGCGCCCGCTTGTCCAACCGCCCGGTGGCCTGCACCGCGGCCACCGAGGTGCGGATCTCCTCCCCGGTGATGGGCTCCAGGGGGTGGGCCGTGGTGCCGACGGATTCAGCGAGCTCGGTCACGGCTGCCACCGTACCCGGACCGGCGGGCACCGACCCCATAGGCGGGGAGAAGTGAGGAGGACGGGCCGCGGCCGAGGAAGTAGCGTCGCCGGTCGTGGGAGGGCCGACGACTGCCGAGGAACGCGGGGTCACCACCCATGCCCGAAGCGGCCCCGGCCGACCGGCCATCGTGGTGGGGGAGTCGGTCCTCACCTACGGCCAGCTCCATGACCGGGCCGCCCGCCTGGCCTCGGTGCTGGTGGAGAACGGAGCCGGGCCGGGGCGCCCGGTGGCCACGGTCTTGCCCAACGGAGCGGAGCAATTCGAGGTGGCCATCGCCGCGGCCATGGCCGGAGCCCCATACCTGCCGGTCAACCACCATCTCCGCTCGGGCGAGCTGGCCTACATCTTCTCCGATGCGGACGTGGCGGTGATCGTCGGCCACACCGACTTCGAAGAAGAGCTGGCCGGGGCGGTCGACAGCTCGGAGGCGGCCATCCCGTTGTTGTTGGTGGGCCAGGGGTACGAGCCGGCCGTCGCCGCGGCCACGCCCTTGCCCGACGCCGACAGCGGCTCGGGACCGGGGCTGATGTTCTACACCTCGGGCACCACCGCGCGGCCCAAAGGTGTGGTCCACGGGGCCATGGCCGACGCCGCCGGCCGCCGCCAGGGGACCGAGGGCCAGGTGGCGCTGTGGGGATGGACCCGCGACGACGTCTACGTGATGAGCGGTCCCTCCTACCACGCCTCCCACGCCGGCTGGGCCCTCTGTGCCCTCTACATCGGGGCTACCACGGTGATCACCGACCACTTCGAGGCCAGGTCGTGGCTGACCGAGGTCAGCCGGACCGGCGGCACCCGGTCGTTCATGGTGCCGGCGCACTTCATCCGGATCCTGGAGATCCCTGCCGAGGAGCTGGCCGCCATCGACCTGTCCAGCCTCAGGTTGATCGTGCATGCCGCCGCCCCCTGCCCGATCGTCGTCAAGACCCGGATGATGGAGGCCTTCCCCGGTACCGAGATCCACGAGCTCTACGGCGCCAGCGAGGGCGGGGCCACCAAGATCTCGCCGGATGAGTGGCGGGCGCATCCCGGGAGCGTCGGCCGACCGTGGCCCGGCGTGGAGATCCGCATCCTCGGTGAGGACGGCTCCGTCGTACCGACCGGCGAGGCCGGCTTGGTGTACATCCGCCCACCCGGTGACCGCCGCTTCTCCTACCGCAATGACGATGCCGCCACGTCCCGGGCGTGGCGTGGTGATGCCTTCACCGTCGGCGACATCGGCTTCCTCGACGAGGACGGCTACCTCACCATCACCGACCGAATCTCGGACATGGTGCTGTGGGGCGGGGTCAACATCGCGCCCCGCGAGATCGAAGAAGTCCTCTACGAGCATCCCGAGGTGGTCGACTGTGCCATCTTCGGCATTCCCGACGAACGCGACGGGGAGCGCCTGTGCGCCATGGTGCAGGTGCGCGGGACGGTGGGAGTCGAGGAACTGGAGGCCCACGTCGGGGGGAGCCTGGCGAGCTACAAGGTTCCCCACGTCTGGGAGATCGTCCCCGAGATCCCACGTGACCAGAACGGCAAGGTCCTGAAGCGGCTGCTCCGCGCCGAGCACCGGCCCCGGGGCTGACCCAACCCGGCCCGGCGGCGCAAAATGGCATGCTGAAGCAACAACGGTTCCACCGCCGCCAGGCCCGAAAGGCCCGCCGGGCGCGAATGGTCCGCCAGGCGCGAAAGGTCCGACGATGTCCCTAGCCATCTCCGAAGAGCACGAGGCCCTCGGGGCCACGGCGCGCCGCTGGCTCGAGGCTCACTGCCCGCCCGCCGTTCCCCGGGCCCTCCTCGACGCGGCCGTGGAGGAGCTCCAACCCGTCTGGAAGGAGTTCGCCGCGCAGGGCTGGCTCGGCATCCACATTCCGGAACGATGGGGCGGCCAGGACCACGGGCTCTTCGAGTTGGCCATCGTGCTCGAACAGGCCGGCCGGTCCCTGCTCCCGGGACCGCTCCTCCCGACGGTCACCCTGTCGGCCTTGATCGCGGAGGCGGGGACGGGCGACCAGGCTGCCGACCTGCTCCCGGGGCTCGTCGACGGGAGCGCCACCGGGGCGGTCTCTCTGGGACCGGTGCACCTCGACATCGTCGGTAGGGGGGAGACGGGCGCCATCACCGTCTCCGGCGCCCTCCGGCCCGTGCTCGGCATGTCGACCGCCTCGCTGGTCCTGGTTCCGGCGCGGGACGGGGACGGCCCGGCGGTGTGGTGCCTCCTCGAGGTCGGCCCGGTCGGGGGAGTGGTGCAGGCCGGCCCGTTGGACAGCCTCGATCCGACCCGCCGGGTGGGCACGCTCGCCGTCGACGCGGTCAGCGTCCCGGCCTCCCGTCAGTTCCCCTCGCTCACCACGGAACGGGTGCGGGCGATGGCGGTCTCCCTGGGCGCGGCCGAGCTCGTCGGCGGCGCCCGGTGGTGCCTCGAGACGGCCTCCGAGTACGCCAAGGTGCGCGAGCAGTTCGGCCGCCCGATCGGGCAGTTCCAGGCGGTGAAGCACCGGTTGGCCGACATGCTGGTCGGGGTGGAGCAGATGACCGCGTTGGCGTGGGACGCGGTGCTGGCCGCGGCCCTCGGCCGCTCCGAGGCGTCGGCCCTGGCGGTGGCCACCGCCGGGGCCATGGTCTTCGACGGGTGCGTCGACCGCGCCAAGGACTGCGTGCAGCTGTTGGGGGGTGTGGGCTTCACCTGGGAGCACGACACCCATCTCCATCTCCGGCGGGCGCTGGCCACACGCCAGTTGCTCGGGGGGTCCGATCGGTACCTGGACGAGGTGGTGGACCTGGCCCTCGGTGGAGCCCGGCGGGCCATGACCACCGAGCTCCCGGAAGAGGCCGACCGGGTCCGCGCCGAGCTGGCCCCGGTGTTCGACGAGCTGAAGGCCCTCGACGAGGCAGACCGGAGGCGGTCACTGGTGGATGCCGGGATGGTGGTGCCCCACTGGCCGGCGCCCTTCGGAAGGGATGCCACCGCCGTCGAGCAACTGGTCATCGACGAGGAGCTGGCCACGGCGGGCATCACCCGCCCCCACATCGGTGTGGGAGCGTGGGCCCTGCCGGTGATCATCGCCCACGGAACCGACGAGCAGCGCCGGCGGTGGGTGGGTCCGACCCTGCTCGGCGAGCTGAAGTGGTGCCAGCTGTTCTCCGAGCCGGGGGCCGGATCCGACCTGGCCAGCCTCATCACCAGGGCGGAACGGGCCGACGGCGGCTGGTTGCTCAACGGCCAGAAGGTGTGGACATCGATGGCCCTCGAGTCGGACTGGGGCATCTGCCTGGCGCGGACGGATCCCTCGGTCCCCAAGCACCAGGGAATCACCTATTTCATCGTCGACATGCGCTCGGCGGGCCTGGATGTCCGACCGCTGCGCGAGATCACCGGCGACGCCATGTTCAACGAGGTGTTCATCGACGACCTCTTTGTCCCCGACGACTGCGTCATCGGATCGGTAGGGGACGGCTGGAAGATCGCCCGCGCCACTCTGGCCAACGAGCGGGTGTCGATGTCGTCGGGGTCGACCTTCGGCATCGGGATCGAATCACTGCTCCGCCTCGCACAACGCCAGGAGGGACCCGTACCGGCCGCCACCAGGCTCAAGCTGGCTGAGCTGGTGGTCGAGGCCCAGTCGCTCGGCCTGATGGCCCACCGTTCGATGCTGCAGACGCTGGCCGGCACCGACCCGGGTCCCGGGACGAGCGTGCGGAAGCTTCTCGGGGCCGAGCACGAGCAGCGGGTGCAGGAGATGGGACTGGTCATGTTCGGCCCCGAGGGCTCGGCCCTTGACGGGCATGCCAAGCGGTGGGCGCACGGATTTCTGGTGACCCGGTGCCTCACCATCGCCGGCGGGACCAGTGAGATCCAGCGCAACGTCATCGCCGAGCGGCTGCTCGGCCTTCCCCGCGACCCGGAGCCCGGGGCCTGATCCCTCGATGGCCTGGCCGACCCGGCCTGGCCTGGCCGGCTGCCCAGGATTGCGTCGGGACCGGGCGTCAGCCTCTCGGTAGGCCGAGCACCCGTTCCCCTACCAGGGTCCTCTGGATCTCGTTGGTCCCCGAGAAGATCGACGCCGCCTGGTAGTAGAGCCACGAACGCTGCCACATGCCGTCCCCGGGGTTGCCGGTGGCGCCCAGCCACAGCCCGGCGCTGGGCCCGAGCACGGCGAGGACGGTGTCGTGCACGCGCTTGGACATCTCGCTCCAGTAGAGCTTGAGCGTGCTCCCCTCCGGCCCGGGGGACTCGCCCCGCTCCAAGCGGGTCAAAGTCCGCCAGTTGTGCAGCTGGAACAGCTTTACCTCGATGTAGGCCTCGGCCAGGCGCTGACGCGTGCCCCAGTCGCCGAAGCCGGGCTCGCGCTCCCGGGCCAATTCGAGGAGGCCCAACAGGAGTTGGCAGTGGATGCCGAGCTGGCGCGGGTTGACGCCCCGCTCGTGGGACAGGGTCGAGTTGGCGACAGTCCATCCTG